>NZ_JARKOT010000116.1 GCF_029977985.1 Propioniciclava sp. | reverse complement strand
TGGGCGAGCGCCTCGTCGACGATGTGGCCGAGATCGGCCTCGACGCGTTGTTGGAGCGCAGACTTCTCCTCGTCCGACGCGTTGAACTGGCCGCCGCCGATGATGATGCCCGCGTAGTCGTCCGCGTGGATCACCGGCAGGGGTGCCTGTTCGACGCGCAACTGCACGATCTGGCCCGGTTCGAGTCCCGTGAATTCGCACAGCGAGTCGAACTCGGCGAGCGCCGCCTCGTCGTGGTCGCGGATCGACAGGTGCAGGAAAGGCTTCATGCGGCTCCTAGGGTCGGGCACCGGCGGCGCGTCCTGTGACCCGCTTCCGGGCGTCGCGACGTCCCGGCCGGACAGCTAACCTATCCTGTCCGGGTGCCTGCTCTGGACGCAACACGAACCGTCAGCCGACCGCTCCGGGAGAAGACACCACCCCTCGTCGGGCGGGTCGGCTCCCTTGATGTTGCCCGGGGCTCGTTCATGATCGTGTCGACCGGCTTCGCGGGCGTGGTGCTGGATCGTCCGGAGTGGCTCAATCACGCCCGCTGGCTCGGTCTGACCGTCTACGACTTCATCTTCCCGCTGTTCGTCACCCTGTCGGGCATTGGACTCGCCTTCGCCTATCGCCGGTCGGTCAGCGTTGCGGTCACCGCCCGCCGGGTGGTGGTGCTTCTGGTGGTCGGACTGGTCTACAACGCGCTGATGGCGGGTGTCTTCGACCCGGCGACCCTCCGCTACACGGGAACCCTCCAGGCGTACGCGGTGCTGGTGCTGGTCTCGGCGCTCCTCCATGTTCGCTTCAAGACGTCGGGAGCGTGGGCTGTCATCACGCTGCTGCTCGGGCTGGTGTACACCGTGGTGCTGTTGGGATACGCCCGCAGCTGCCCCGGCGCCGCCTTGACCCCGGAGTGCAATCCGTCGTTGGCCCTGGATTCCTGGCTGTTCGGGCCGCACATGTACTCGGGTGGGACCCGGGGCCACGATCCGGAGGGCGTGGTGGCTCTGCTCGGCGTCCTCACGACCGCGTCGGCCGGGACGACGGCCGGCCATCTGGCCTTGGACGCCCGCGAGCACGGCTGGTCCTGGGGCTTGGGCCGGCTGCTCGCCTGGACGCTCGCGCTCGCGGTGGTCGGAGCCGCCCTGACCCAGGTGCTGGAGCCGTTCAAGCGGCTGTGGACCCCGCCCTTCGCGCTGATGGCGGCCTCGCTGGCGGTTCTGCTCTTCGCCATCGCCTACATCGTGATCGACCGCCCGGTGCGCAACGCCGCAGTGGGCCGGATCCGCTCGGCGCTGGTCTGGCCGCTGCAGGGGGTGGGCCGCCAGTCACTCCTCGTGTACTTCGGCTCGCGCCTGACCGCCGCCCTGCTCCAGCGTCACGGCGGAGAGGTTCCCTACGCGCAGCAGTGGGCGGAGCGCCTGGCCTTCCTCGGCGGCCCCCAGGTGGGTTTCGCCCTCGTGTTCACGAGCGCGTGGGTGGCCCTGGCGATGCTCCTCCACGCAGCCAAGATCTACGTTCACGCCTGACCGGCACGCGGTGTTCGGCCGCGGTGAAAGCGGCCGCCGCCAGCCGCGGTGATCACCGAGAAGCGTCGAGCGCTCCCGCCGGGTCGCCGGTGCGGAGCGCGGCCGGGAAGTGGGTGCGCAACGACGCCGCGGTCTCGGCGACGAGCGCACGCGTGAGGGTGGCGAGGTCGGCCCCGGACGCCGCCCGTGCCCGCTGCCGCTCGGCGCTCGTCCCGGAGGCCAGCAGACGGGTGGTGACGGCGAGGGCGTCCGTGCAGCCGAGTTCGGCGGCAACGGGGGCGAGGTCGCCGAGCCACCGCCCGATCTCGTCCCGCAGCGCCACCGGCGCGCCGGGCCCGGCCGGGATCACGGCGGCGTCGAGGCCGTAGCGGGCTGCGCGCCACTTGTTCTCGCGGACGAACCAGGGTGCGAGCGGCTCGGTCCGGGCGCCCGCGTCGAGCTGGCGGTAGAACCACTCGGTGAGGCACTGCGCCCAGGCGCCCACGCAGGCCAGCTCGTCGAGGGTCGGGGTCGCGTCGGCGACCCGCACCTCGACCGTGCCGAACCGGGGAGCCGGGCGCACGTCCCAGCGGATCTCGGTGGCCCGCCGCACCATGCCGGCGCGCTGCAGGTCGGCGGCGTACCGCTCGAAGGCGGGCCAGTCGTGGACGGCCGGCGGCAGCCCGTTGGTCGGGAGTTGCTGGAAGAGCATCGTGCGCTGCGAAGCGAAACCGGTGTCTTCTCCGGCGAAGAACGGGCTGGACGCGCTCAGCGCCAGCAGGATCGGCGCCCGCTCGGCCAGGAAATGGGTGAGGGGCAGCGCCCAGTCGCGATCCGGGACCCCGACGTGCACGTGGACCCCGCAGATGAGCATCTGGCGGCCCCACCAGGCGTTCCGCTCGGCGACGACGTCGTACTGCTCGCTCCGTTTCACGGGTGCATCGGACGCCGTCGCGAACGGGTGAGTGCCAGCGGCGAGGACGGCGAGACCGCGCGCGTGCGCGGCCTCGCTCAGCCGGCGCAGGTGTCCGGCCAGCTCCCCGACGGCGTCTTCAACCGTGGCGTGCACGCCGGAGACGAGCTCGACCATGGTCGTCAGGTACTCCCCGACGATCGGGCCGTCGGGGACCGCACCGACGGCGTCCAACAAATCGGACGCCCGCGGCGCGAGCCCGCCGGTGGCGGCGTCGGTGACGAAGAGCTCCCACTCGAGGCCGAGCGTGCCGCGACCCGACGGGGTGAACGACAGCGGGGCCACCGGTTGCGCGCCCGGGGTGGGGGCGGAACCGGTGGCCCCGGCTGCGGTGTTCAGGGTCAGTCCATCAGGTCGGAGTAGAGCACCGAGCTGAGGTAGCGCTCGCCGAAGCTCGGGATGATGACGACGATGGTCTTGCCGGCGTTCTCCTCGCGCGCGGCGAGGCGCCCGGCTGCGGTGAGCGCGGCGCCGGAGCTGATGCCGACGAGCAGGCCCTCCTCCTTGGCTGCGCGGCGGGCCATGGCCACGGCGTCCTCGGAGTTGACGGGGACGACCTCGTCGATGATGTCGCGGTCGAGGATGGCGGGCACGAAGTTCGCGCCGATGCCCTGGATCTTGTGCGGCGCCGGGCTGTTGCCGGCGATCACCTGGGACTCCTCGGGCTCGACGGCGACCATCTGGACGCCCGCCTTGCGCTCCTTGAGCACCTGGCCGACGCCGGAGATCGTGCCGCCCGTGCCGACGCCGGCGACGACGAGATCGACGGTGCCGTCGGTGTCGTTCCAGATTTCCTCGGCGGTCGTCTTGCGGTGGATGTCGACGTTGGCCTGGTTCTCGAACTGGCGGGCCAGGATCCCGCCGCGCTCGGCGGCGATCTCGTTGGCCTTGTTGACCGCACCGCGCATCCCTTCGGACGCCGGCGTGAGCACGAGTTCGGCGCCGAACGCGCGCAGGAGGGCGCGGCGCTCCTTGGACATGGACTCCGGCATGGTCAGGACGACCTGGTAGCCGCGCGCCGCGCCGACCATGGCGAGCGCGATGCCGGTGTTGCCCGACGTCCCCTCCACGATCGTGCCGCCGGGCTTGAGCTCGCCGGAGGCCTCCGCGGCGTCCACGATGGCGACGCCGATGCGGTCCTTGACGGAGTTGGCGGGGTTGTAGAACTCCAGCTTGGCGAGCACCGTCGCCTTGGAGTCTCCGAAGAGCTTGTTGATCTTGACGAGTGGGGTGCGGCCGATGAGGTCGGTGACGTTTTCGAAGACGTTCATGGGGCCTCAACTTACTGGGGCGGGCCGGGTATTCCCATTGACTTGTCAATCAGTCTTGCATCATGGCGTCGATCCCGCCCTCGCCCCCATCCCGGACGGGGACCGCCAACCACGTCCCGACGGCGAGAGCGACGGCGACGCAAGCGAGGAGCAGCACCGCGTGATTGGCTCCCGTGAGGGCGCCGAACACGACGAAGGCGCACAGCACCACGAAGAGCAGCGTGCCCGCGACCCTCTGCCCGCGGCTCCACAGCGTGCCGACCCACAACAGTACGATGGCCGCCACCGCGAACGGGGCGACACCCAGCGCCCACAGGACACCGAACTCGGCCAGCCGGGCCGGCAGGGACGCCGAAGCTGTCCCGCTGGTCATCAGGACGACGCCGAGGTGGGCCAGCACCGCGATCGCTACCAGGGCGACGACGATGCGGCGCACCCATGGGCTGGCCAGGCCGCTCGGGGGGTTGGGAGGGGTCGGGCTGGTCATGCCCCCATGCTGGCACGGCAGGTTGTGGACGGGCCGGCGTCCAACACCCCCGTGTGACGGTTGGGGACACCCCCGTGTGACGGTTGGGGCTCACGAAGTGGGCGCTGTAGCGCCCCAACCGTGAGCCCCAACCGTCGCACGGGTTGGAGGGAGGGGCGAGCGGTGAGAGAGGAGTGATGGTTGCCGACGTTCGTCAGGCCAACAGCGCGACCGCGCCCAGGCCGACCGCGACAGCGACGATGAAGGAGGCGAGCGTGCCCACGATGAACCGCTCGGACGCCCCTCCCGCCTGTTGGAGTTCGGGGTAGCGGCCGAGGCCCTTCACCGCGACGACAAGGGCGATCAGTTCAGGGCGTCCGGCGATGATCGCGCCGGTGATGGCGAGGCGTTCGAGGATGCCCACCCAGAGGCCCCCGCGCAGCAGCGGCCGCGAGGGCGCCGTCTTGGGCGCCAGGATGGGCACCATCCGCCCGGAGGCGTCGCGCTCCAGCGTGGGCAGGATCACGTCGGGCACCTTCGCCAGGCGCAGGACGCCGACGCTCAGCCCCCAGCCCGCGAACACCGACGTCAGCAGGGCACCCACGACGATCGCCGCCTGCAGCCACGGGTTCACGCGTCGGCCTCCTCGAGCAGTCGGACGAGCACAGGGTAACCCGCCCGCTCCACCGCGATCGCGGACGCCGCCAGGGTCTGGGACACGTTCTGCGGGCTCACGCCCAGCGCCTCCGCGGCGGCGCGCTGGGTGGGGGCGGCGTCCACCGCGTCGACGACGGCCCACTGCGCGTCGGTCCGCCGCAGCACGAGTGTCCCGATCAGCCCGATGAGCGCCTCCGCCTGGGCTGCTGCCACCGGTGCGGACGCCGACGTGACACACACGTGGACCGGGCCGGCCCCCTTGGCGCGCTCGACGGCCGCCCGGGCGTCCAGCAACGCCGGCCCGCGCGCCGCCCGCACGGAGGCGGGCAGGGGACGCTCGAGCGGCCCGATCCCCAGCCCGGCCTGCCAGTGTCCGTCCCGCAGCACGATGAGCAGCGCCTCGACGGTGGTGGCGGCGTCGGCGGGGAGACCCTGCACCTCGTCGCCGACCGTCCGCTCGAACGGCAGCACGGTGCGGACGCCGCTCAGGGCGGCCAGCAGCTCCGGTACCAGATCGCGACCGCTCCGCGAGCGGTGCTGATCGATCGTCAACGCAAACACATATCAACTTTTGTGGATTGATTTGATCAAGTCAATCCCATCTGGTTGCTCGATTCGAGTCAGCCAGCAGACCTTGCCCCGTCGATCACCCACAGTTGGCCCGACACGTGCGACGCCTCGTCGCTCGCCAGGAACGCCGCCACGTTCGCCATCTCCGCGGGCTCGCCGAGCCGGCCCTGGGGAACCTGGGCGGCGAGGGTGTCGATGAGGGCGGCATCCAGCTTGTCGAGCCACGGCGTCCGGGTGATGCCGGGTCCGATCGCGTTCACGCGGATGTTCTTCTGCGCGTACTCGAGCGCGGCCGTCTTCGTCATCATCACGATGGCGCCCTTGGAGGTGATGTACGCCACGGCCGTCGGTGTGGCGAGCAGGCCGCCGATGGAGGCGGTGTTGACGATCGAGCCGCCGCCACGCTCCAGCATGAGCCGTAGCCCGAGCTGCATCACGCGGAACGACTGGCGCACGTTGATGCGCAACACGCGGTCGAAGTCTTCCATCGGGTACTCGTGGCACAGCGCCGCAGCGCCGTTCACGCCCACGTTGTTGGCGAGCACATCGATCCCGCCGTACTCCGCACGCAGGTGCTCCTCGAGGGCGTCGATGGCTGCGTCGTCTCCGACGTCGAGGTGGTAGGGGATGCCGCCGATGGTGGCCGCCACGTCGTCCTGACGACCGCTCACGTCGGCCACGATGACGCGCGCCCCCTCGGCAGCGAACTTGGTGGCGATCGCCTCACCGATGCCCTGGCCGGCGCCGGTGACGAGGGCGATCTTGTCCTGGAGTCGTCCACTCATGGAACCTGTCCTTCCTCGTCCTTGGGGATGGATCCATTGTCCTCCTCGGGGCAACCTCAGGCGGCTGAGTCGGAATCACGCGGCGGAGGCTGCCCACTAAAGCGTCCGCAGCTCCCGGGCCGGGTCGCGGGTGGCGGCAAAGAACGCCGGAGGCACCGCCGCCGTCACCGACGTCATCAAGGCGAGGACCGCCACACCCACCCCGAAATCCGCGGGGACCGCCACGCCGAGCTGCCCACCGATCACCAGCCCTGTCGCCGTGCCGACGAGCACGCCCGCGGTCGCCGCGAACCCCGCCCAGAAGACGACCAGTGCCACGATGGTCGCCCGGGTGGCGCCCAGGGCGCGGCGGCGGCCGAGGTCCGTGCGGCGGACCAGGACGTCCGCCAAGGTGACCACGGCGACGAGAAGCGCTCCGAGACCCAGCACCGACCACAACAGGGTCCGGGCGAACGCACCCAGGTCCGACGAGACCCCGCTACGGAGTTCGGCGAGGCTCAGGGGCGCTGTGACGTTGAGGTCGGATGCCTGCGGTGCATCGATGAGCGGGACGACGGCGGCCATCGCCGTGGCAACGGCGTCCGGGGTGGTGACGACGATGCGGAGGTTGGATGCCACCAGGTCGGGGGAGCCGGCGATGACGACCCCGGCAGAGAGATCGCCGAACGGGTCGCGTGCGCGGTACTGCCCGACGACCGGCCACTCGGTCAGCCCCTTCGTCGTGACACGGCTCACGGCCCCGAAGGGGGCGTCCATGCCGAGGGCTTGTTGGCACGTCGGCGTCGCGCGGGATCATCGAGGTCTGTTCGGCGCTCAGCAGCAGCCAGAACTCGAGCTCGCCCGCCGGAGCGAGCCCCGCGTCCCCTCGTCGCCGCTGAGCGACTTTCCGATGTTCATCGAATCACCGAGTCCGCGGGGGTGGCCGGCAGGGTGACCCGCCCGGCCCAGAAGGCAAGGGCGAGGAGCACCGCCGCCACCAGCAGTCCGGTGGTGGCGGTCAGGGCGCGCCGGAGTGGTCCGGTCACGTCGGCAGGATCACGTCAGGTGGCACGTTCAGCGGGCACACGAGGCACGGGAGTTGCTTCTCCCGGATCCACTGGTAGATCCGTTGGATGATCTCGTGGGAGTACGGCCGGTAGAACTCGGGCGGCGGCGGGTACTGGGCCGAGCACGTGTAAGCGACCAACATCGCCGCGTCCATCTGCTCGTTGCGGTAGCTGATGCCGACGCCACCCTCCCAGCCGCGACAACCGCTGGGCTTGAAGCCCAACTGCTCGATGCAGTCCACCACGAGGGGGCACTGGTCCTCGGGCCTCACCACCTGCGTGGCGGCTACGGGCGGCGGGTCGGTGATGCCCCAGGAATCAGCCTCCATGCGCTGCCACTCTGGAGGGGTGGAGGACGCTGCTGAGGTGGGAGAGGCTGCCGAGGTAGCGGAAACGACCGGCGAGGGGGGCCGCTCTCGATCGGGCTGGGCGCTGTGGGGGCCGAGCAGCCGGCCAGCGTGATCGCCAGGCCGAGCAGTGCCACGGATGAACGGAGCACTGCCCGGGCCCGGCCGGTTGTCGTGACGGTCACTGGACCGACGGGAGGCAGGAGCTGGACGCCCCACTCAGCGTGTTCGGGCTGGAGGCCGTCCACGTCTCTGCCCGGTACTGGGCGGAGCTGGAGTACACGGTGGTGTAGCCACTCGTGTAGGTTCGCGATCCGCCAGAGGCGACGTGCGTGTGGGTGTGCCTCACCGCGGACTCGGAGGTGGAGCGGACGGTGGCCGCCTATCCGGAACTGCAGGTTCGGGAACCGTCGCGCGTGTCGGTGTGAGCAGGAATCGCGGTGAGAACCAAGGCGCCGCTGGTGGTGAGCGTCGGTGCAGCGTAGAGGGTTGGACGATGCATCTCTCTCTAGCCGGCGTTCAAGGCATGTCCCTGACACGCGGTTGGTCGCACAATAGACCCGCGCTCGCGATTCAAGCCATGGGACTTTCGTACTATCGCGAGCGGCACTTTCGGCCCAGGTAGCCCCGCCCACCACGCTTGCTCCGCGGTGCGTGAACGCCGCCTGGATCCCCCGACGACCCTCGGGAGCAGGCAGCCCTCGCCGTGCCCGTGGCGGGACCTAGAATCCCCCCATGGCCTCCCAGACCCATCGCCCCGTCATCGTCATCGACTTCGGCGCGCAATACGCCCAGCTCATCGCGCGCCGGGTGCGCGAGGCGAAGGTGTTCAGCGAGATCATGCCGCACACGGCGTCGGTCGAGGCGATCATGGACAAGGACCCGGCGGCCATCATCCTCTCCGGCGGCCCCAAGTCGGTCTACGAACCGGGCGCCCCGCAGGTCGACCCGGCGCTGTTCGCCCAGGGCGTGCCCGCGTTCGGCATCTGCTACGGCTTCCAGGCGATGGCCGCGGCCCTCGGCGGCGAGGTCGCCCGCACGGGACTGTCCGAGTTCGGCCGGACGCCGACGCTGCTCGATGCCCGCGGCGTCCTGCTCGACAACCTGCCCGACGGCTTCTCCACGTGGATGAGCCACGGCGACTCCGTCCAGACCGCCCCCGAGGGCTTCACCCAACTCGCCCACACCGCGGGCGCCCCGGTCGCCGCCTTCGAGGACGCCGAGCGCCGCCTCGCCGGCGTCCAGTGGCACCCGGAGGTGATGCACTCCGAGCACGGCCAGCAGGTGCTCGCCCAGTTCCTCTACGACATCGCGGGCCTCGCGCCCGACTGGACGCCCGCGAGCATCGTCGACGAGCAGGTGGCCCTCATCCGCGAGCAGGTGGGCGAGGCCCAGGTGCTCTGCGCGCTGTCGGGGGGCGTGGACTCGGCGGTCGCCGCCGCGCTCGTCCACAAGGCCATCGGCGACCAGCTCACCTGCGCGTTCGTCGACCACGGGCTGCTGCGCAAGGGGGAACGCGAGCAGGTCCGTGAGGACTTCGTCCGTATCACCGGCATCAACCTCGTCGTCGCCGAGGCCGAAGAGCAGTTCCTGACCGCACTGGCCGGCGTCAGCGAGCCCGAGACGAAGCGCAAGATCATCGGCCGCGAGTTCATCCGCGTCTTCGAGAACACGGTGCGCCAGATCGACGCCGCCAACGACATCGAGTTCCTCGTCCAGGGCACGCTGTACCCCGACGTCGTCGAATCCGGCGGCGGCGAGGGTGCGGCCAACATCAAGTCCCACCACAACGTCGGCGGGCTGCCCGACGACCTCCAGTTCACCCTCATCGAGCCCCTGCGCACCCTGTTCAAGGACGAGGTGCGCGCGGTCGGCACCGAGCTCGGCCTGCCCGACGAGATGGTGTGGCGCCAGCCGTTCCCCGGGCCCGGGCTCGGCATCCGCATCATCGGCGAGGTCACCCGTGAACGTCTCGACATCCTCCGGGACGCCGACGCCATCGCCCGCGAAGAGCTCACCAAGGCCGGCCTCGACCGGGAGGTCTGGCAGTTCCCGGTCGTGCTGCTCGCCGATGTCCGCAGCGTCGGCGTCCAGGGTGACGGCCGCACCTACGGGCATCCGGTCGTGCTGCGCCCCGTGACCAGCGAGGACGCCATGACCGCCGACTGGGCCCGCCTGCCGTACGAGCTGATGGAGAAGATCAGCACGCGCATCACGAACGAGGTCCGCGAGATCAACCGGGTCGTCGTCGACGTCACCTCCAAGCCGCCGGGAACGATCGAGTGGGAGTGAGCGGCGTGCTCCGGCCCGTCCAGCGCAAGCTGGGCGAGACCCTGCGCGACCGCGTCGCGGGCTCGGACGCCGGCGAACGCGGCCCGCAGATCTGGGGCAAGCCGGGGGAGCGCTGGTTCGCGCCGGGCGACCCCATCTGGCGCGTGCACGAGGACGCGGCCATGTTCCCCGGTGGGGTCGCGGCCCTGCTGCTGCAGTCGCTGCACCCGCTCGCGATGGCGGGGGTGGCCGGGCACTCGGGCTACAAGGGCGACCCGTGGGGCCGGCTCCAGCGCACGAGCAACTACATCGCCATGACCACCTACGCCACCATCCCCGACGCGACGGCGGTCATCGCGCACGTGCGCGCCGTGCACGAGCGCGTCCGCGGCAAGGACGACCGCGGGCGCCCCTACCGCGCCAGCGACCCGCATCTGCTCGCCTGGATCCACGCCGCCGAGATCTCGAGTTTCCTCGCGGCCTACAAGGCGTTCGGCCCGGCGCCCCTGTCGGAGACCGACGCCGACATCTACGTCGCCCAGACGGCCGTGCCCGCCCGCCTGCTCGGAGTGCTCGACCCGCCGACCTCAGTGGTGGCGTTGGACGCCGTGCTGGCCGCCTACCGGCCCGAGTTGGAGCTGACGCCGGCGGCGTCCGAAACCGTCGACTTTCTTCTCCGGACGCCGCCGCTGCCCGGCCTCGCGAAGCCCGGCTACTGGATGCTGGCCGCAGGCGGTGTCGCCCTCCTGCCCCCGTGGGCACGCGATCTGCTCGGTGCAAGCCTGCCGCTGTGGCTGGGGCGTGGGCTCGGCAGGGTGGGCACGGCGACGGTCCGCTGGGGATTGGCGGGCGTCCAATCGGGACGGCGCTCAGCCCCGCCCACCGCCTGACCCCCGGCGATGCGCGCCGTAGACACGCCAACGGCCCCCGCCCGGAAGCGGGGGCCGTTGGGGCACCGGATCAGCCGGCGGAGGGCCCGTTGGATCCGAACTGACGCTTGACCGTATCGAAGCCGGTCTCGCCGCCGTCCTCGTAGGGGAGGACCAGCCAGAGGATCAGGTAGATGACCCAGCCGAACTGAAGAAAGATTGCGGCGAGGACGAACAGGATGCGGACGAGGTTCGCGTCGATGCCGAACTGCTTCGCGAGCCCGCCGCACACGCCGGCGAGGAACTTGTCGGAGCGGCTTCGAGTGAGAGTGGCCATGGTGGGTTTCCTTTCGAGTGGGTCTTGCGGGGTTTCAGGGTTTGGTGCGCGACGCGAAGAGACCGAGCAGGCCGCAGGCGACGAGCAGGAAGGGGGTACCGGTCGCGACCAGCGCCCAGTTGACGGTGCCGAACGCGGCCCACAGGCCGAGCGCGGCGGTGGTCAGACCGATGAGGCCGACGATGAGAGCGGTCACGTCCGCTGCGGGTTTCACGAACGGATCACCACCTCTCCGACGTTCACGTCCAGCACAATCGTCAGCGTGGGCGCCGAGGGGTCGAGGACGCGCCTCCACTCGTCGGTCGAGTCGAGACCGTCGACCTCCCGCTCCGGTGTGGTGATGGTGCCCACGTCGACGCTCGAGCGCACGACGACGTTTCCGGTGGTGGGCACGGCCAACGTGAGCGTCCCCGCGCTGAGCGTGTAGGAAGCCTGCCGGTCCTCGGTGACGGCGTAGGCGCTCAGGTCGACCGTCCGGTCGCCGACACCCAGATTCGTGTGGTCCGTGACAGTGGTCACCGGGGTCTGGTCGGCGTCCACGTCGAACGCGAACGTCGCCGGAATGCCCAGGGTGCGCGGCACGAGGAGGGCCGCGGTGGTGGCTACCGCGAGGATCGTGAGCGGCACGAGCCCGCGGGGCCGCCCGTGGATGGCCCGACCAGGGCGGGCCACCAGAACGAGGGCGGTGCCCAAGACAGCGAGCGTCGCCGCGACCCAACCGAGCAACGGCACGGGCGTCCCGAACAGAGCGACGAGGGCGAGGGTGCCCCACGCGAAGCCCAGGCCGGTGAGGACGCCGAACCAGGTGCGGCGTCCACGCCGGCGGGCCGCCGGCGGTCGCGCAGCGGCAGCGGCCGGGGCCGGGCCGTACGGGGCAGCCGGCCCGTACAGGCCGACCGGGTCGGCCTGGGCGAAGAACGTTTGCGGGTCCCATTCGGCGGGACGGCCGGCGTCCACGTTGTCGAGGCGCTGCTGCCAGGTGCCGGCCAGTCGATCGAACTCGCTGCGCGGCTCGGGCACGGCCGGCGGTGCCACCGGGGTGGCCGGACGCCCACGGCGTCCGCCACCGAAGCGCAGGACGAGCCACACGACGCCCGCGATGAACAGAGCAGCCGGGCCCGCGCCCGTGGCGAGAATGCCGACGACGATGGTTGTGATGACAGCTGCGTAGAGGGCCGCGCGCGACCAGTCGCGGGTGAAGGGGAGCAGACGGCGGATGGGTTCGACGTGCTCGCCGCGGGGTGGGATCAGGGCCCAGGCGATGAGGTAGGCCGCAAGGGCGACACCGTTCGTGACGATCGCCGCGACCACCATGCCGGCGCGGACCAGGAACGGTTCGACGTGCCACTCCCGTGCCAACGCGGCGCAGACGCCGGCCAGTTGGGCCTCGGCGGGATCGCGTCGCAGTGCAGGGAGGTCTGACACGTCCTCCAGTCTGGTGGCGGGGACCCTCCTGCCCATCAGGGTTACCCCGAAGCCTGTCCCTGAACCGTCCGGCCCGGGCCTTAGGCTGGAGCCATGACCCAGGCCGAACTCGCCGCACCGGGCGAGCCGAGGCGGCTCGCGCGCCGGGTCGACCGTGCGTGGCTCGGCGGCGTGTGCGCCGGACTGGCCGAGCATCTCGGGCTCGCCCCCGTGCTCGTGCGCGCACTGTTCGTGACGGTCGCCGCCTGGAAGCTGGTCGGGGTCGGCCTCTACCTTCTCTTCTGGCTCGCCCTGCCCCCGATCGAGGAGGCGCACGACGCCCCTGGCCTGGACGCCCACTCGCGCCGTGGCATGCGCACGGTGGACTCCCTTGCGGTGCCGCGAGGCGTCGACCTCGGCCAAGGCATCGCGCTCGCCCTGCTCGCGGCCGGTCTACTGTGGCTCGTGCAGCAGATCGGCTGGGGGTTGCCCGCCTGGTGGCTGATCGCGGGGCTGGCGGCGGCTTCGGGGCTGGGGCTCATCTGGTACCAGGCCGACCGGATCGTCCCCACGCGCGGCGAGAGCGATGGGTGGGGCCGCTGGGTGGCGCCCGTCGCAGCCCACTGGTCGTCGGTGATGGCCCTCGCCTCCGGGCTGGTTCTCCTCGGTCTGTCCGTCGCGGCGGCCGCCTTCGCGATGCCGCAGCTCGGCACCGTGGGGGCACTCACGGCGATCGTGGGCTGCGTGGTGGTGCTGCTCGGCCTGGTCGCCGCGCCCTGGGCATTGCGCGTGCGGCGCGCCCTCGGGCGGGCGCGTGAGGCCAAGCTGCTGTCGGACGCCCGCGCCGACATGGCCGCCCACCTGCACGACTCGGTCCTGCAGACGCTGGCGCTCATCCAACGGCAAGCCTCCGACCCGAGGGCCGTGGTCCGGCTCGCCCGCCGCCAGGAGCGGCAGCTGAGGCAGTGGCTCTACGGCGCCCCCGCCGACGCCGAGACGCTCGGGGACGCCCTCCGCGAGGCTGCGCAGGCGGTCGAGGACGACTTCCCCGTCTCCGTGGAGTGTGTGCTCGTCGGCGACGCCCCGCTCACCCCTGGCTTGGCCGAGCTCGTCAAGGCTGCCCGCGAGGCCATGGTCAATGCCGCCAAGCACTCTGGCGCGCCGGACGTGGACGTCTACGCTGAGGTCGCAGACGATACGGTCGAGGTGTTCATCCGCGACCGTGGGCGCGGCTTCGACCCGGACGCCGTCGCCGACGACCGGATGGGCGTCCGTGGCAGCATCCTCGAGCGGATGACCCGCCACCACGGGGTGGCGCGCATCCGTTCGGACGCCGAACGAGGCACTGAGGTGAGTTTGGAGATGAGGCGATGAGCAAGGACCAGCAGGCTGCAGCGAGCGAGCCGGCGGTGACCGGTGACGGCGCACCCGAGGCCTCCGGAGGCCGGACGAGCCAGCGACGTGTCGTGATCGTGGACGACCACGCGATGTTCCGCAGCGGCGTCAAGCACGACATCGGGCCGTTCGTGACGATCGTGGGCGAGGGGGAGGATGTGCCCACAGCGGTCGCCGCGGTGCTGCGCACGCAACCCGAGGTCGTCCTGCTCGACGTGCACCTGCCCGGGGGCGGCGGCGTCGAGGTGATCAAACAGGTGCACGAGAAGTCGCCCGACGTGAAGTTCCTCGCCGTGAGCGTCTCGGACGCCGCCGAGGACGTCATCGGCGTCATCCGCGCCGGGGCCAGGGGATACGTCACGAAGTCGATTTCGGCGTCCGAACTGGTGGAGGCCATCGGCCGGGTGGCCGACGGGGACGCCGTGTTCAGCCCGCGCCTGGCCGGCTTCGTGCTGGACGCCTTCTCCGGCGCGATCGACGTGGCCTCCATCGACGAGGATCTCGACCGGCTGAGCCAGCGCGAGCGCGAGGTGCTGCGCCTCATCGCGCGCGGGTACGCGTACAAGGAGGTGGCGAAGGAGTTGTTCATCTCGATCAAGACGGTGGAGACGCACGTGAGCAGCGTGTTGCGCAAGCTCCAGCTCTCCAACCGCCACCAGCTGACCCGCTGGGCGACCGACCGCAAGCTCGTCTGAGGCTGCACGGACAGAACCGGCGCGACCCCTGCGGGTCGCGCCGGTTCGGCGTTGCAGTCTGTCGGTCGTGCCTCAGGCGCGATGGTTCTTGGTGACGAAGCCCCAGATCGCGAGCACGAGCAGCGAGCCGAGGATGGCGACGATCCAGGTCTGGAAGCTCCAGAACGTGTCCAGGCCGATGCCGAAGATGGCGCTCCCGATGAACCCACCGAGCAGCGCGCCCACGACACCCAGGAGCAGAGTGGCCAACCAGCCGCCACCCTGGGTGCCCGGCATGATTGCCTTGGCGATGGCCCCAGCGAGGAGGCCCAGAACAATCCAACCAATGATTCCCATGGGCGCCAACCTAGTTGGCATTTCGGCGTTCACGCTAGTGACACGCGGACTGTTCAGGGTTCAATCAGGACTCGCCCGGTATTTCGGGTCACACGAGCGGCCGCAGGGGCGCCAGAATCGTTTCACTCACCTTGGCCGCGAGGGGACGCCGTCGCCAGTCCTCCAGCGTCAACTCGCGGCAGTTGGCCGCGTCCATGAGGAAAATGCGCTCCATCTCGATCGCGAGATCGGCATCGTAGATCTCGACGTTGACCTCGTAGTTCCCGAGCAGGCTGAGGCCGTCAAGATTCGCCGTCCCCACCGTCGACCACGCACCGTCGATGGTGGCCGTCTTCGCGTGGACCATCGTGTCCTGGTAGAGGTACAGCCGCACGCCGCGGCGCAAGAGCGTTTGGTAGAAGCCGCGCGAGAGCCAGTCGGCGACGATGTGGTTCGACTCGGCGGGCACGATGATGCGCACGTCGACGCCCCGGTCGGCGGCGTCGGTGAGCGCGTAGGTGAGGTCGTCGTCGGGGATCAGATAGGCGTGCGTGAGCCAGATGTGATCGGTGGCGCGGTCGATGGCCTCGAGGTACATGTAGCGGATCGGGTAGACGCCGAGACTCGGCACGTTCCGGATCACGCGGACATCGGCATGCCAGGGGCGCCCGATGGGCTGCGCGAGTTGCGGATGCCGCCGCGAGCGGGACTGGTTCCAATAGTCGACGAAGGCGTTCTCCAGGTCGGACGCCGCGGCTCCCGTCAGGCGGAGGTGGGTGTCGCGCCAGTGCGTCGCATAGAGGGAACCGATGTTGTAGCCGCCCACGAACGCGGTCTCGGAGTCGACGACGAGGATCTTGCGATGGTTCAGGCCGGGGCCGCGCAGGACGACGCCGCGCAGCCCCGTCCAGGGCTGGTGGGGCAGGACATGAATGCGCGGGTCGAAGCGGAAGAACGAGCGGGGGACGACCAGGTTCGCGAACGTGTCGTACACCACGTAGACGTCGACCCCGCGGGCCGCCGCCCGCGTGAGGGCGTGCTTGAAGCGGCGCCCGACTCGGTCGCCCTTCCAGATGTAGGTCTCGAAGTGGATGGTGCGGGTCGCGCCGTCGATGGCGGCGATCATCGCGTCGTAGAGGTCGCTGCCCTTCGTGTAGATGGTGGCGTGGCCGGCGGCGTCCAGATCGGCGTCGGTCGGAGGAGCGCTGGGGAAGTCGACGTGCCGCCGGTGCCGCTTGCGCCGCCGGTCGACCACGGCGAGGCCGGCGATCGTCGCGACCTGGGCGGCGGCACCCAAACCGAGCGCCACGCGGGCGACCTGCTTGACCCGGCCGATGAGCATGGCGGTCACTGTACCCGCGCGGGCTTCCGCCGAGGTTGTCGGTGGCGGCCACTAGGCTGGCACGGTCATGACAGAGCACGCACCCGACTTCTTCACCTTCGCTCCCACGGGGGCCCCGCCGGCCGCCGATCGGCTGGGCGCCGCGCGCGGGGGATCCGCCGGGGAGAGCCGGCCGCGCCGGCGGCGTCCGACCGCTGAGGAACTGCTCGAGGGTCTGAACCCGCCCCAACGCGAGGCGGTGCTGCACGAGGGGTCCCCGGTGCTGGTGGTCGCGGGGGCGGGCTCGGGCAAGACGCGGGTGCTGACGCGGCGGATCGCGTGGCTGATCGGGCAGCGCGGCGTCCACCCCGGGTCGATCCTGGCGATCACGTTCACGAACAAGGCGGCGGCCGAGATGCGGCACCGCGTCGAGGAACTGGTGGGGAATCGGGCGCGGCTCATATGGGTGTCGACGTTCCACTCGGCGTGCGTGCGCATCCTGCGCGCGGACATCGACCGGTTCGGGCTGGCAAAGAACTTCTCCATCTACGACGACACCGACTCCAAGCGCCTGATGACGCTGGTCACGAAGGAGTTGGGGCTCGACCCGAAGCGGTACCCGGTGCGGGTCGTCATGAACGCCGTGTCGAACTGGAAGAACGAGTTGGTCGACCACGAGGCGGCGCGCTCGGCGGCCAAGACGGGGGCCGAGGAGGTGTACGCCGAGGCTTACGCCGACTACCAGCGCCGGCTGAATGCCGCCAACGCGCTCGACTTCGACGACCTCATCATGACCACCGTCCACCTCCTACAGGCTTTCCCGGAGGTGCGCGAGACCTACCGGCGCCGGTTCCGGCACGTGCTGGTCGATGAGTACCAAGACACCAATCATGCGCAGTACGCGCTCGTGCGGGAGTTGTGCGGTGCGGTCGGCGGGGACGCCGAGGGTGCCATCGAGGCGCCCGAACTGCTCGTGGTGGGCGATTCGGACCAGTCGATCTACGCGTTCCGGGGGGCGACGATCCGGAACATCCTCGACTTCGAGGCCGACTTCCCGGGGGCGCGCACGATCCTGCTGGAGCAGAACTACCGCTCGACCCAGACGATCTTGACAGCGGCGAATGCCGTGATCACCCGCAACCCGAACCGCCCGGCGAAGAACCTGTGGTCCGAGGCGGGCGACGGCGAGCGCATCACCGGCTACGTGGCCGACACCGAGCACGAGGAGGCGCAGTTCGTCGCGACGGAGGTCGACCGGCTGACGGACGCCGGCGTCCGGCCCGCTGACGTGGCGGTGTTCTACCGCACCAACGCCCAGTCGCGTGCCTTCGAGGAGGTGTTCATCCGCGTCGGGATGCCGTACAAGGTGGTGGGCGGCGTCCGGTTCTACGAGCGGCGCGAGATCCGCGACGCCGTCGCCTACCTGCGGGCGATCGCGAACATCGACGACGACGTGAGCGTCCGGCGCATCCTCAACGTGCCCAAACGCGGCATCGGCGACCGGGCCGAGGCGATGGTGGACGCCTTCGCCGCCGGTGAGCGGTTGTCGTTCGGGCGGGCGCTGGAGCGCCTCGACGAGGTCGCCGGGCTCGCCCCGCGCTCGGCCAAGCAGTTGCGCGGGTTCGCCGACATGATGGCCAAGCACCGGGCGATGGTGGCCGAAGGCATCAGCGCCGACCGCATCCTGGCGAGCATCCTCGGGGATTCGGGGTACCTGGCCGAACTCGAGGCGTCCACCGACCCGCAGGACGCCACGCGCCTGGAGAACCTCATCGAGCTGGTGTCGGTCGCGGGCGAGTTCGTCGCCGCGGCGCACACCATCGACGTGACGCCCGGGTCGTCGGGGCTGCTGGACGGCACCTCGGCCCCCGAGGGCGCCGACGAGGCCGATGGGGCCGAGCTCGCCGCCGGTGCGCCCGAGCCCGACGACTCGTTGCCCGCCTTCCTGGAGCGGATCGCCCTGGTCGCCGATTCCGACCAGATCCCGGACGCCGACGACGCCGGCGGCGTCGTGACGCTCATGACCCTGCACACGGCGAAGGGGCTGGAGTTCCCCGTCGTGTTCCTGACCGGGTTCGAGGACGGGATCTTCCCGCACCTGCGGGCGATGACCGATCCGCAGGAGTTGGAGGAGGAGCGCCGGCTGGCCTACGTGGGGATCACGCGGGCCCGCGAACGGCTCTACCTGTCGCGGGCGGCCGTGCGCGTCCAGTGGGGACAGCCGCAGTACAACCCGCCGAGCCGGTTCATCGAGGAGATCCCCGACCGGCTGCTCGATTGGCGCCGGCTCGGGACGGCGGCGACCACGTGGGCGTCCAGTGCCGCCCGGCGCACCGAGCAGTCGTGGCGCTCCACGGTCGGCTACGGAGCCGGGACGCCGAAGGCGAAGGGTCCCGCCGCGGTCGCGGTGGGGGACCGGGTGCTGCACACGACGTTCGGGCTGGGCACCGTCACCGAGACCGCCGGTGCGGGCGACACGCTGAAAGCCGTGGTGGACTTCGGCTCTGCGGGGGTGAAGAAGCTCTCGGTCAAGCACGCCCCGATGGAGAAGCTCTGAACGGCACCGAGCCGGTCACGCGCACGCGCGTGACCGGCTCGGGATGCAGAACCGTCGGGGTTCTGTGAGGTCAGTTGCCGCCCTCGGCGAGGTACGGCGCCGGGTCGGAGTTGACGCCGTTCACGTAGACCGAGAAGTGCAGGTGCGAGGCGGTGGAGAGGCCCGTGTTGCCGACGTAGCCGATGAGCTCGCCGCGCTTGACGGTCTGGCCGACCGAGACCACGAAGCTGTCCATGTGCAGGTAGCCGGTTTCGAGGGCTTCGCCGTTGACGTCACCGTGGTCGATGCGGACGTTGTTGCCCGAGCCGCCGTTGTAGCCGGTGGCGGCCTTCGTCACCACACCGTCGGCGGCCGCGTAGATCGGGGCGCCCACCGCGCCGCCGATGTCGGCGCCACCATGGAGACGGGTGTAATGCAGGATCGGGTGCATCCGCATGCCCCACGGCGAGCTGATGCCGCCCTCGGTGGGCCAGAAGAAGGTCGCCTGGGTCGCGAGGCGGACAGCCTCGGCGTCGATCTGTGCGCCCGTCTGCGCCAGAGCCGCCGAACGCAGGTCAGCGACAGCGGAGGTCTGGACGTCGGTGACGGCGGCATCCGTCTCGTCGAGGTTCGCGGCCCGGTCGGAGGCGGCATCGGCGACGGTGGCCTCGGCGGCGGCATCGCGCTCGGCGTTGCGATCGGTCGAGGTCTCGCGGATGGTGAAGGCGTCCGTGGTGCCGAGGCGCGGTGCGGGGGTGGTCTGGGCGGCGGCACCCGGGGCGTTGGACGCCTGCGCGCTCAGCGCAATGCCGGGGGCGACCAGTGCCAGCATGCCGACCGTGCCCGCCGTTCCGAGCGCGATGCCGATGCGGACGAAGCGTCCGGCGGCGGTGCGGCGCGGTGCGGTGTCGGTGTCGAGGAGCGCATCGCTGGCATCGATCACGCGGCGGGGGTTCTGCGAGCCGAGGAAGCGAGCAGGCACGATGGCACCTTTCGAGGTCTGTGGGTTGCGGCCGATCTGGCCGCGGGTTCGTCGCCAACGGCAACTGGTACAACCTTAGCGATTCTTGAAGGTTTCTCAGAATTGAGCGGGTGGTTGTTGCCACGACTTGCCAACTCCTCTCAGGGTCGGCCGGTTTCGTGTCCGCAACCACCTACCAGTAGGGTTTCCGCAGAGCACCGCGCCGACGCGGCGCATGCGTACCGAGGACGGAGAGCATGGATCTTTTCGAGTACCAGGCGCGCGACCTGTTCGAACAGCACGGGGTACCGGTCCTGCGTGGCATCGTGGCCACCACACCGGAGGAGGCCCGCGCGGCCGCCGAGGAGCTGGGCACGGACGTGGTCGTGGTCAAGGCCCAGGTGAAGGTGGGGGGCCGGGGGAAGGCGGGCGGCGTCAAACTGGCCCGCAGCCCCGAGGAGGCCGAGGAGCGTGCCCGGGCCATCCTGGGCATGGACATCAAGGGCCACACGGTCAACGCGGTGATGATCGCCGAAGGCGCCGACATCGCCGACGAGTACTACTTCTCCCTGCTGCTCGATCGGGCTCACCGCACCTACCTCGCCATGTTCAGCGTGGAGGGCGGCGTCGACATCGAGACCCTGGCCGAGGAGCGGCCCGAGGCGCTGGTGCGGCGTCCGGTCGACCCGCGCGTGGGCCTGGACGAGGCGACCGCCCGGGCCATCGCCGAGGAGGCGGACTTCCCGGAACAGCTGCGGGACGAGTTGGTGCGCGTCCTGGTGCTGCTGGGCGACGTGTACCGCGAGGCGGATGCGACGCTCGTCGAGGTCAACCCGCTCGTGCGCACCGGCGACGACCGGATCGTCGCGCTCGACGGGAAGGTAACCCTCGACGACAACGCCACCTTCCGGCACCCCGAACGGGCAGGGCTGGTCGACGAGGCCGCGATGGACCCGCTCGAACTGCGCGCCCGCGAGAAGCACCTCAACTATGTGAAGCTCGACGGCGAGGTCGGCATCATCGGCAACGGGGCCGGCCTCGTCATGAGCACGCTCGACGTCGTCGCCTACGCCGGCGAGGACCTGCCGGGCTCCCCGTCGCCGGCGAACTTCCTCGACATCGGCGGGGGCGCTTCCGCGCAGGTGATGGCGGAAGGGCTCGACATCATCTTGTCCGACCCGAAGGTCGAAGTGGTGTTCGTGAACGTGTTCGGCGGCATCACCGCCTGTTCCGAGGTGGCCAAGGGCATCCGGGGGGCGCTGGAGCAGATCGGCGACAAGGCCACCAAGCCGATCGTCGTCCGCCTAGACGGCAACGCGGTCGACATCGGGCGCGAGATCCTCGCCGAGTACGACCACCCGCTCGTCACGGTGGTGGCGACGATGGACGAGGCGGCCCGCACGGCCGCGGAACGGGCGAGCGAGGCGTTGGTCGCATCAGGGTCGAGCGGCGCGGGCGCCAGGGGCTCGACCGACGGCGAGGGGGAGAACTGACATGGCCATCTGGTTGAACCAGCAGAGCAAGGTGATGGTGCAGGGCATGACCGGCACCGAGGGGCGCAAGCACACCGCACGCATGGTTGCGTTCGGGACGCGCGTCGTCGCCGGCGTGACACCCGGCAAGGGCGGCCAATCGGTCTCGTTCGAGGAGGATCCGATTCCGGTGTTCGACTCGGTCGCCGAGGCGAAGGAGGCCACCGGCGCCAACGTGTCGGTCGTGTTCGTGCCCCCGAAGTTCGCCAAGGCTGCGGTGTTGGACGCCGTCGCCGCCCGCCTCGACCTCGTGGTCGTGATCACCGAGGGCATCCCGGTGGCCGACACGGCTGAGTTCCGCGCCGCGGCCGAGGAGGCCGGCGTCCGGATCATCGGCCCGAACTGCCCCGGCATCATCTCTCCCGGCAAGAGCAACGTGGGCATCATTCCGCCGAACATCGCCGGGCAGGGCCGCATCGGCCTGGTGTCGAAGTCGGGCACGCTGACCTACCAGATGATGTTCGAACTGGGCGACATCGGGTTCACCACGTGCGTCGGCATCGGTGGGGATCCGATCATCGGAACGACGCACATCGACTGCCTCGAGGCGTTCCAGAACGACCCCGACACCGACGTGATCGTGATGATCGGCGAGATCGGGGGCGACGCCGAGGAGCGTGCGGCGGAGTACATCCGCAACCACGTGACGAAGCCGGTGGTCGGTTACGTGGCCGGCTTCACGGCCCCCGAGGGCAAGACGATGGGGCACGCAGGCGCGATCGTTTCCGGCTCGTCCGGCACGGCGGCGGCGAAGGCCGAAGCCCTCGCCGGCGTGGGCGTGTTCGTCGGCAAAACGCCGAGCGAGACGGCCCAGTTGGCTCGCGAGGCCATCGAGAGCCTCTGATTCACACCGGCGCCGCGCACCCCGATCCGGTGCGCGGCGCCGCTGTGTGCGGCGTGGGTGACGCGGTGCGGGGTGCCGGCGCACGCCGTGCGCGCGGTCTCGCCGTGGGCAGTGTCGCGCGCAGGAATGGCGGAAGTCAGGCGAGACCCGAAGGGTCAGGCCAGCTCCGCAGCCCGGGCGGCGGACCGCTGGGAGAGGGCGATCCACTCCTCGTCGGTGAAGTCGGCGGTGTCCGACGGGTTGGCCATCAGGTAGACCACCGTCGTCCCGACCGCTTGGATACTCACCCGGAAGCGGGCCGTCGTGGCCGTCTGGTCGGTCTGTTGCGACACATTCCACGCCGCGCCCGCCGCGCCCAGGTCGCCGACCCGCGAGACCGTCGCCGTCGGCGTCCGGCCGGGACAGTTGTCCATGTTGCCGACGAGGGTGTCCTTCGTGGCCGAGGCCTCCTCGGGGGTCGCGTAGGTGTAAATCGCCTCGTCGACGCCGAACGCCCGGGGCACTGAGGAGTCGTCGCCCAACAGGTAGGTCCGCTGGGCCGCCTTCGTCGCCCCAGACATGTTCACCAGGTCGACCGCCTCGCACCGGGAGCCGGCGAGTCGCATCTCGCTCATGTCCGTGCCACGCCACGTGCCCGCGCCCTGCGTGATGCGCGGTAGGTCCACGGCGGCCAGCCAACCCGGCGGTTCGACCGGCAACGGCGCACCGGCCTCAGCCGCCACCGTGCCGGGGCACGTACCTTCGTCGGTGCACTGCCGCTGCGCAGCCGTGGCCAGCACGGCGGCCAGGGGAGCGACCTCGGTGGCCTGTTCGGGGCTCGTCTGGTCCAGGATGTTGACGCGCGTGCCCGTTCGGCTCAGCAGCAGCGAGTGGAACTCGTTCGCGGTGTCCTGCAGGACGATCCGCGTCGCTGCCGATTCGTCGCCGAGTCCCGTCACGGTGAACGTGTCGACGAGCAGCGCCGTGTTGCGGCTGCAGGCGGCCAGTTCGGCCACGCGGCCCTCGTAGGCGGCCGTGGCGTCCTCGACCGTGGCGTAGGCGTCCACCTGGTGCAGGAGCCCGCCCGCCTGGCCGGCCGACGGCGCGAACGTCCGCACGAGCGTCGAGGAAGGCGCCGGCGTCGTGTCCAGGCTGCTCACGAAGCACTTTGCCAGCGGCGTCCCCTGCGTTACGGCCGTGTCGGTGCTGGCCGACACCCACGTCACGCCGTCGGTGAGGCCGGTCAGGTCCGCGTCCTGCAGGAGGTAGGTGGACACGGGATCGACCGTCGGCGTGGGCGTCGCCGCCGGTCCGCCGCCGCCCAGGACGGTCGCGGCGATGATTCCGCCGACCACGACCACCGCTCCGACCGCGGCCCACGGCCACACGCGCCGCGTGCCCTCGGCGTCGGCCGTGGTCGGTCCGTCCGCCGCCTCACCGGTCGGGGACGCCGCCGCCGACGCCGGCGTCTCCGGCCGTGACGGCGTCAGGGCCGAGCGGCGGGGGAGCGGGCGCTCCTGGTCGTCGGGCAGTTCGACCGCGGAGAAGCGTCGGCCGGCCGACGCCGGAACCGACATGCTGCCGGGCAGGACCGCGGGGGGCGGTATGGGCGTGCCGACAGCGGCACCGGAACCCTCGGAGGCGGGTTCCCAGGTGCGGGGCTGGTCCTCGGCGACCGGTTCGTCCTCCTGAGGGGGTATTGCCCGGCGGGGGCGGTGCTCACCCTGGTCGGTCATCGCTCTCCCGTCTCGTGGTTGAACGCGATGACTTTAGCAAGGCAAGGCGTGTCCGGCGGGGAGCCACCACGGTCTTGCAGGACCATGGATCCACCATGCCGATGCCTCGTGTGCCCCTCCCCAGCCGGTTCCGGCTCACGGTCTCCTCCCCGGGGGAGCCGGAGCGGGACGCCGTGGCGTCAGGGCGCGTCCCTTACCTCCCCTGGCTGGTGGCTGCGATCGCGTGGTCCGCCGGGGTCGCGGTGCTGGGCTTCGCGGCGGTTGCCGTGCTCGTCGTCGCCGGCTGGCTGACCGCCCTGCGCATTCCCGCCTCCGAAGCCCTGCGGACCGCCGGTCAGGGCTGGCTGGCCGCCCACGGCGTCGCCGTCGATCTCGGCGCCCTCCACCTGCACCTGCTGCCGCTGCTGTTCACGCTCACCCTGGCCGCCGCCTGCGCGGTGGTGGGGCACCACGCCGGTGTCCAGGCAGCCCCCGACGACGCCACCCCCCGGGGCCGCTGGCAAGCCTGGGGACTGGTGGTGGGCACCTGCACGCTCGTCTACGTCGTGACCAGCTTCATCCTCACCCTCATCGTCGCCACGGGCACCCAAGCGGTCGCCGGCCTGCCCGGAACAGCGGCCGTCGCGTTGGCGGGGTCGGGCTACGGTGCCCTGCGCGGCTTGGGTGTCGATCCCCTCGATCGCGCCCCCGCCTGGGTCCGGCGGCTGCCCGCGGCGTCCGGCTGGGGGATCGCCGTTCTCGCAGCCGGATCGCTGCTCGCCCTTGTGGTCTCCCTCGTGGCCCACGGCGGCCGGGTCGCCGAGTTGCACGCCGCCCTCGCCCCGGACGCCGTCGGCGCCGTCCTGCTCGTCCTCGCCCAGGTACTGTTCCTGCCCAACCTCGTCCTCTGGGCCGGCGCGTGGGTGCTCGGGGCCGGCGTCACCCTCGGCCCCGACACCGTCGTCACCCCCGGCGTCACCTCCGTGGGCGCCCTGCCGGGCATCCCGGTCTTCGGTCTCATCCCTCCCGACGGTTCCCCCGGCCAGTGGGCCTGGCTCGCGGTCGGCGTCGCCGCCGGGGCGGTGGCGGGCTGGCGTCTCGTCGGCGGTCTCGACGAAGAGGACGCCGGGTCCGTCGGCAACTGGCCCTGGCAGGCGGCCACGGCCGG
Organism: Propioniciclava sp.; assembly: GCF_029977985.1. Lineage (GTDB taxonomy): Bacteria > Actinomycetota > Actinomycetes > Propionibacteriales > Propionibacteriaceae > Propioniciclava. The sequence continues at coordinate 39,828 of NZ_JARKOT010000116.1, read as the reverse complement.
CGCGCTCGCCGCGCTCGTCTGGGTCGGCGGAGCGTGGTTGGCCCGCGGCGACCTCGGCACCGGCCGCCTCGTGGGGATGGGCCCCGCCTTCCCCGAAATCGTCTGGCTCGCGCTCTTCCCGATGAGCCTCGCCGCCGGAACCGTGGGGTTGGTGCGCCACCTGCGGGCAACGCGGCACCTGGCCGAGCCGGCGGCGTCCACGCCTGAGGAGCCCGAGCTCGTCACGGCCGGTGGGACCCACGCCCAGCCTTGAGACGCGCCCGCTAGGGTGAAGCCATGACGCTGCGCCTCGTGGTCCTCGTGTCAGGATCCGGGACCCTGTTGCAGGCGCTGCTGGACGCCGAGCCCCCCGCCGACGCGCCGTGGCAGGTCGTCGCCGTCGGCGCGGACCGCTCGGGCATCGAAGGCCTCGCCCGGGCCGAGCGTGCCGGAGTGCCGGCGTTCGTCGTCTCGCTCAAGGATTACGACGAGCGGGCCCACTGGGACGCCGCTCTCACCGACGCCGTCGCCGCCCACGAGCCCGACCTGGTGGTCAGTGCGGGCTTCATGAAGCTCCTCGGGCGCCGCTTCCTCGCCCGGTTCGCCGGTCGCATCATCAACACCCACCCGGCGCTGCTGCCGAGCTTCCCCGGCGCCCACGGGGTGCGGGACGCGCTCGCGCATGGCGTGAAGGTCACCGGCTGCACGATCTTCGAGATCGACGAGGGGGTCGACACGGGGCGCATCATCGACCAGGTGCCGGTCCGGGTGGAGCCCGGCGACACCGAGGAGACCCTGCACGAACGCATCAAGGTGGCCGAACGCGCCCTGCTCGTCGGCACCGTCACCGAGTACGCCGCCCGCGCGCGGTGAAGGAGGAACCCATGTCCCACCGTCTGCCGATCAGGCGCGCGCTGCTGTCGGTCTACGACAAGACCGGCCTCGTCGACCTCGGCCGGGCGTTGGCGGACGCCGGCGTCGCACTCGTCTCGACCGGGGGCTCCTACCGGACGCTCACCGAGTCGGGCATCCCCGTCACCGAGGTGGCCGAGCTCACCGGCTTCCCCGAGTGCCTCGACGGCCGCGTGAAGACGCTGCACCCGCGGGTTCACGCGGGCATCCTCGCCGACCGGCGCCTGACCACGCATCGCGAGCAGCTGGTCGAGCTGGGGGTCGAGCCGTTCGACCTCGTCGTGAGCAACCTCTACCCGTTCACCCAGACGGTGGCCTCGGGGGCGAGCGTCGACGAGTGCGTGGAGCAGATCGACATCGGCGGGCCCTCCATGGTGCGGGCCGCCGCCAAGAACCACCCGAGCGTCGCGATCGTCACCTCGCCCGCCCAGTACCCGCAGGTGTACGCCGCCCTCGAACGCGGCGGCTTCACCCTCGGCGAGCGCAAGAACCTGGCCGCGGCGGCGTTCGAGCACACGGCCGCCTACGACGTGGCGGTCGCGAACTGGATGGGCAGCCAGCTCGTCGAGACGCCCGACGACCTGGAGGGCGGGGATGCGTTCCCCCTGTGGCTCGGCGGCGTCTGGGTCAAGGCGGCCGCGCTGCGGTACGGCGAGAACAGCCACCAGCCGGCGGCGCTCTACCGCTACCCGGCCGGGCCGGCCGGCATCGCGCAGGCGAAGCAACTCCACGGCAAGGAGATGAGCTACAACAACTACACCGACGGCGACGCCGCCTACCGGGCCGCCCACGACTTCTCCGAGCCGTGCGTGGCGATCATCAAGCACGCGAACCCGTGCGGCATCGCCGTCGCCGACACGATCGCGGAGGCGCATGCGCTGGCGCATGCCTGCGACCCGCTCAGTGCTTTCGGTGGGGTCATCGCCACCAACCGGCCCGTGTCCGGCGCCATGGCCGAAGCGGTTGCCGACATCTTCACCGAGGTCGTGATCGCCCCCGGCTACGAGGAGGGTGCGCTCGAGATCCTCAGCCGGAAGAAGAACCTTCGGTTGCTCGAGGTCGGTCCGTACACGCATCGAGAGCGCCAGTTGCACCCCATCAGTGGCGGCGCGCTGTTGCAGGCACCCGACCGGTTGGACGCCCCCGGCGACGATCCGGCGAACTGGGAGTTGGCTGCCGGCGAGGTGGTTGACGCGCCCACCCTGGCCGACCTGGCGTTCGCCTGGCGCGCCTGCCGGGCCGTGAAGAGCAATGCGATCCTGCTCGCAACGGGTGGAGCGTCCGTGGGCGTCGGCATGGGCCAGGTCAACCGCGTCGACTCCTGTCGCCTCGCGGTGGAGCGCGCGGGTGACCGGGCCGCCGGCAGCGTGGCGGCGTCCGATGCCTTCTTCCCGTTCGCCGATGGGCCGCAGATCCTCATCGACGCGGGCGTGAGGGCCATCGTGCAGCCGGGCGGCTCGGTGCGCGACGACCAGACGATCGAGGCATGCCGGGCCGCCGGTGTCAGCCTGTATCTCACCGGCACTCGGCACTTCTTCCACTGACCCGCGGGGAACGGAGAACTCATGACAGCCCAGGTGCTGGACGGCAAAGCCACCGCGGCCGCCATCAAGGCCGAACTGACCGCGCGCGTGGCAAGGCTGCGCGAGCGTGGCATCGTGCCGGGGCTCGCGACCGTGCTCGTGGGCGACGACCCGGCGAGCCACAGCTACGTGCGCATGAAGCACCGCGACTGCGACGACGTGGGCATCGCGTCGATCCGGGTGGAACTGCCGGCGGCGGCGTCCCTCGACCAGGTGACGGCGGCGATCGACGCGTTGAACGCCGACCCGGCCTGCACGGGCTACATCGTGCAACTGCCCTTGCCGAAGGCCCTGCCGGAGAACGCGCTGCTCGAACGCGTGGACCCGGGCAAGGACGCCGACGGTCTCCACCCGATCAACCTCGGCCGCCTCGTGCTGAACGAGCCGGCGCCCCTGCCCTGCACGCCGCGGGGGATCGTGGAACTGCTGGTCCGGCACGGATTGTCGTGGCGCGGAGCGGAGGTCGTCGTGATCGGCCGCGGGATCACCGTCGGGCGGCCCCTCGGGCTGATCCTGACGCGGCGGTCGGAGAACGCCAGCGTGACGCTCTGCCACACTGGCACGCGCGACGTGGCGGCGCACACGCGCCGGGCCGACATCGTCGTCGCCGCTGCCGGGGTGCCGCACATGGTGACGGCGGAGATGATCCGCGAGGGGGCGGTGTGCGTCGACGTCGGCGTCAGCCGCGTGGACGGGAAGACGACGGGTGACCTCGCGCCCGACGTGTGGGACAAGGCGTCCTGGGTGACGCCCAACCCGGGCGGCGTGGGCCCCATGACGCGGGCGATGTTGCTCAGCAACGTCGTCGACCGCGCCGAGGCGCTGGCGGCGCCGTGACCGGCCGCCTCCCGGACGAGGCGAAGCAGTATCCGCACCACTTCCGCCCGCCGCATCCGTCCGACACCGCCGACGTGCCGGCCGACGCGCGCGCCGAGCGGCCGGCCGGGCCGCGCGCACCGCGTCCGTGGTGGGCGCTGGTCGTGGGGCAGTGGCCGCTGGCGGTGACGTTGCTCGGGGTGGCGGCCGGCGTCGGCTGGGCCGGCATCGGTCACTGGAAGCGCGGGTCGTTCCTCATCGGGGCCTCGTTCGTCGTTGCGACCCTGCTGCGTGCCTTCCTGCCGGATCGGTGGGTCGGGCTGCTCGGCGTCCGGCGGCGTCTGGTCGACGTGGCCTGCCTGGGGCTGCTCGGCGTGGGGATCTGGGCGCTCACGCTGGTGGTCCCGCCGCTTCCGTAGGCGGCCCCGCCCACGTTTCTGACCGACGAAATCGTGACACGTGCCACGATTCCCTCGGTCAGAAAACCTCGGTCAGAAACGTGCGGCCGCCCTCAGCGGAAGTCGCGATCGAAGAACTGCCCCTCACGGTCACCGGACGCCACCCGCTCGGCTTCGGCGGAGCGCAGTTCGACACGGCGGATCTTGCTGCTCACCGTCTTCGGCAGGGTGTCGACGAACTCGACGATGCGCACCAGCTGGTACCCGTTGAGGTGGGACCGGCAGTGGGCGAAGATCGACCGCGCCACGTCGGGGCCGGCCGCATGGCCCGCTGCCAGGTGCACGTACGCCTTCGGCACCGCGCCGCGCAGCGCATCGGGGCTCGGGACGACCGCACACTCGGCTACCGCCGCGTGGAGCATCAGCGCGCTCTCCAGCTCGAAGGGGCTGATCTTGTAGTCGGACGCCTTGAAGACGTCGTCGGCGCGGCCGACGTAGGTGAGGTAGCCCTCCTCGTCACGCGCCGCGATGTCGCCGGTGTGGTAGTAGCCACCGCGGGTGGCCTCCGCCGTCAGGTCGTCCGCGGCGTAATAGCCCCCCATGAGGCCCAGATGGTGCACCGACAGGTCGAGGCAGATCTCACCCTCGCCGACGCCCTCCACGACCGTCTCGGTCGCCGGGTCGAGCAGCGCCACCGCGTAGCCGGGCATGGGGCGTCCCATCGCGCCCGGCCGGATCGGCTGGCCCGGCGAGTTGCCGATGGAGCAGGTCGTCTCGGTCTGGCCGTAACCGTCGCGGATCGTGTTGTTCCACGCGTCGCGCACCCGGTTGATGACCTCGGCGTTCAGCGCCTCGCCTGCGCCCACGAGTTCGCGCGGGGGCTTGGTGAGGTGCGACAGATCAGCCTGGATGAGCATGCGCCACACGGTCGGCGGCGCGCAGAAGGTCGACACCTGGTAGGTGTCCATGATCTTGAGCAGCGTCTCGGCATGGAAACGCGCGTAGTTGAAGATGAACACGGTCGCCTGGGCGAGGAACGGCGAGAAGAAGTTGCTCCACGCGTGCTTGCCCCAACCGGGCGAGCTGATGTTGAGGTGCACGTCGCCCGGCCGGACGCCGAGCCAGTACATCGTCGACAGATGGCCCACCGGGTAGCTCACCTGCGTGTGCTCCACCAGTTTCGGGTGGGCCGTGGTGCCGGAGGTGAAGTACAGCAGCGACGTGTCGGTGGCCGGCGTGGGCCCGTCCGGGGTGAAGTCCTCTGCCGCGTCCGCGCTGGTGGCGTAGTCGACCCAGCCCTCGCCGAGGGCGTCCCCGAGACCGATGAGCGTCGTGCCGGGCCGCACCAGGTGGAAGCGCCCGGTGAGCCGCGTCGGGGCGATCGCGAACCGGGCGTCCGCGGTCTCGACGCGCCAGGCGAGGTCGACGTCGCTGAGCAGCGTCGACGTCGGGATGGCGACGCCGCCTGCCTTGAGGAGGCCGAACAGCACCTCCCACAGCTCGATCGTGTTGTCGAGCATGACGATCATCGTGTCGCCGCGGTGCAGGCCGAGGTCGATCAGCCAGTTGGCGACCTGGTCCGAGCGCGCCGCGAGCTCGCCATAGGTGTGGGTATGGGCCGTCAGGTCCTCCTCGACGATGGTGACGGCGGCGCGATCGGGGTGTTCGCCGGCGACCACATCGAACCACTCGAGGGCGAAGTTGAAGGTCTCGAGCTGCGGCCAGGCGAAGCCCGCGCGGACTGCCTCGTAGTCGTGGGGGTGGTCGAGAAGGAAGTCGCGGGCGCGGCGCACGGCGTCGGTGGCGGCGGTGGCCGGCCGTCCGGTGTAGGTCATGGACAGCATCTTAGTTACGCAACCGTAGGTTGTTAGCCGTCGATGGGAGACTTGCCAACGGTTGTCTCCCCGCAGGGGGTTCCTCGCCGCCGCGCCGGGTGGTTGACTGAGAGGATGAAGAAGCTGATCAATGGCGCCAATGACGTCGTCGCTGAGGCCCTCGTCGGCATCGAGGCCGCCTACTCCGACCGCCTCCGCATCGACCACGCGAACAAGGTGATCCTGCGCAAGGACGCCCCCCGTCCCGGCAAGGTGGGACTCGTCTCCGGCGGCGGCTCCGGCCACGAGCCGATGCACGGCGGCTACGTCGGGCTCGGCATGCTGGACGCCGCGTGCTGCGGCGAGGTCTTCACCTCGCCCGTCCCCGACCAGATGATGGCCGCCACGACCGCGGTGGACGCCGGCGCCGGCGTCCTGCACATCGTCAAGAACTACACCGGCGACGTCATGAACTTCGAGATGGCCGCGGAGATGGCGGCCGCGGAGGGCGGCGTCCGGGTGGAAGCCGTCGTCACCGACGACGACGTGGCCGTCCAGGACTCGCTCTACACCGCGGGGCGCCGTGGCGTGGGTGTCACGGTGCTGCTCGAGAAGATCGTTGGGGCCGCCGCCGAGGAGGGCCGCGACCTCGATGCCCTCGTCGAGCTCGCCAAGAAGGTCAACGGCAACGGGCGCTCGATGGGCATGGCGCTCACCTCCTGCACCGTCCCCCACGCCGGCAAGCCGACGTTCGACCTGGCCGAGGACGAGATGGAGGTCGGCATCGGCATCCACGGCGAGCCGGGGCGCGAGCGCCGCAAGCTCGCGCCGGCCCGCGAGGTGGCGGCGATGCTCGTCGAGCCGATCCTGGAAGACCTGTGCTTCAGCAACGGCCCCACCATCGCGATGCTCAACGGTATGGGCGGCACGCCGCTCATCGAGTTGTACGTGATGTACGGCGAGGTGGCCAAGCTGCTCCAGAAGTACGGAGTGCAAGTGGCGCGCAGTCTGGTCGGCAACTACATCACGAGCCTCGAGATGGCCGGTTCGTCGCTCACCCTGCTCGCCGCAGATGACGACATGCTGAAGCTCTGGGACGCCCCGGTGAACACGGTTGGCCTACGGTGGGGGCTGTGACCGTCATCGACCTTGCGCAGGTGCACGCGTGGCTCGCGGATTTCGCCGCGGTCGTGCACGAGAATGCCGACCTGCTGACCGATCTCGACCGTCAGATCGGCGACGCCGATCACGGCGCCAACATGGACCGCGGCATGCAGGCCGTGGCGGCCCTGTCCGCCGACGACTTCGCCGATGCCCCGGCGTTGCTGAAGAAGGCCGGCATGACGCTGGTCAGCACGGTCGGCGGTGCGTCCGGGCCGCTGTACGGCACCTTCTTCCTGCGCCTCGCGGCGGCGCTGCCCGCCGAGGGCGCCGATCCGGTCGCGTTCGGGCTGGCCCTGAGGGCCGGGCTGGACGGCGTCCTGGCGCGCGGCAAGGCGTCGGTGGGGGACAAGACGATGGTGGACGCCTTGTCGCCGGCCGTGGACGCCTACGAGGCGACCGTGTCGGACGAGGCGGCGGAGGCGTTGGAGGCTGCTGCCCGGGCGGCGGCGGAGGGCAGGGACGCCACGATCCCGCTCGTCGCCCGCAAGGGCCGGGCCTCCTATCTCGGGGACCGGAGCGCTGGGCACCAGGATCCGGGTGCCACCAGCGTGACGATGCTCGTCGAGGCCGCCGCGCGCACCCTGGGCTGATCGGGTCCCCATGATCGGCTTGGTGGTGGTGTCGCACAGCTATGCCTTGGCGCGGGCGGCGATCCAACTGGCTCTCGACATGGTGCCCGCCGACGCGCGCCCGCCGGTGTTGCCGGCGGCGGGTCTGGAAGCGGGACATTTCGGCACGGATGCCACCGCGATCGCGGCGGCACTGGCGGAGGCGGATTCGGGTGACGGCGTCCTCGTGCTGCTCGACCTGGGCAGTGCCGTCATGTCGGCCGAGATGGCGGTCGAGTTCCTCGACCCGGACGCCGCCGCGCGCGTCCGCATCACGGCGGCCCCGCTCGTGGAGGGGCTCGTGGCGGCGGTCGTGACGGCGGCGTCCGGGGCCGACCTGGACGCCTGCGAAGCCGAGGCCCTGCGCGGGCTGGACCCGAAGGTGGCGCATCTCGGCGACGGGGTGGCGGCCGCTCCCGTGGCGAAGGCAGCGGGTGAGGCCGTCGTGTTCCGCACGGTCGTGGAACTGACCCAGGGGTTGCACGCGCGACCGGCGGCGGCGCTCGTCGCGGCACTCACAGGCTTCGACGCCGCCGTCGAGGTCGTCAACCTCACGGATGATCCGGAGGTCGCCGTGGACGCCCGCAGCCCGATGGGGCTGCTCGCGCTCGGCGTCGAGCGGGGACACGAACTGGAGTTCCGGATGACGGGGCCGGACGCCGCCGCTGCCCGGGACGCGGTGGCCGACCTGACCGCGCGCAACTTCGGCGAACGGCGCTGAACCGAACGACCTCCCGACTCGGACCTCCCAACTACGCGCAGGTGCACGCAGTCGGGAGGTCCGAATCAGGAGGTCGGCGTCGTGGCCGGACCCAGCGTCAGATCAGGCCGAGCTCGGTGACAGCGCTCTTCTCGTCGGCGAGCTCTGCGACCGAGGCATCGATCTTGGCGCGGCTGAAGTCGTCGATCTCGAGGCCCTGGACGATGGAGTACTGGCCGTCCGTGACCGTGCACGGGAACGAGCTGATCAGGCCCTCGGGGACGCCGTAGCTGCCGTCGGACGGCACAGCCATCGACACCCAGTCGCCCTCGGGCGTGCCGAGGACCCAGTCGCGCATGTGCTCGATGGTCGCGTTCGCCGCGGACGCCGCCGAGCTCGACCCGCGGGCCGCGATGATGGCCGCGCCGCGCTTGGCGACGGTCGGGATGAAGTCGCTCTCGATCCAGGCCTGGTCGTTCACCAGCTCCGCGGCGTTCTTGCCGTTGACCTCGGCGTGGAACAGGTCGGGGTACTGGGTGGCGGAGTGGTTGCCCCAGATCGTCATCTTCGTGATCGCGGTGACCGGGACACCCACCTTGGCGGCCAGTTGGCTGATGGCGCGGTTGTGGTCGAGGCGGGTCAGCGCGTTGAACCGCTCGCGGGGGATGTCGGGCGCGTTGCTCATCGCGATGAGGGCGTTCGTGTTGGCCGGGTTGCCCGTGACGAGCACTTTCACGTCGTCCGCGGCCACCTCGCCCAAGGCCTTGCCCTGCGCGGTGAAGATGGCGCCGTTGGCGCTGAGCAGGTCGCCGCGCTCCATGCCGGCGGTGCGCGGGCGGGCGCCCACGAGCATCGCGAGATTGACGCCGTCGAAGACCTTGGTGGCATCGTCGCCGATCTCGACCTTGCTCAGCAGCGGGAAGGCGCAGTCGTCCAACTCCATGACGACGCCTTCGAGGGCCTTGAGCGCGGGCGTGATCTCGAGCAGGCGCAGCTCGACGGGGGTGTCCTTGCCCAGCAGTTCGCCGCTGGCGATGCGGAACAGCAGGCTGTAGCAGATCTGGCCGGCGGCGCCGGTGACGGCGACCTTGACGGGTGCGGTGCTCATGGTTTCCCTCCACAGGTGAACGACGGTGTCGGAGCGTTGGCTTCGTAGGTTCGAACCTAGCACCGTGGGCTGGGCGCCGCGCCGCCTAGGGTGGGGCCATGCGCCTCTACCTCGTCCGCCACGGCCAGACCGCCTCCAATGTCGCCCGGCTCCTGGACACCGCCTTTCCCGGCGCGGGTCTCGACGAGGTCGGCCGGCGGCAGGCCGACGCCTTGGTGGGACGCCTCGACGGGCGTCCGATCGGGGCGATCTACGCATCCGACCTCGTCCGCACCCAGCAGACGGCGGCCCCGCTCGCGTCCGACCGCGAGCTCGACGTGGTCGTCCTGGGTGGGCTGCGTGAGATCCAAGCGGGCGACGACGAGATGAGCCCCGACTGGCAGCGCTACGTCGAGGTGCTCCAGTCGTGGCGCGAGACACCGACCAACCGTGTCCCCAACGGTGAGGACGCACCCGCGTTCTACAGCCGCTTCGACGCGGCCGTTGCCGAGATCGCGGGCGCCGGCCACGGCGCCGCCCTGCTCGTCAGCCACGGTGCGGCGCTGCGCATGTGGATCATGGCGCGCGTCGCGTCGCTCGACCTGCACGATGTCGTCGACCGCCGGCTCGACAACACGACCATCGTGACCCTCGACGGCGACCCGGACGCCGGCTGGACCTTCGTCGCGTGGGACGAGCCCGCCCCGATCGCCCCAGCGGACGCCGACGTGGCGGCCCCTGGCCCCAAGCGCGTCGGCTGAGACGCGGGCGGCGGCGTCAGTTCAGGACGACCGTGCGGTTGTCGTCGAGGAAGACGCGGTGCTCGGCGAACAGCTTGACCGCGGCGGCGAGGGTGCGGGACTCCTGGTCCTGGCCGATGGCCTGCAGTTCGGCGACGGTCTTCGTGTGGTCGACCCGCGTCACGTTCTGCTCGATGATCGGGCCCTCGTCGAGGTCGGCCGTCACGAAGTGCGCGGTCGCCCCGATGAGCTTGACGCCGCGGGCATGCGCCTGGCGGTAGGGGTTGGCGCCCTTGAAGCCGGGCAGGAACGAGTGGTGGATGTTGATGGCGCGGCCCGCCAGAGCGGCGCACAGCTCGGGGGAGAGGATCTGCATGTAGCGGGCGAGCACGACCAGTTCGACTTCCTCGGCGTCCACCGCCTCGAGGACGCGGCGCTCGAAGTCCGCCTTCGTGTCGGGCAGGACGACGTGCTCGGCGAACGGCACCCCGTAGAAGCGGGCGAGATCGCCGAGGTCGGGATGGTTCGCCATCACCCCGGTGATCTCGATGGGTAGCTGTCCCGCGCGCTGGCGGAACAGCAGGTCGTTGAGGCAGTGGGCCGCCTTGGAGGCGAGGATCAGGGTGCGCCGGGGGCGTCCGACCTCGTCGAGGTTCCAGGAGGCGTTGAGGTAGGCGGCCAGGGGGCGCACGGACTCCTCGAACTTCGCCCGCTCGAATCCCGACTGCACCTGGACGCGCATGAAGAAGCGGCCGGTGTCGGCCGAGGAGAACTGCTGGAGCTCGGTGATGTTGCCCTGACTGGATGCGATGGCGCCGGTGACGGCGTGGACGATGCCGGGTCGGTCGGGACAGGCGAGCGTCAGCACCCAGTGCGAGGGATCGGTCACGACCGACGATTCTAGCCCGGACGCCGCCGCTCCCTGCGGGGGTCGGTCGACCGGTGGCGGCACCGAGCGCTGGACCGCCGCACGCGGGCAGCGGTGGCGCTTGACGGGACGAACTTTGCAACGCAAACTAAAGCTCAGCGAAATTTGCATCGCAAAGTTTGTGAGGACCCCATGCCCGACACGTTCGACCCGGCGGAAGCCGCGGCCCAGCTGCGCCGCACCGAGGTGGCGGCGGCCGCCGCGCTCATGCCGAACCTCCGCCTGCTCTGCTGGGTCTGGGCGGCGGCGTGGCTCGTGGTCGGTGCCGTGCTCCAGGCATGGACCGCCGGCTCGCCCGGGTGGGTCGCCGCGCTCGGCGCCGTCCTCGCGTTCGGCGGGGCGGGGGCGGTGACCGGCCTGCACACCGCCCGGCGCACCGGCCTGGCGGTCGAGGGCGTCTCGGCGCGCGCCGGTGCCCGGGCCGGCGGCGCGATCGGCCTGACCATGCTCCTCGGAGGCGCCGCCGGGGTCTGGGCCGCCGCGCACGGCGTCGGCCCATCGGACGCCGTACGCCTCGGCCTGGCCGTGGGCGCGGCCGCCTCGGCCGCCGTCACCATCGCCCAGCCCTGGCCGGGCGTCCGGGTCGTCGCCGCCGTCGCCGCCGGCGTGGCCCTCGCGTGGTTCCTCGTGCCGGGCCCGTCGGTCGGCGCGTTCCTGCTCGCGGTCGCCCTGCTCGTGGGCGGGTTCCTGGTGGGGCGGCAGCCATGATCGACCCCGTCATCCACGCCCCCGCGCGCCTGGCCATCGTCACCACGCTGGCGACGCTCGCAAAGGGGGACGCTCTGCGCTTCCCCGCCCTCCAGTCCATCACCGAACTCACGGCCGGCAACCTCACCACCCACGTCCGCAAGCTCGAGGACGCCGGCTACGTCGTCGTCCGCACCTCCGGTCGCGGTCGGGCCTCCTCGACCACGATCGCCCTCACCCCCAGCGGCCGCAGCGCGTTCGCCGCCTACCGCGCGGAACTGCTGCGGCTCCTCGAAGGAGACCTTTCATGACACTCACCGTTCCCACCGTCCCTGCCCTCCGCACCTCCGGCGTCCGCGACGGCATCGTCTCCTCCTTCCTCCGGACGCCGCTCCTGCTCGCCGGGACCGCCGTCGCCGCAGCGATCCTCACCCTCGCCGGCTGGAACTGGCAGGCGGTCGGGCAGGTCTCCGTGGCCACCTTCACCGCGGTGAACCTGCTCTGCTGGTGGATCCTCGCCCGGCGGTTGCGTGCCGAGGGCCGAGGTTTCGGCGACCTGCTCGGGCGCTGGCGTCCGGCCGACCTCGCCTGGGGCCTGCTCTGGGCCGTCGTGCTCTTCGTGCCGTTCTCAGTGGGGCTCACCCTCGTCGCGACCGCGACGGCGGGCGGCTTCGGGCGCATCGGCGAGGTGTTCACCCCGCCCGTCGTGCTTCCGGGAGGGCCCTGGATGTGGGCCGTCGCCGCGGTCGGGCTCGTGTTCCCCTTCGTCAACGCACCGATCGAGGAGTTGTACTACCGCGGCTACGCCCAAGGCGCGTTCGAGGCGTCCGGACGCCGCGCGTGGGCGGTCTGGGTGCCCAGCGTCGGGTTCGCGATCCAGCACCTGTTCGTGGCCCAGAGCCTCGCGGGCATCCCCGCCTACCTCGCCGCCTTCTTTCTCTGGGGCCTCACGGCCGCGCTGATCCGGCGCCGGCACCCCCGCACGCTGTGGCCGCTGGTGATCGCCCACGTCGTGACGAACCTGTCCTTCTCGGTGGTGCCCATGGTCCTGCTGGTGACGGGTCAAGCGGCCTGACCGACTGCGCCCGCCGCATCCGGTGGCGCCGCGAGGTCGCGGCTCATGGCGCTGCCTGGGCCGGCTCCTGTGCGGCCACGCCGCGCAGCACGACGTCGACGGCGGCTCTGAGTTCGTCCTCGGTGTCGGACCAGTCGCGCGCGAGCTCGGCGGCCAGCCGTGGGTGGCGGCGTCCGATCGCCTCGGCGAGCCACAAGGGCGGCGGTTCGTCGCCTCCGCCGACCACGGCGAGGCCGCGCACCACGGCGTCCAGGAGGAGGGCCAGGCGCATGCGGTCGAGCCCGGCGGGCGCGTCGTCGAGGGAGCCGACCAGGGCGTCGGTCCAGGCGTACAGGCTCGGCCGCCGCGGCACGCCGGTCACGCGGACGAGCCCTAGCCACGGGTGGCGCCGGTAGCAGTCGGCCAGCGCCAGCGCCCAGGCGCGGGCGCGCTCCTGCCACGTCGGGCCGCCGAGCGTCGGGGGCGCCCCGAAGGCGGCATCGAGCATGAGCTCGAGGAGGTCTTCCTTGGCGTCGACGTAGCGGTACAGGGCGGTCGTCGTGAGGCCGAGTTCGGCGGCCACGGCGCCTAGGGTGACCGATTCCAGTCCGGACCGGTCGGCCAGCCGAACGGCGGCCGCCCCCACGTCGCGGGTGCTGTGGCGCGCCTTGGGGCCACGTGCACCGCGCCCGGAGATCCCCCACAGCTCGCCGAGCCCGCGCGGTGGAGCGGCACCCTCTTTACTCTGCATGGAATTCACTATATCTTCTCTTTCCATGAACGAGATTCACAGTAATCGGACGGCCCTGGTCGTCGGCGCCGGCGTCGCCGGCCTGACCGCCGCCGCCCTGCTGCGCCGCCACGGGTGGCAGGTCGAGGCCATCGAACGCGCCCCCGAGCTGCGCACCGGCGGCTACAAGGTGGACGCCCGCGGCGCCGGTGTCGAGGTGCTGAGGCGCCTCGGTCTCTTGGACGCCGCCCGCGAACGGGCCTGCCATGTGCGGGCGGGCTCGGTCGTCACCGCGGAGGGACGCACCGTCGCCGCCATGGGCGGGGACACCTTCGGCGGCCGCCTGGGCGAGGACGTGGAACTCGAGCGCGGTGACCTCGTCCGTCTCCTCGCCGAGGCGGCCGGCCCCGTCCGGTTCGGCACCCAGGCGACCGGGTTCACCGAGGGAGCCGACGGCGTCCGGGTGAGGTTCTCGGACGGCACCGAGGACACCTACGCGGTCGTGCTCGGCGCCGACGGGCTGCACTCGGCCACCCGGGGCCTGGCGGGCATCGGTTCCGCCGACGCGGTGCACCCGCTGGGCCACGCGATCGGGGTGGTGACGATGCCGACCTCGATGGGCCTGACCAACGAGGAGACCACGTTCGTCACCGCCGGCCGCACCGCGCTGCTGTACGCCACGGCCACCCAGCCTCGGGCGCGCGCGATGCTCCTGTTCACCCACGACGGGCCGCTGCCGCGCGACCGCCCGGCGCAGGTCGCCTTCCTGCGCGAGCGGTACGCCGACGCCGGGTGGCGCCTGCCCGAGATCCTCGCCGCCCTCGAGACGGCCGACGACGTCTACTTGGACGCCGTCGCCCAGGTGAAGCTGGATCGGTGGTCGTCCGGCCGCGTCGGGCTCATCGGGGACGCCGCGGCGTGCGCCTCGCCGGCCTCCGGGCAGGGGACGACGCTCGCGCTCGTCACGGCCTACGTGACGGTCGCAAAGTTGCGCGCCACGCCGGACGCGGTGCCGGACGCGCTGCACCGCGCCGAGGCCGCGCTGCGGGGCTTCGTCGACGGCAACCAGAAGCTGGGGCCCAGCAACCTCAAGCGCATGGTCATGGGCTCGGAGAAGGCCGTGACGTCGACCCTGACGGCGCTTCGAGTGCTGAACGCGCTGCCGTTCACCGACCTCATGCTGGGCTTCGTCGCACGGGCGCTCGCGAAGGCGTCCGCCTACGAACTGCCGGAGGTGCGCCATGTCTGAGCACGTCGTCGGTGGGGGAGTCGGGACCGGCGGCGCGGGGCCGGGGGAGACGGTGGTCGCTTCGTTCGCCGACCTGGCCGGCCGGGTCGCGGTCGTGACCGGTGCCTCGCGGGGCATCGGCGCGGCCACGGCCCGGGCGCTGGCCGCCCAAGGAGTGTCGGTCGCCCTCGTGGCCCGCGACGGCCAGCGGCTCGCCGACGTCGCCGCGGGGGTGGAGAGGTCGCTCGCCGTCCCGACCGACTGCACGGACGCCGACGCCCTGGCTGCCGCCGCCGCACGCGTGCGCGAGGAGATGGGGCCGGTGTCCCTGCTGTGCGCCTTCGCCGGTGGCAGCGGATTCCCGGTGCCCAGCGTGGAGGAGACCCCGGCGCACTGGCGTCAGGTGCTGGAGTCAGATCTCACCTCGACCTTCCTCACGATCCGGGCCTTCCTGCCGGATCTCCTCACCACCCGGGGTGTCGTCGTCACCATGGCGTCGTCGGCCGGCCGGCAGGCAGGCCGCTCCAACGCCGCCTACGCGGCGGCCAAGGCGGGCGTGGTCTCGTTGACCCGGCACCTGGGCGTGGAGTTGGCACCCCGGGGCGTCCGGGTCAACTGCGTCGCCCCGTCGACCGTGGAGAACGAGCGGTGGGCCACGGCGTCCGAGGAGCAACGGCGCGGCGCGGCGTCGGTCATTCCGCTGGGCCGGATCGGGCAACCGGACGACGTGGTCTCGGCCGTGTTGTTCCTGGCCTCGGACGCCGCGGCATGGATCACGGGCATCACGCTCGACGTCGCCGGGGGTTTCGCCACCCACTGAGCCGGACGGGCGTCAGAGACCCGCCTCGTCGAGGGCCGCCGCGGCCTTCTCGCGCCCCAGCGCGATGAGTTCCGAGGCGCGGTGGAAGTCGAAGGTGCTGGCCGCGTTCTGGGCCACCTCGACGAGGATGTCGGGCGGGCTGGCGGCCATCCGGAACCGCGTGATGAGCGCTTGGGTGGTGTCGAGCGTCTTGCTGACGACGTCGGAGGTCCGCAGCCCGCGGGGGAGCGCGTCGAACTCCTCGAGGCTCCTGGGGGAGGCGGTGGCGTCCGGGTCGCCCGGACCGGCGGGGTCGGACGCCTCGAGCCGGGGTTCACCCGGCTGCTCGGACGCGAACCGCGACTGCCACCAGTCGAGGACGCCCCGCACCTGTTCGGACTCCATGACTCCGCGCAGACGGCCGGTGATCTCACCCAGAACGCCCGAGTCCGCCGTCTCGCTCACCGGCTGCTGGCTCGTCCGGCTGTTGTGCGGCCCCGACAGGCTGACGGCGAGGGTCAGGTCGGCCGGTGTTCCGAGGAGGGGGTCGACCGGCACGGGATTGAGGATGCCGCCGTCGGCCAGGAGGCGCCCGTGCAGCATGACGGGCGTGAACACGCTCGGGATGCCGATGGACGCGCGCATGGCCATGGCCACCGATCCGCGCTGGAACCACACCTCGCGGGACGCGGTCAGGTCGGTTGCGACCGCCGTGAAGGGGATGGGCAACTCCTCGATCGTGACGCCCTCGAGGAGCTCGGCGACCCGGTCCATGACGCGCCGCCCCCAGAAGACACCCGGACCGGAGAACGCGGGGTCGAGGAGCATCCACACGTCGCGCTGGGTGAGGGTCTCAACCCAGGTGCAGTAGGGTTCGAGCTTCCCGGCCGCATGGAGTCCGCCCACGATGGAGCCCATCGACGAACCGGACACGGCCACGATTTCGTGTCCGCGCGCAGTCAATTCGTCGATGACCCCGATGTGCGCGTACCCGCGAGCGCCTCCGGAGCCCAGGGCCAGCGCGATCTGCATGGATGTCAGGATACGGGGGCGGCGCGACGAGGCCCCATCTTGTGACGGGGCAGGAGCGGCCAGAGCGACGCCCCCACTGTCAGGAGCGCGAATCCGGCGAAGGCCGCGAGCACAGCGCTCCAGCCGGGCGGACGCCACGACAGGGTGACGGATTGCGGGTCCGGAGAGGCGGGCACCTCGAGCGTCACCAGGTACCCCCGGAGCGGTGCACCCAGACTCGCGCCGCGGACGCCGTAGCCCGGCCACGCGAGGCGGCTCAGCACGACGGTGCCCCCCTGCGGCGCGGTCACGCTCAGGTCGACGTCCAGATCGCCGTGATCCTCCTCGACCACCGTGACGCCTGGCGACGACCAGGTCACTGCGCCGGCAGGCGCGGTGGGTTGTTCCCGCGTCCACGTGAGTGACGCGTCTGTCGCGGACGAGACCGACCAGCCGGCAGGGGTGGGGAGTGCCCGGAGCTGGGCGGGGGTCACGCCGTCGGTGGCCAGGACCTGGACGGTGTCGAGGGAGAGGAGGTCCGCGAGGGGAAGGCCCGTCGTGGGATCGGTCTCGAACAGCCGGGTCGCCAGTTCCGGGCAGGTGCGGCCGTCGTAGAGTAGGCAGAGATCCTGCGAGTAGGTGGCGAAGCCGACCGGGGTGTAGACGTTCTGCACCGAGACCTGGTCCTCGAGATACCAGGAGTTCCCGAAGACGGTCGAGTCGAACAGGGCATCGCCGAGCTCGAGGGGGTTGCCGACGACGATCCCGTCCCCGTGCGCGTCCGGCATCGCCTGTTGGTAGGCGAGGGTGGCGGCCGGGTAGTCGGCGCGCGATTGCAGTTGGGGGGCGTAGACGCGCGTCTGCATGCCCAGCACGATCACGGACACGACCGCGAGCGCGAGGGGAGCCGCCAGCACACGGGCGCGTCGGGCGGGCGCGCCCAGCAGCCACCAGCCGACGGCGAGTCCGCCGAGCGTGACGAGTCCGAACAGGCCGATCCTGCGCCCCTGGTCCGGTGTGGTCGCATAGGTGAGCCACATGCCGATCCCGGCGAGGGTCCACGCGGCGACCAAGCCCTGGATCGAGCGTGCGCGGCGCTGGCTACGGGCCGTCCATGCCACCGCCCCCAGGACGAGCACGCCCGTCGCCACCCACGGCATGGTGCGGACGGGGAAACGCAGCGGACCCATCTCGGAGGGACCCATGGCCCACAGGGTCGCGACGGCCGTGAAGATCGCCACCGTGGACGCCCCCGTGCGGCCCCGCCAGTCCGAGGGGACCGTGAGGGCGAGGAGGGGCAGGAACCAGGCGATGTAGAGGAGGGGGATGTCGCTGAACTCGCCCCACCATCCGCTCAACGGCCCGGCGGACGATGGCGTCCCTGCTGTGGCCAGGCCGGTCATGGTGAGCACCATGAACCCGTCGTTCTTCACGCTCGAGGTGCGCGTGGTCACCGAGGATGTGAGCAAGCCCGGCAGGTAGACGGCGAAGGCCACGAGCCCGGCTGCCACACCGGTCAGGAAGATGCGTCCGAAACGGTCCCACTGGCGGCGTACCCCGGCTTCGCCCAGGGAGACGACATAGAAGAGGATCAGCATGACGGTGCCCTGCAGGTACCCCACGGTGACCAGCAGGTAGGTGGCCACGGCGGGCGCCCAGAACCCCACCCCACGGCGTGCATGAGCCAGGATGGCCGCGGCGGACCACAGCCAGAAGGCCCAGACGAACTGGTTGGTCACCCAACTCGAGGCGTCCATGAACAAGGTGAAGCCGGCGAAGGGGGCGCCGACACCGGCGACGAACGCCCACGCCCTGCTGGCGCCCACCTCGCGTGCCAACGTGTACGCCCCGAGGGCACCGATCACCAGCGTCACGATCTTGACCGCGCTGCTGATGGCGACGGCGTCCGGGGCGGCGGACACCGCCAGGGCGACCGCGAGGACGAACGGATTGAAGAGCCCCCATTGCCCCTCGGCCACGTAGTTGCCGGCCATCCAGACCGCCGGGTTCATGAGGGGGAGATTGCCGGCCCGCACGTGCTGGCCGAGCTCGTACCACTGCCCGAACGCCCCCTCGGGGGTGTCGGCATAGAAATAGAAGTTGGGGTTGCCGAGCAGGGGGATGAGCGCGCAGAGCGCCACCGAGATGGCGAGTCCGAGCGGCCAGGCGACCCCGGCCAGGCGGTGGCCCGCACGATCGGGCGGACGGGGGGCGGAGTCGGCGTCTGGCCTCGCGGCGGGCATGGCGACAGGGTAGCGAGGCGGGCGGGGCCGGGTCGGTCGACGCCACGGTCCGGGGGCAATCGCGCGCCCTGCCTGCCGGAGGGCGGGCGTCCGATACCCTAGGTGGCGCGCCGTTGCGCCGTTGCTCCGGTAGTGGCCGGTCACGAATCGAGACGGGAGATTTCGCACGTGAACGCAGACCTGCTGGTCGTGGGATCGGGCCTCTTCGGCCTGACGATCGCCGAACGCGCCGCCAATGACCTGGGGCTCAACGTGGTTGTGATCGACCGCCGCAACCACATCGGCGGCAACGCCTACTCCGAGCCCGAGGCGTCGACCGGCATCGAGGTGCACCGCTACGGCGCGCACCTGTTCCACACCAGCAACGAGCGCGTGTGGGAGTACGTCAACCGGTTCACCGCGTTCACCAACTACGTGCACAAGGTGTACACGCGTCACAACGGCATCGTGTACCCGATGCCCGTCAACCTGGGCACGATCAACCAGTTCTTCAACGCCGCGTATTCGCCCGGCGAGGCGCGCGCCCTCATCGCCGAGCAGGCCGCCGAGTTGGGCGGCAAGGTGCCGGCGAACTTCGTCGAGAAGGGCATCTCCCTCATCGGCCGCCCGCTCTACGAGGCGTTCATCATGCACTACACGGCGAAGCAGTGGCAGACCGACCCCGAGCAGCTGTCGGCCGACATCATCAGCCGTCTGCCCGTGCGCTACACCTACGACAACCGCTACTTCAACGACACCCACGAGGGCCTGCCGGTCGACGGCTACACGAAGTGGTTCGAGCGGATGGTCGACCATCCGAAGATCGAGGTCCGGCTCGGCACCGACTTCTTCGATGCGGGCCACGAGTTCGGGAAGGCGGCGGCGTCCGGCCAACTGCCCATCGTCTACACCGGCCCGGTGGACCGATACTTCGACTACTCCGCCGGGGAACTGGGCTGGCGCACGATCGACCTCGAGGAGGAAGTGCTGCCCATCGAGGACTTCCAGGGCACCTCGGTCATGAACTACCCCGACCCCGACGTGCCGTTCACGCGCATCCACGAGTTCCGCCACTTCCACCCCGAGCGCGACTACACCAAGGACGCGACGGTCATCATGCGCGAGTACAGCCGCTTCGCCGAGGTGGGCGACGAACCGTACTACCCGATCAACACGGACGCCGACCGCGCCGGCCTGCTCGCCTACCGTGACCTCGCCAAGGACGAGCCGAACGTCCTGTTCGGTGGCCGGCTGGGCACCTACAAGTACTTCGACATGCACATGGCGATCGGCGCCGCGCTCAGCATGTTCGACAACAAGTTGAAGCCGCACTTCGCCGAGGGTGCCAAGCTGGAGAGCGGAGGGGTGGACGCGTGACCGAGACGCTGACCGGTCAGGGCACAGCCGAAGAGGCGGCCGACAAGCAGTTCCGGGTGCTCCAACGGGTGATCCTGCCCGTTGCCTCGCAACTCGACACGACGCCGCTGTACGTGGACGCGGGCGCCGCCATGGGGGCGCGCTACGACACGATGAACGGGCGCGCCGCGCAGCAGCAGGTCGTGATGGCGGCGTCCGAGGAGGCGAACGCGCAGGACTTCCTCTCGCGGACATCGCTCGTCGTCCGATCGGGTGACCGGCTCAGCTTCGGCACCTACTTCAACGCCTTCCCGGCCAGCTACTGGCGGCGCTGGACTTCTCTGACCTCGGTGCGGCTCGAGGTGCGGACCACCGGGCCCGGCACCATCATCGTGTCGAAGTCGAACGCCCGCGGGGCCCTGCAGCGCGTCACCAGCGAATCGGTGACCGGTGAGAACACCTTCACCGTGGACCTCCCGCTGGCGCCGTTCGGCGACGGCGGCTGGTACTGGTTCGATCTCGTCGCCGGCGGCTCCAAGCTCAAACTCCTCGGGGCCAACTGGCTCGGCGAACACAACGGCCGTGAGCTCGGCAGCGCCACCCTCCAGATCACCACGATGAACAAGCCGGACTTCTGCCTCACCAACCTGCGGATGCTGGGCAGCAACCCGGAGCTGCTGGAGCACCTGCAGGAGATCCTCATCGTCGACCAGGGCACGAAGAAGGTCCAGGACGAGGATGACTTCGAGGAGGTGGCGGACGCCCTGGCCGGCAAGCTGCGCATCATCAACCAGTCGAACCTCGGCGGGTCCGGCGGTTTCAGCCGCGGGATGTTCGAGGCCGTGCACAACGGCTCCGACTACGTGCTGCTCTGCGACGACGACATCGTGATCGAGCCCGAGTCGGTCGTCCGCCTGCTCACCTTCGCCACGCACTGCACCAAGCCGACGCTCGTCGGTGGGCACATGTTCGACCTGTACAACCGCACCTCCCTCCACACCCTCGGCGAGAACGTGAACCCGTGGCGGTGGCAGCCCGGCAAACCGATCGAGGAACAGGTCACCGGTCATGACCTCGCCGCCTCGACCCTACGGAACACGGCCTGGATGCATCGCCGCGTCGACGTCGACTACAACGGCTGGTGGATGGAGCTGATCCCGACCCAGGTGATTCGCGAGATCGGGCTCGCGCTGCCCATCTTCATCAAGTGGGACGACGTCGAGTACGGCCTTCGCGCCAAGGCTGCCGGTTATCCGACCGTTTCGTTCCCGGGTGCCGCCGTGTGGCACATCTCGTGGGGCGACAAGGACGACCTGGTCGGCTGGCAGGCCTACTTCCACGAGCGCAACCGCCTCATCACGGCCCTCATCCACTCGCCGTACGAGCGGGGCGGACGCCTGGTGCGCGAGTCCAACTACATGGATGTGAAGCACCTCATCTCCATGCAGTACTACACCGAGGCCGGGCGCATCATGGCGCTTCACGATGTGCTCGCCGGGCCCGATCAGTTGCACGCCATCCAGCCCCAGCGGATCAAGGAGATCCGGGCGATGACGAGCGACTTCTCCGATGCGCAGTTCTCACCCCGGGTCGACGACTTCCCGGCCCCTCTGGTCACCAAGCCCCCGCGCCGCGGCCAAGGGTTCCAACAGCCGTCCGTCGCCGGCCTCGTGCCGTGGGCGGCCAAGACGGTGCTGCGCCAGCTCGCCCGACCCGTCAAGGAGGAGTCCAAGGAGCGGCCGCAGGCCGTCATCGCGCACCTCGACAACAAGTGGTGGCGGATGAGCCAGTACGACTCGGCGGTTGTCAGCAACGCGGAGGGCACGGCGGCGTCCTGGTACAAGCGCGACCCGCGGCAGTTGCGGGCCAAACTCGTCGAGGCCACCCGCCTACACGGCCAGATCCTCGCGGACTGGAAGCGCCTGCGGGCCGCCTACCGTGCGGCGGCGCCGCGCATCACGTCCCTCGAGGCGTGGGGCGAGACGTTCGCGCGGCACACCGACTCGGAGCTCACGCGCTAGTGTCGACCGCCGACTTGGTGGCGCCGGGCAAGGGTCGAGGGCTGCTCGACGTCTTCGCCAACCGCTACCTGCTGAAGCTCATCGTCCGCAAGGAGGTGCAGGTCCGCTACCGCGGATCGGTGCTGGGCATTCTGTGGAGCTACATCAAGCCGGCTGTCCAGTTCGCGGTGTTCTACGTCGCCCTCGGCATCTTCCTGGGGCTCAACAAGGGGATGGAGAACTACGCGGTCTACCTGTTCAGCGGCATCATCGCCATGAACTTCTTCAACGAAGCGTTCGGGAACGCCGCTCGTTCCGTCGTGGGCAACGGCAACCTGATCAAGAAGATCTACTTGCCCCGCGAACTGTTCCCCGCGTCCTCGCTGTGGGTGGCGTTCATCCACTTCGTTCCCCAGATGGTCGTGTTGCTGATCGCCTGTCTGTTCACCGGATGGCTGCCGAACCTCTGGGAGCTCGCGGCTGTGGTGGCCGGGTTCGTCATCATCGGGGTGTTTGCGCTGGGTCTGGGGGTGGTCTTCGCCACCGCGAACGTGTTCTTCCGGGATGCGGAGAACATCGTGGACCTGATCACCATGGTCGCGACGTGGGCGTCCCCGGTGCTCTACGTGTGGACGATGGTGCGGGCCGCGGCGACCGAGGGCGGCGTCCCATGGCTCGTCGACGTCTACTTCCTCAATCCGCTCAGCGTGGCCGTCGAACTGTTCCACTACGGGTTCTGGCACCCCACGGTGTCCAACGGGGGCACGTGGGAGATCCCGCCCCACCTCTTCCTGGTGTGGACGCCGGTGGCGCTGGTCGTCTCAATCTTCTTCCTCTGGCTCGGGGACGCCGTCTTCCGCCGCTACGAGGGCAGCTTCGCGCAGGAGCTCTGATGACGGACAGCGGGGTGGGCGGCCGGGAGGTCGTCGTCGAGGTGGTCGGGGTCGGCAAGGACTTCGTTCTGCGGCACACGCGCAGCCTCAAGGAGGCGCTGGTCTGGCTGGTGAAAGGCCGCCGAGGCGACCTGTCGGCCAAGTTCAAAGCCCTCGACGACGTGAACCTGGAGATCCGTAACGGTGAGACGGTCGCGCTGATGGGCCTGAACGGGTCGGGCAAGTCGACGACGTTGAAGCTGATCTCAGGGGTCATGCGTCCCGACCGCGGCACCGTCCGGGTCCGGGGCCGGGTCGCCGGCCTGATCGAGGTGGGCGCGGGTTTCCACGTGGACCTGCCCGGTCGCGACAACGTCTACCTCAACGGCGCCATCCTCGGCATGACCCAGGAGGAGATCGACGCGAAGTTCGACGACATCCTGGCGTTCAGCGAGATCGGCGACTTCATCGACAGCGAGGTGAAGTTCTACAGCTCGGGCATGTACCTGCGGCTCGCGTTCGCCGTGGCGGTGCACACGGATCCGGACGTGTTCCTCGTGGACGAGATCCTCGCGGTGGGGGACGAGCCCTTCCAGCGCAAGTGCATCGCCCGCATCCAGGAACTCGTCGCGCGTGGCAAGACCTTGGTGGTGGTGTCGCACGACCTCGATCTGGTCCAGGACATCTGCGAGCGCGGCATCGTCATGGAGAAGGGCCGCGTCGTGTTCGACGGCCCCTGCCGCGACGCCGTCACCTTCCTCCGCGACCGCAACCGCTGAGCGGCAATCCGCCACCGTCGCTGGTTTCTCCGCCGACACTTCGTCGCCGATCGCTCGTTCGACCCGCTCTCGCACACTGCGACGCCGCTTGGGCGCAGAAACGCCGGGTCTGCGCGGCGTTTCTGCACCTAACCGGCGTCGGAAGGCTTCGAAGCGGCGTGGATGCGCCGAAGCGGCGTGGTTCGCACGGCGGCTGGGCATCCGGACCGGGCGTCAG
Organism: Propioniciclava sp.; assembly: GCF_029977985.1. GTDB lineage: Bacteria > Actinomycetota > Actinomycetes > Propionibacteriales > Propionibacteriaceae > Propioniciclava. The sequence continues at coordinate 16,144 of NZ_JARKOT010000116.1, read as the reverse complement.
CGGGAGCGCAGGCGGGTGAAGGCGGCGTAGATCGGCTTGCGCACCGCCGTCGGGATGAACCGCCACACCCCTCGCACGGCCACGTTGCGCACGAACTGGACCGGCGTCGTAAACCCTGTCCGCAGCATGCCCGCCTGCAACGCCAGCTCCGAACGCAGCAGCGTCCAGCCGCCGCGGCGCGCATAGGCGCCGGCGCCGACCCGGTAGAGGACCAGCGGCTCGGCCACGTTCCCCACGCGGGCGCCCGCGTGGATCATGCGGGCGAACAGCCAGTAGTCCTCCATCTTGTCCAGGTGCTCGTAACCCCCGGCGGCGGCCACGGCCGAGCGCCGGTACACGACGGCGGGGTGGTTGAACGGGTCCTGGAAACGCGCCAGGGCAGCGATGGACGCCGCATCCGTCGGCCAGGCGCGCACGAGACCGCGGTCGGTCTCGTCGTCGGTGAACTCGGCGATCGCGCTCGACACCAGGTCGAGCCCGTCCTCGACGAGGGGCACCTGCACGGCGAACCGGTGGGGGAGCGACACGTCATCGGCGTCCGCGCGGGCGATGATCTCGTGGGCGCACGCCGCCAGACCCGCGCTGAGTGCCCGAGCAAGCCCCACGTTGGCCGGCAGGGCCACCACGCGGACGCCGACGCCGTCGGTCAGCTCGCCCAGACCGGCGCGGGCCACCACGGCGGCCAGGTCGGCCCCGACCGGCCCGTCCTGCACGATGACGAGCTCGGCGGGGCGCCGCGACTGATCGACCGTCACCGAGCGGATCGCCCGCTCCACCCACCCGGCCCGGTCCCCGGCGTACACGGGCAGCAGCACGCTGAAGTCAGCCACGCCCGGCACCCGCCTCGATCGCGGACACGTCGCCGGCCACCGGCGTGCCCGCCAGGACGGCGGTCGTCGTCGGCTTGCGACCCACGCCTTCGCGAAGTCCCCGCCAGCCGTAGGCCGCCAGTGACCGTCGTTGCCGCGAACGGGCCATCATCCGCGTCCATCGCAGGAGCGTGGATCCGGCGTACAAGCAGCGGTCCCGCACGCCGAGGGCGTCCGATCGCGTGAAGAGCCACACCTTGTTGCGCACCTCGTTGACGAAACGGGGTCCTGGATCGGCGTCCGATGCCCCGAAGACCCTGGTCAGGTGCAGCACCCGGCTGGCCGGCACGTACAGTCCGACGCCGTCGCGCAGCAATCTCGCCGTGTACTCGAAGTCGTCGTTCCACAGGAAGTACGCGGCTTCGGGCAGACCGTGCCTCCGGACCGCGTCCGCGTCGATCAGGATGCTCACGAAGGACGCCGACCTGATGGCCTTGGCGCCGACGGACGCGGCGGCGTCCCGCTCGTCCGGCGACAGGCCGAACCGCTCCCGAGGCGTGTTCATGGGGTGTTCCCGGCCGTCCTGCCAGTCGGCCCGCGACGCGGCGACGCTCACCCGACCCGGGTAGCGGTCGCGTGCCTCGAGCAAGGCCGCCAGCGCCCCCGGAGTGGGAACCGTGTCGTCGTCCATGATCCAGACGAGATCGGCGGCGTGCCGGCGCAGGGCCACCGCGATCCCGGCCGCGAAACCCCCGGCGCCGCCCGTGTTGACGGGCAGCGACACGACCTCGGTCGTGACCCCGTGCCCGGACGCCAGCGCCGCGGAGTCGTCGGTGGAGGCATTGTCGATGACGACCACGGCGTCGACCGGGCGCTCCTGGGAGTCGAGCCCGTCGAGGGTGCGGGCCAGCAGGTCGCGGCGGTTCCACGCGACGACCACGGCGACGACGCGGGCACTCATGGCCGCGAGCCTAGCGGGACGCGGCGGCCCCGAGCGTGAACGTCGTCCGGGTGCCCCGATACTCTGACGGGCGTGGATCCCATCGTGGCCAATGTCTTGCTGATCCTGCTGTTCATCGTGATCGGCGGCGTGTTCGCCGCCGCCGAGATGGCGCTGGTCTCGCTGCGCGAGAGCCAGGCGCGCGCCCTCGCGACCCGCGGCAAGCGCGGCGCGACGGTGAGTGCGCTGGCGTCCGACCCGAACCGGTTCCTCTCGGCCGTTCAGATCGGCGTCACGCTGTCGGGCTTCCTGTCGGCTGCGGTCGGCGGCGCCACGCTTGCGGGCGACCTGGCTCCCGTCCTGGTCGGCTGGGGCGTCCCGGAGGCGGTGGCGCCGACGCTGGCCCTCGTCCTGATCACCTTGGCCATCTCCTACGTCTCGATCGTGCTCGGCGAGCTCGCTGCCAAGCGCCTTGCCATGCAGCGCGCCGAGGCGTTCGCCATGGCGCTCGCGCCGCTCGTGAACGTGATCGCGACCCTCACGCGGCCCGTCATCTGGTTCCTCGGGGTCTCGACGAACGTCGTCGTGAAGCTGCTGGGCGGCGACCCACGCGCGTCCCGCGAGGAGGTCACCGACGAGGAGCTCCGCGCCATGGTGTCCACGTCCGCTGCGCTGGGCGACGAGGGACGTCAGATCGTCGACGAGGTCTTCTCCGCCGGTCAGGTCACGCTGCGCGAGGCGATGGTGCCCCGCACGGAGGTCGACTTCCTCGACGGCGACATGCCCGCTCACAAGGCCATGCGCGTCGTGGCGGATGGTTCTCACAGCCGCTACCCGGTCGTCGGCAACGACGTGGACGACGTGCTCGGCTTCCTCCACGTCCGCGACCTGTTCGATCTCGACCCGGTGGCCCGCAACGCGCCGATCAGCCAGCTGGTGCGACCGATCGCGGCGCTGCCGCAGACGGTGCGCATCCTGCACGCGCTGTCGGTCATGCAGGCCGCCAACGACCATGTCGTCATCGTCCGGGACGAGTACGGCGGCACGGCAGGCATCGTCACGATCGAGGACCTCGTGGAGGAGCTCATCGGCGACATCACCGACGAGTTCGACCTCGCCGGCCCGGACGCCGACCAGGCGGCCACCGACGGTGACCTCGACGGTCTCACGACGCTGGAGCAATTCGCCGAGCGTTTCGAGCTCGTCCTGCCCGAGGGTCCCTACGACACGGTGGCCGGCTATGTCATGGCCGGTCTGGGCCACCTCCCGGGGCTCGGCGACACCCTCCGTGCCCGGCTCGTCCTGGTGGGCTCCGACGAGGGGCTCTGCGAGGATGTGGAGTTCTCCGTCACGGGTCTCGACGGACGCCGCGCGTCACGTCTGCACGTCACTCGTGTGGGAACGGCAGGCGAGGCGGCCGTCGTCCAGTAACGTTTCGCCCGCGAGGGCGCGGTGTTGCGCAGCCGGACAAGGGGGTGCGATGAGCGACGACGGCGCGGGGTTGTTGAGTTCCGCCGCGGTGGGCGACCTCCTCGCGGCCGCCGTGGACCACGCCGGCGGCACCCTCCGGTCGTGGCTGCTCGATCACATCGACGCCAACCCGCAGTCCTCGACGACCGCCACGTATTCGGCGGTGGTCGACTGGCCCTACGGCCGCCGCGACGAACTGTTGGGGGTGAGCGCCCGCGCCCACGGGCTGTCGGCCACGGACAGCCGTGCCGAGATCTTCGCCGATGGCGAGCGCGAGGTGGCCGTGTGGCTGTACCCGAACGATCCTGACCTGCCCGGCCTGGTTCGTGCCGCCTATCCCGAGTCGCTGGCGGCCGTCCTGCACGCCTACCGGGCGGTCCCCGGGGCGGTCACGGGCGCCGACCTCGACCTCGAGATGATCGCGTACCGTCCGCGCCGTCGTGCCGTGCTCCGCGCCTCCGTCCGCGGCGGCGAGACGTTCTATGTGAAGGTGCTGCGCGAGAAGATGTTCCAGGACGTCCGCAACCGGCACCGTCTCCTGCTGGACGCCGGCGTCCCCGCCCCGCCCATCGCGGCCTCGACGCCGGACTTCCTGCTCGTCCTCCACGAGCTCAGAGGGACGCCGCTGGCGCGGGCCATCTTCGCGGAGCCGGCCCCGTGCACCGCGGAGCAACTCATCGGCGTCCTCGACGCCATGCCCGCCACCGTCGCGCAGCTGGAACGACGCCCCCCGTGGTCGGACGCCGTCGACCACTACACGCGCATGGTCGCGGCGGCCCTGCCCGACCAACGAACGCGACTGGAGCAGATCGCCGCCCACATCCACGCCGGGCTCGACCAGCTTCCCCTCGGCAATGAGGCGACGCACGGCGACTTCCACGAGGGCCAGGTGCATGTGGGTGGGGGCAGGGTGGTCGGCATCCTCGACGTCGACACCATCGGTCCCGGACGCCGCGCCGACGACCTCGCCTGCCTGATCGCCCACCTGTCGACCATTCAGCGCATGAATGCCGCCCAGGCGGCCCGCGTGCACGGACTGCTCCAAGCGTGGGTGCCCGTGTTCGACACCCGGGTCGATCCGGTCGAGTTGCGGCTGCGCGCCGCCGCCGTCATCATCTCGCTCGCAACCGGCCCCTACCGCGGCCAGGAACCCAACTGGGAGCGCGAGACGCTGCTCATGGTGGACTCGGCCGAGGCCCTCGTCCGGCAAGTTCTGTGACCGTGCGGCGTAACCGTTCCGAGACCCAACCGCCTGCCAGATCACAAAGCTGTCACAACGCCCTCGGCACCGTTCCCGGCATGGCGTCTCCGCCGGGACGCCGCGTTAGGATGCCGGACGAACCGGCGCGTGTCGCCGCAAAGTTGCGTTGCCTAGGAGGCAAACCCGTGAAGAAGTTCCTGATCGGCGGCGGACTCGCCGCCTCCCTGATTCTCGCCGGCTGTGCGACCCCTCCGCCCGCCACGACCGCCGAGCCGACTTCCTCGGCGGCCGGCACCTCGTCCCCCGCCGCGGGCGCCTCCGACTTCTTGGCCTGCATGGTCTCCGACGAGGGCGGCTTCGACGACAAGTCGTTCAACGAGACCTCGTACAAGGGCCTCAAGGATGCCGTCGACCAGCTCGGCATCAAGGAGAAGGACCTCCAGTCCAACACCGTCTCCGACTTCGCCACGAACATCCAGCAGATGGTGGATTCCAACTGCAACATCATCGTGACCGTCGGCTTCATGCTCGGTGACGACACCCTCGCCGCCGCCCAGGCCAACCCCGACATCGACTTCGCGATCGTCGACTACGCCTACGACAACCCGCCTGAGAACGTCAAGGGCCTCACCTTCGACACCGCCCAGCCCGCTTACCTGGCCGGCTACGTGGCGGCGTCGCTGTCCCAGACGGGAACGGTCGGCACGTTCGGCGGCATGAACATCCCGACCGTGACGATCTTCATGCAGGGCTTCGCCCTCGGCGTCCAGCACTACAACGAGGTCAAGGGCACCGACGTCAAGGTCGTCGGTTGGGACACCAATGCCAAGGACGGCGCCTTCGTGGGCGGCTTCTCCGACGTGGCGGGTGCCAAGCAGGTGGCCCTCACGCTGACCTCCCAGGGCGCCGACGTGCTGCTGCCCGTCGCCGGCCCCGCCGGTGAGGGCGGCCTGCAGGTCGCGCAGGAGTCCGGCGGCAAGATCTCGTCGATGTGGGTCGACTCCGACGGCTACCTGTCCATGCCGCAGTACGCGGCGGTCATCCCCACCTCGGTCGGCAAGGGCATGGACGTCGCGGTGTTCAACGCCATCCAGGACTCCCTCGAGGGCACGTTCAGCAACGAGGTCTTCTCCGGCACGCTCGAGAACGAGGGCGTCTACCTGGCTCCGTTCCACGACTTCGACAGCAAGGTCTCGGCGGAGACCAAGTCCGAGGTGGAGCAGCTCGCCAAGGACATCGCCAGCGGCACCATCAAGATCGACGCCTGATCGATCCCTGACGCGCGTCACCCAGCGTGGGGAGGCGACCACTTGGTCGCCTCCCCGCGTGCGTGCTCGCACGAAGCAGCGTTCCGTGGAAGGATCCGCCCTGTGAACGACACCTCGACCGGCTTGCGGCTGGAGGGCATCACCAAGCGCTTCGGATCATTCACCGCCGTCGACTCGGTCGACCTCGATGTCGCCCCCGGCGAGATCCACTGCCTGCTCGGTGAGAACGGCGCCGGCAAGTCCACCCTGATGAACGTCCTGTACGGGCTGCTCACGCCCGACGAGGGGCGCATCGTGATCGACGGCGAGCCGCGCTCGTTCAGCAACCCGCGCCAGGCCATGAACGCCGGCATCGGGATGGTGCACCAGCACTTCATGCTCGTCGAAGTGTTCACGGTCGCCGAGAACCTCATGCTCGGCCGTGAGGGCGGCTTCGTCCTCGCCAAGGACGCCGCCCGGAAGCGGGTGCGCGACCTGTCCGAGCGCTACAACATGCCGCTCGATCCGGACGCCGTCATCGAGGACCTGCCGGTCGGCGTCCAGCAGCGTGTCGAAATCATCAAGGCGCTCGCCAACGACGCGCGCTATCTCGTCTTCGATGAGCCCACCGCCGTGCTGACCCCGCAGGAGATCGACGAGCTCATGGCCGTCATGAGCCGCCTGCGCGACGAGGGCCGCGGCATCGTCTTCATCACCCACAAGTTGCGCGAGGTCCGCGCCGTGGCCGACCGCATCACGGTGATGCGGCGCGGAAAGATCGTCGGCCGGGCCGAGCCGACGGCGTCCGAGGGCGAACTGGCCGAGCTCATGGTGGGTCGCGCCATCGCGCTCCAGATCGACAAGGACGCCGCCGCCCCCGGCGAGGCGCGGCTCACCGTCGAGGGGCTGCGGGTCGCGAACTCGGCGGGAGGCATCGTCGTCGACGGGGTCGACTTCGACGTGCACGGTGGCGAAATCCTGTGCATCGCCGGCGTGCAGGGCAACGGCCAATCGGAACTGGTGGACGCTCTCATGGGCAACATCCCGCCGATCGGCGGCCGGATCACGCTCGACGGGGTCGACATCAGCCACACGACGCCGCGCCGGACCATCGACGCCGGTATGGGGTTCGTGCCGGAGGACCGGGAGTACGACGGCTTCGTCGCCCCGTTCACGATCGCCGAGAACCTGGTGCTCAACCGCGCCTCGCAGGCGCCGTTCGCGAAGGGGCTCGCCCTCGACCTCGGCGCCATCGAACGCAATGCGGAGGCGCTGCGCGAGGAGTTCGACATCCGGGCCCAGTCGGTGGACGACCCGATCAGCGCCCTGTCGGGCGGCAACAAACAGAAGGTGGTGCTGGCCCGCGAGCTGAGCAGGCCCTTGTCGGTGCTCGTGGCGAGCCAGCCGACCCGCGGCGTCGACGTGGGCGCCATCGAGTTCCTCCACCAGCGGATCGTGGCCGAGCGCGACAAGGGCACGGCCGTTCTGCTGGTCTCGACCGAGCTCGACGAGGTGGAGGCGCTCGCCGACCGCGTCCTGGTCATGTACCGGGGCAAGGTGGTCGGCATCGTGAGCCCGGACACGTCCCGCGAAGTGATGGGCCTCATGATGGCGGGCGTTCCCTTCGACGAGGCCCTCGCGGGCGCGACGGCGCGACACGGTCAGGAGAACACGCATGAGTGAGGACAGCCGCGCCGCCTGGCGCGAGCGCCGGCGGCGGTGGGCGGTGACCGCAGGCTCCATGGTGCTCGCGCTCCTCGCGGGAGCCGTGTTGATGATCGTCTCCGACGAGGCCGTCGCCAGCCAGTTCGCCTACCTGTTCACCGCCCCGCAGCTGCCGCTCGGCGCCGCCTGGGCGAAGGTCGCGAACGCCTACGCGGCCCTGTTCGTCGGCGCCGTCGGGTCGCCGAACGCGTTGGCGTCCACGGCGTGGCAGGCGGGGCCGCTCATCGTGGCCGGCCTCGGCGTCGGCGTCACCTTCCGGGCGGGCCTGTTCAACATCGGCGCCCAGGGCCAAGCGGTGTGGGGGGCGATCGGCGCGGCGTACGTGGGTTTCACCTGGCACCTGCCGCCCGTCGTCCACCTGCTCGTCGCCGTCGCCGTCGGGCTCGTGCTCGGCGCCGTCTGGGGCGCCCTTGCGGGCTTCCTCAAGGCGAAGACGGGCGCCCACGAGGTCATCTTGACCATCATGATGAACTTCATCGCCACGTCGATCCTGGCCTGGCTGCTCATCACGCCCGCTTTCCAGCGGCCGGGTCGCACCGACCCGATCGCACCCATCGTGGACGCCACCGCCCAGTTCCCGGCGCTCTTCCGCAACTTCCACGTGGGCTTCTTCGTGGCGCTGGCCGCGGCCGCCCTCGTGTGGTGGTTGATGGACCGCTCCACCATCGGCTTCACCATGCGCGCGGTGGGCGCCAACCCGCACGCCGCGGGCACGGCCGGCATGAGCGTGGACAACACGACCATCGTCGCCATGGCCATCTCCGGGCTCCTCGCCGGGCTTGCCGGCGTCCTGTTCGCGCTCGGGCCGGCGGCCGGCGGCTCTGCGACGCCGCTGTCGGCGGGCCTCGTGGGCACGGTGGGCTTCGACGCCCTCACGGTGGCCCTGCTCGGCCGCAGCCGCCCGGTGGGCACCATCCTGGCCGGCCTGCTGTTCGGCGGCCTGCACGCCGGCGGGCTGGCGATGCAGAGCGCTGCGGGCACCCCACTGACCCTGTCCACCGTGCTCCAGGCGCTCATCGTGCTGTTCGTGGCAGCACCCGCCATCGTGAGCGCTCTGATGCCGAAGGTGAAGGCTCCCAAGCAGCCCGCCCTCGTGGGAGGTGAGGCGGCATGAGCGCCACCGTCCAGCACCCCGACTCGCTCGACGCCCCTATCGAGCTCGCCCACACCGAATCCGCCGCCGGACGCCGCGCCCGGTTGTCGACCGGCGTCCTGCTCGTCGTCCTCGGCGTCCTCATGGGCTGGCTGGGCGTCACCGCCACGTCGGGGGATGCCCGCTACGCCCTCTCGGACGCCTTCGCCGCGGTTCAGCTGCCCACCCTGAGCGCGCCCGGCATGCCGACGGTGCTGCTCTGCACCGTGCTCACGCTGCTCGCCGGTGCCGGCTTCCTCTCCGGACGCCTCTGGGGCCGGTCCCGTGCCGCCGCCGCGGCGGTGGCCGGCATCGCCGTGGGCCTCGGCTTCGTGACGTGGGCCGTCGCTGGCAGCAGCCAGGCGTTCCCGGTGAGCAACCAGCTGTCGGGCACCATCGCGCTCGCCACTCCGCTCGTGTTCGGTGCTCTGTGCGGCGCGCTGGGCGAGAACGCGGGCGTGGTCAATGTGGCGATCGAGGGCCAGTTCCTCACCGCCGCGTTCACCGCCGCGCTCGTGGGTTCGGTGACGCGCTCGGTGCCGGCCGCTCTGGTGGCCGCCGTGATCGCCGGCGTGCTCATGGGCGCCATGTTGGCGGTCTTCTCGATCAAGTACCTGGTCGACCAGGTGGTGCTCGGCGTCGTGATCAACCTGTTCGCGTCGGGCATCACGGGCTTCATGTTCGACCAACTCGTGCAGCCGAACTCGGGCGAACTCAACCGGGTCCCGCCCATCTCGCGGCTCCCCATCCCGCTGCTCTCCGACATTCCGCTGCTCGGGCCGGTCCTGTTCAACCAGACCATCCTCGTGTACCTGGCGATCGTGAGTGTGGCCGTCGTGTGGTTCCTGCTCTACCGCACCCGGTGGGGCCTGCGCGTCCGTTCGGTCGGCGAACACCCGGAGGCAGCCGACACGGTGGGCATCAACGTGCGCCTGGTCCGGTGGCAGGCGGTCCTGCTCGGCGGTCTCTTCGCCGGGCTGGGCGGCGCGTTCTTCACGATCGGGTCGAGCGTCAGCTTCATCAAGGACATCACGGTCGGCAATGGGTTCATTGCGCTCGCCGCGCTGATCATGGGGCGCTGGCATCCGGTCCGGGCGGCGCTCATGGCGCTGTTCTTCGGCTTCGTCTCTCAGCTCGGCTCGCAGCTGCAGGTGTTGCAGACGCCCATGCCCAGTCAGTTCCTGCTCATGCTGCCCTACGTGGCCACGATCATCGCGGTCGCCGGCCTCATCGGCCGCTCGCGCGCGCCGAAGGCCGACGGTCAGCCCTACGAGCGATGAACGCGGTCGACTGGGCTGCCCTGCAGTCAGCCGCGCGGGCGGCGTCCGAGCGGGCCTACGCGCCGTACTCCCACTATCGCGTGGGCGCGGCGGCGTTGGTCTCCGACGGCCGCGTCGTGGCGGGCTGCAATGTCGAGAACGCCGGGTACGGTGTGACGCTGTGCGCCGAGTGCGGCCTCGTCTCCGACCTCGTGCTCGGCGGTGGCGGACGCCTCATCGCCTTCACCTGCTGCAACGGTGACGGGGCGGTCATCATGCCGTGCGGTCGCTGCCGCCAACTGCTCTGGGAACACGGCGGCGACGGCCTGCTGGTCGAGACGCCCGAGGGAATCAGGGGCATGGCCGACGTGCTGCCGCAAGCGTTCGGCCCCGAAGACCTCGTCCGCCGCTGAGGCTCGCTTGTGCCTCCCGCCGGGCGTGGCAGGATCGGACGTCATGACCGCCGACGCCGCCCTGATCGCCACCCTGCCAAAGGTCGCCCTGCACGACCACCTCGACGGCGGCCTGCGGCCCGCCACGATGCTGGAGTTGGCGGACGAGGTGGGGCATCGGTTGCCCGCCACGGACGCCGCCGGTCTCGCCGACTGGTTCCACCGGGCCGCGAGCTCCGGTTCGCTCGAGCGCTATCTCGCCACATTCGTGCACACGGTCGCGTGCATGCAGACGCCCGACCACTTGCGGCGGGTCGCCCGCGAGTGGGTGCTCGATCTTGCCGCCGACGGAGTCGTGTACGGCGAGGCCCGCTGGGCGCCCGAGCAGCATCGGGCGGCGGGGCTCACGCCGGCTGCGGCCGTCGCGGCGGTCGCGGAGGGACTGCGGGAGGGCATGGCGGAGGCGGCGGCGTCCGGGAGGCCGATGATCGCCCGGCAGCTGGTGTCGTCGCTGCGCCACCGGCCCGCCTCGTCGGCGGTCGCCGAACTGGCGATCAGCGGGGCCGACCAGCTCGTGGCGGGCTTCGACCTGGCGGGTCCGGAGGACGGCTACCCCGCGACCGATCACCACGTCACGTTCGCCCACCTGGCTGACCACTGGGTGCCGGTCACCATCCACGCCGGTGAGGCGGCGGGGGTGGCATCCATCGCGGGTGCCCTCCATCAAGGGGCGCTGCGCTTGGGGCACGGGGCGCGGCTCGTCGACGACATCGCCGCCGAGGGCGACGGCTTCCGGCTGGGACCCGTGGCGACGTGGGTGCGCGACCGGCGCATCCCGCTCGAGCTGAGTCCCTCGTCGAACCTGCAGACGGGCGTGTGCGCGACCATCGGCGAACACCCCTTCGGGCTTCTCGCGCGCCTGGGGTTCGTGGTGACCGTCAACTGCGACAACCGGCTCATGAGCCGCACGTCGCTGAGTCGCGAACTCGGCCTGCTGGTCGACGCCTTCGGCTACGGGCTGGCCGACCTGCACCGGTTCACGGTGGACGCCGCCCGCGCGGCCTTCCTGCCCCACGACGGGCGGGAACGGCTCGTGACCGAAGTCATCGATCCCGGTTTCGCGGCGGCGGGCCTCAGAACAGCTTGACGCCGAGCCCGTGGGCCACGATGCCGGCGATGCCGAGCACGACCGCGGCCCCCACGACGGCGTACGCGACGTAGGCGGCCCCGCGGCGTCCGTGTGCGTGCTGGCGCACCCCGAGGCTGAACAGGGCGGGCAGCCCCGCGCCGAGCACGAGGCCGACGAGCAGAACTTTCCAGATCGCGTCGAGCGCGGCGAGGACCTGGCTCATGACGCCACCGCGTGGTCTTCGGCGGGAAGGTGCACCGTTTCGTCCCATTCGTCGTTGACGTTGTGGTGGCCCACGGGGTGCCGCTGGGCGTCCAGCCACATCCAGAAGGCGAGGCCGGCCATGACGAGCACGATCGCGATCGGGCCGAAGACCGGGCCGGCCCATGTGGCCAGGCCCCACAGCAGGGCGCCGCTCGCGGCGGCGCAGGGGAGCGTGATGACCCAGGCGATCGCCATGCGGCCGGCCACGCCCCAGCGGACCTCGGCGCCGCGGCGTCCGAGACCCGAACCGAGGATGGACCCGGTGGCGACGTGCGTGGTGGAGAGGGCGAAGCCGAGTTGGCTACTCGACAGGATCACGGCCGCGGACGCCGCCTCCGCGGCCATACCCTGCGGCGGCGAGATCTCGACCAGACCCTTGCCCATGGTCCGGATGATGCGCCACCCGCCGATCCACGTGCCCAGCGCGATGGCGAGGGCGCACGCGACCTTGACCCAGAGCGGGATCTCGGCGGTGTTGGTCCAGTGGCCACCGGCGATGAGGGCGAGCGTGATCACACCCATCGTCTTCTGCGCGTCGTTGGCGCCGTGGGCGAGCGACACGAGTGACGCGGTTCCGATCTGGCCCCAGCGGAAGCCGGTGTCCATGGTCGTGCGCGCGACGCCTCGGGCGATGCGGAAGACCAGCCACGTGCCGGCCATGGCGACCAACGCCGCGATGGCGGGGGAGGCGAGGGCGGGCAGGATCACCTTGCCGACGACGCCGTCGAGCTTCGCGCCGCTGCCGATCCACTTGACCGACTGCCAGCCGAGGCCGGCGATCGTCGAGCCGATGAGGCCGCCGAACATGGCGTGCGACGAACTGGACGGCAGCCCGCGCATCCAGGTGAACAGGTTCCACGAGATGGCGCCCGCGAGGCCGGCGAGGACCACGAGCAGCAGGTCGTGCCCGCCATTCGTGAGCAGGTCGGCACGCGGCGTGCCGTCGGCGTTCTGGATGGTGATGATGGCGTTGGTGACCGTGAGGGCCACCTCGACGCTCAGGAAGGCACCGACGAGGTTGAGCACCGCGCACAGGAGGACGGCGGTGCGCGGCGAGAGTGCCTTGGTGGCGATGGACGTGGCCATCGCGTTCGCGGTGTCGTGGAAGCCGTTCGTGAAGTCGAACGCGAGGGCGGTTCCAACGACCAGGATCAGGAGGACCAATTCGGCGGTCACGATAAACCAGCGTAAACCTGTGGTCGCCGCCCGTTCATCTTCGCGGCATCTTGGGCTGTTTGTTGCCGGACGCCCCGGCCGACAGCCCCGGCGGTTCGCGTCGAGAGCCCTGGGCGGCGCCCGGCGGCGAGGATGGCGTTCGGTCGGGGGCGTGGCGCCCCTGCCATAGAATCGCGAGCATGACTTCTCGGATCCTCACCTGCGCGGCGTGGCCCTACGCCAACGGCCCGCGCCACATCGGGCACGTGTCCGGCTTCGCCGTGCCCGCGGACGTCTTCTCCCGCTACCAGCGCATGGCGGGCAACGACGTCCTCATGGTGTCGGGGACCGATGAGCACGGCACCGCGATCCAGGTGAAGGCCGACGCCGAGGGGTTGACCGCCCGCGAGACCGCCGACAAGTATCACCAGGTGATCGTCGAGGACCTCCAGGGCCTCGGACTCTCCTACGACCTCTACACGCGCACCACGACGCTCAACCACCGAGCGGTCGTGCAGGAGCTGTTCAGCGCGCTGCACCGCAACGGCTACGTGGTCGCCGAGAAGCAGATGGGGGCGCTGTCGCCGTCGACGGGCCGCACGCTGGCCGACCGCTATATCGAGGGCACCTGCCCGCACTGCGGGTTCGACGGTGCGCGGGGCGACCAGTGCGACAACTGCGGCCGGCAGCTCGACGCGATCGATCTCATCAATCCGCGCAGCCGGATCAACGGCGAGGTGCCCGACTTCGTCGAGACCGAGCACTTCTTCCTCGACCTGCCCGCGCTGGCCGAGGCGTTGCAGGAGTGGCTGCAGACGCGCGACGACTGGCGTCCGAACGTCATCCGCTTCAGTCGGGAGTTCGCCAAGGAGCTCAAGCCGCGCGCCGTGACCCGCGACCTCGACTGGGGCGTCCCGATTCCCGTGGCGGGCTGGGCGGACGCCGACATGAAGCGCATCTACGTGTGGTTCGACGCCGTGACCGGCTACCTGTCGGCGTCCATCGAATGGGCGCGCCGGGTGGGGCGTCCGGAGGACTGGCGCCTGTGGTGGCAGGACGATGCCGCCCGCAGCTACTACTTCATGGGCAAGGACAACATCACCTTCCACACCGTCATCTGGCCCGGGATGCTCATCGGCGCCAACGGGGCGGGCAGCCGCGGCGGCGAGCCGAGCGCGTTCGGCGTCCTCGACCTGCCGACCGAGATCGTGAGCTCGGAGTTCCTCACGATGTCGGGCTCCAAGCTCGCCAGTTCGCGCGGGCACGTGATCTACGTCGGCGACTTCCTGCGCGAGTTCGGCCCGGACGCGCTGCGCTACTACATCGCGGTCGCCGGCCCCGAGAACCAGGACACCGACTTCACCTGGGACGAGTTCGTCCGCCGGGTTAACTTCGAGCTCGCCAACGAGTGGGGCAACCTGGTGAACCGCTCGGTGTCGATGGCGCACAAGAACGTCGGGGCGATCCCGGCGGCGTCCGCGTTGACCGAGGCCGACCGGGCGCTGCTGGCGGCCTCGGCGGGGGCGTTCGAGACCGTCGGCGGCCTGCTCGAGCGGGCCCGCTTCAAGCAGGCGATCACCGAGGCCATGCGCGTCGTGTCGCTCGCGAACAAGTACCTGTCCGACGAGGAGCCGTGGAAGAAGAAGGACGACCCGGCGCGGCGGGACACGATCCTGCACGTGGCGCTGCAGGCGGTCAGCGACTGCAACGCGCTGCTCACCCCGTTCATGCCGCATGCGGCCCAGAAGGTGTTCGAGGCGCTGGGCGGTGAGGGCGTGTGGGCGGCGCAGCCGCGGATCGTCACCGTGTCGGAGGAGGGGGCCCCGGACTACCCGGTGCTCATGGGCGACTACGCCTCCGAGCAGGCGCGGTGGGCGTCGACGCCCATCGCCGTCGGGACGCCCCTGGCCAAGCCGACGCCCATCTTCGCCAAGCTCGACGAGGCGCTCGGGGCAACGGGCCCGGCCTGGGCGCCGGTGGCCTGAAGACGCCCCCCACCCGCCGGCCCCGTGCGAGGATCTGCGGCATGCAGGAGCGTTTCGCGGCGGTGGACGCCCATCTGGGCCGGCTGGTCGACGAGGACGCCGCGCTCGTCGCGGCGCGAACGGCCGAGGATGTGAGCCGACCCGGCATCGAGGTGAGCCCGCTGGCGGGCAAGCTGCTGTTCCTGCTGGCCCGGGCGATGGGGGCGCGCCGCGTGCTGGAGTTCGGCACGCTCGCCGGCTACAGCACGATCTGGCTCGCGCGGGCGGTGGGCCCGGCGGGGCGCGTCGTCTCCCTCGAGATCGACCGTGCCAACGCCCTCGCCGCCCGGCGCAACCTGGAGGCCGCTGGGGTGTCGGCGTGGGTCGACATCCTCTGCGGTTCGGCGGCCGACACCTCGGCGAAGCTCGCCGAGCGCGGCGTCGAGCCGTTCGACCTCGTCTTCGTGGACGCCGACAAGGCGTCCCTACCCACCTACCTCGATCGGGCCGCCGCACTGACGAGGGCGGGTGCCCTCGTGGTCATCGACAACGTCGTGCGCGGCGGCCGCATCATCGAGGTGGAGGCGGCGGCGTCCGACCCGCACATCGCGGGGGTACGGCAGGCACTGGACGTGCTGGCGTCCGACCCGCGCTACGACGCGACGGCTGTGCAGACGGTCGGCGTGAAGGGCTGGGACGGCCTCGCCCTTGCGCTCCGCACGTGAGGCCGCTCGGGTAGCCTGTCGGACAGGAGGACGACGATGACCGACAAGCGCAGCCGCAAGGAACTCGCGGACGAGACCTACCACTCCCTCTTCGGCCCGGGCGAACCGGCCCTGAACGCCGACGATCCCGAGCTGGGCGACATCCTGCGCAAGGTGATCTTCGGCGACGTGTTCCGCATCGGCGACCTCGACCTGCGCACCCGCGAGATCCTCACCGTCTCGGTGCTCGCGACACTGCAGTGCATCGCCCAGCTACGTGGCCACGCGCAGGCGGCCCTGAACGTGGGCGTCACGCCGGTCGAGCTGCGCGAGACGCTCTACCAGTGCGCCCCCTTCATCGGGTTCCCGCGCACGCTCAATGCGGTCGCCGCCCTCAACGAGGTGCTGCGCGCCAACGACGTCGAGCTGCCGCTGCCCGGCGAGGGCACCACCCCCGACGAGGAACGCTTCGCCCGCGGGCTGGATGTGCAGGAGCCCCTTTACGGCACCGCGATGCGCACCGCCATGGCGACGCTGCCGGGCGAGTTCGGGGACGCCGTGCCGCGTCTGCTCACCGAGTGGGGGTTCGGCGACATCGCCAGCCGCCCCGGCCTCGACCTGCGCACCCGCGAGCTGGTCGTCCTCGTCGTGCTCGCGGCCATCGGGGACACGCCGGCGCAGATCCGCTCGCACACCCTCGGCAACCTCAAGGCCGGCACCAGCCTCGAGACGTGCCTCGCCGCGCTCGTGCAC
>NZ_JARKOT010000054.1 GCF_029977985.1 Propioniciclava sp. | reverse complement strand
GGGAGTCCGGCCGCGCCGCGCTCGCTCTGGCGACCACCGACGACGGGGTGGAGTCCATCGCCACCCACCTCGTCCTCGACACCCGCGAGCCCGCCTGGCGTGCCGAGATCGGCCGCTTCGGGCTCGTCGCGCTCGTCGTGGGCGGGGCTCTCCTCCTCTCGTGCCTGCTCGGGCTGCGGCGACCGCCCACGAAAGTGGCGGCGGCGTCGACGGTGATCGACGCGGGGCTCGGCATGGTCCTGCTCGCGCTGCTCGGCCCGTGGCACTGGCTCCCGGGCGGGGTCATCGGCGCGTTGCTGGGGGCGTTCGTGGGCGCTCCGGCGCTCACCCTCGGCAGAGCTGCCCGCGCGCCGTGGCTGCCGGCCAGCCACGCGTCCGGGGCGATCGCCACGCTGGCCGTGAGTGTCCTGCTCGCCGCCGCTGCCGTCTTCCTCCTGGTCTGAGGGCCCGATGCGCTGGTGACTCGCGCCGGCGGCGTCCGGATGGGAGAGTGACGCCATGCGAGCGCTGGCGAAGATGCGGCCCGGGGCAGGCCTCGAACTCATCGACCGGCCCGAGCCCACCGGCGGCGACTGGGACGTGAAGATCCGCGTGCTGCGGGCGGGGTTGTGCGGCACCGACCTGCACCTGCAGCAGTGGGACGACTGGGCGGCCTCCCAGATGCGCTTGCCCCAGACGATCGGGCACGAGTTCTACGGCGAGATCGTCGAGGTGGGTGCCGAGGTCAAAGAGCTCGCGCCGGGCGACAAGGTGTCGGGCGAGGGGCACATCGTGTGCGGCTACTGCCGCAACTGCCGGGCCGGGCGCCGCCACCAGTGCATCCGGACGGTCGGGCTGGGCGTCAACACCGACGGCGCGTTCGCCGACTACGTGGTGCTGCCCGTGGAGAACGTGTGGAAGCACCCCGACTGGGTCGACCCCGAGCTGGGCGCCATCTTCGACCCGCTCGGCAACGCGACCCACACCACCTTGCAGTGGCCGCTCGTGGGCGAGGACGTGCTCGTCACGGGGGCCGGCCCCATCGGGGTGATGGCGGCGGCCATCGCCAAGCACGCGGGCGCGCGGCACGTGGTCGTGACCGACCTCTCCGACACGCGGCTCGCCCTCGCCGGGGCCGCGGGTGCCGACATGGTCGTCAACTCCGGCCGGACGCGGCTGGCGGAGGCCCAGAAGGAACTCGGCATGCGCGAGGGCTTCGACATCGGCCTGGAGATGTCGGGCGCCCCCACGGCGGTCGCCGAGATGATCGCCAACATGAACCACGGCGGCAAGATCGCCATGCTGGGCCTCCCGTCGTCCGACTACGCCGTGAACTGGGGCCGCATCATCACCCACATGCTCACCATCAAGGGCATCTACGGCCGCGAGATGTTCGAGACGTGGTACCTGATGACCTCCATCCTGTCGACCTCGCCGGCGCTCAAGGACGCCGTCCGGTCCGTCATCACGCACCGCTTCGCCGCCGAGGACTGGGAGGAGGCCTTCGCGACCGCCCGGTCTGGCGCGTGCGGCAAGGTCATCATGGACTGGAGTTAGGCGGCCTCACTCGAGGTTGGTGTGGCGCCCGCGCAATTGCTGTTCGGACTGGTCGAGGTCGGCCATGAGCTCGCCGACCAGCGTGTCGTAGACAAGCAGGCAGAGATCCTCGAAGAGCGAGCCCAAGGGCTGGATGGACGTGATGCGGGTGCCGTCCGGCGCGGTGGCCCCGGCGCCCGGCACCCGGACGACGACATCGGCGGCGCGGCCCATCGTGGAGTCGGACCCCATCGTGAGCAGCGCCACCTTGGCCTGGGCGGCCTTCGCGGTGGCGACCAGGGCGGCGATCCCGGCGGTCTCGCCGCTGCCCGACGTGACGAGCAGCAGGTCGCCCTTCTCGATGGCGGGGGTCGTGATGTCGCCCGCCACGTGGACGACGAGGCCGAGATGGACGAGGCGGCAGGCGAACGCGCGGGCGACGAGCCCGCTCTTGCCGGCTCCGGCGACGAAGACGCGCCGCGCCGCACGCACCTCGGCGCGCACGCGGTCGACGTCCGCGACGGGGATCGCGGCCGCCCACCGGTCGAGTTCGGCGATGATCGCGCGGAGGCGCGGGCCGGTGCCCAGCGGCTGGTCGGTCATGCGGGCGCTCCTCGGTCAGGATCGGCGTGGACGGCTCGGCCGATGAGGATGGCCTGCTCGCGCGGGTCGGGAGCGTCGCAGATGGCCGAGCCGCAGATGACGATCGCGGGGCGCTCGGCCACGTAGGCGGCGATGGTCGCCGCGGAGATCCCGCCGGCGACGGCGAGGTCCGCGTCCGGGAGGGCGGCGCGGAGCGTCCGCAGGTCGCCGAGGGGCGTCCGGCCGCTGGCCTGCTGGTCGGTGCCGGTGTGGACGGCGAGCACGTCCACACCGAGGGCCACCAGTTCGGGTCCGCGGGCCGCGAGGTCGTCGACGCAGAGCAGGTCGGCGACGACCCGACCGCCCGCTGCGCGAGCCGCGTCGACGCAGGCGGCGAGGGTGGCGGGGTCCGCGACACCGAGCACGGTCACGTAGTCCGCGCCCGCGGCGAACATCAGGGTGCTCTCGAGGTGGCCGCCGTCCATGATCTTCGTGTCGGCGAGGATCTTGGCCTCCGGGAAGGCGTCCCGGAACGCGCGGACCGCATGGATCCCCTCCCGCATCATGAGGGGCGTGCCGATCTCGACGATGTCGACCAGGTCCACCACGTCGCGGCACAACGCAATGGCCGCCCCGAGCGGCAGCGTGTCGAGGGCCAGCTGGAGCTTCATGGTCCTCCCTCCCTTCCCTCGCCCCGTCATCCGGGGCCGTCCGCGGTGCCTGCCCCGGA
Source organism: Propioniciclava sp. (assembly GCF_029977985.1). Classification (GTDB taxonomy): domain Bacteria; phylum Actinomycetota; class Actinomycetes; order Propionibacteriales; family Propionibacteriaceae; genus Propioniciclava. The sequence continues at coordinate 1,997 of NZ_JARKOT010000054.1, read as the reverse complement.
GGCGTCCGTGTGGGATCCATCATGACGCCCGGTGGTCTAGCGTGGGGACGAGGAGGTTGCATGTACGGGGCATTCGAGACGCACCTGACCGACACGCTGGCTGCGATCGAGGCGGCCGGCCTCACCAAACGCGAGCGGGTGATCACCACACCACAAGGCGCGCAGATCGGCGTGACGACCGCGGCCGACGGCGTCCTCAACTTCTGCGCCAACAACTACCTCGGCCTCGCGGACGAGGCGTCCGTGGTCGCTGCGGCGCACGCGGGGCTGGACGCCTACGGCTTCGGCATGGCGTCGGTACGGTTCATCTGCGGCACCCAAGCGCCGCACACCGACCTGGAGGCGCGGCTGAGCGAGTTCCTCGGCACCCACGACACCATCTTGTTCAGCAGCTGCTTCGACGCCAACGGGGGCGTGTTCGAGGCGTTGTTCGGGCCGGAGGACGCGATCATCTCCGACGAGCTCAACCACGCCTCCCTCATCGACGGCATCCGGCTGAGCAAGGCCGCCCGTTACCGCTACCGCAACGCCGACATGGCCGACCTGGCCGCCCAGCTGGAGGCGGCGGCGTCCGCGCGGTTCAAGGTCATCGTGACCGACGGTGTCTTCAGCATGGACGGGGCCTACGCCCCCCTGCGCGAGATCTGCGACCTCGCGGACGCCCATGGGGCGCTCGTGCTCGTCGACGATTCGCACGCGGTCGGGTTCGTGGGCGGCGGCGGCCGAGGGACACCCGAGCTGTTCGGCGTCGCCGAGCGCGTCGACATCCTCACCGGGACCCTCGGCAAGGCGCTGGGCGGCGCGTCCGGGGGCTACGTGAGCGGCCACCAGGCCATCGTCGATCTGCTGCGGCAGCGGGCGCGCCCTTACCTGTTCAGCAACTCGGTGGCGCCGAGCGTGGTGGCCGGGTCGCTGGCCGCCTTGGATCTCGTGGCCGGTTCGGCAGACGCCCGCGCCCGGCTCGTCGCGAACACCGAGCTGTTCCGCGCCCTCATGGCGGAGGCCGGCTTCGACCTCGACCCCTTTGCCGGCGTCGCATCGGACGCCGTCCGGCCCACCGGGGTGCCGCCGCACCCCATCACGCCCGTGATGTTCCCGGGCGAGGAGGGGGCCCGCCTGGCGGGGAGGATCGCCGACCACATGCTGCGCGAGTCCGGGGTGTACGTGATCCCGTTCAGCTTCCCGGTGGTGCCGCGCGGCAAGGCGCGCATCCGTGTCCAGTTGTCGGCGGCGCATTCCAGCGACGACGTGCGCGCCTGCGTCGCCGCCTTCGTCGCGGCGCGAGCGGCGGCGTCCGGGCATAGCCTTTCTGACATAGGGATTCCGTTCACGTGAACCGAATCCCTATGTCAGAAACGTGACAGCCCCCGACGGCCCCCCTCAGTTCAACACCGAGGCGCCGTTGGTCGCGATGATCTCGGCGTAGGCGGCGTAGCTCTTCTTCGCGTAGCGCTCGAGGGTGCCGGTGCCGTCGTCGTTGCGGTCGACGTAGATGAACCCATACCGCTTGCTCAACTGCGCTGTGCCGGCGGAGACGATGTCAATGGGGCCCCACCACGTGTAGTCGACTTATCTGGATAATCAACGTCTGAATCATGCAAAAAACGTAGTCATTACCTACATATTATGGTATGATCGTGAGCATGACCGATTGTCGAGGCGAGTTAGCTTGCGGTTCTGCGTGTCGCTTTGATCATGTAGGTATCCCGGTGCAAAGTTGCAACCGTGGAACTACATCCGTGGAAGTTGGTGGCGGCGGTGCTGAAACGGCATCGGGCCGCGCTGGGTTTGGTACATGGCTATCTGGATCTGTCGGTGGAGGACGCCTACCGGCGGCTGGATGGCTTGCGCTCGGACGATCTGGGCCCGCACGGGCTGACCGTGGGTGGAGTGGTTCGCGATGGGATGCGCGAGCGGACGGCGTGCGAGGTGTTCCAACAGTGCTCGCTGTCGGTGGTCAGGAAGTCAGGAAATGGGGTGTGGCTGACCGACGGTCG
>NZ_JARKOT010000290.1 GCF_029977985.1 Propioniciclava sp. | reverse complement strand
GGCCCAGGCGGCCGCCGCCAAGACGGGTGCACGCACCGCCGTGCGCACCGCCAGGAGCGGCGCAGCCGCCACCCGGCAAGCCGTCCAGGCCGCCTCGTGGGCGGGCCGACTCGCCGCCGCCGCTATCAGCGCCCTCAGCTCGACCCCCGGCCTGATCGCCGCCGCCGTGGCAGTCGCCGTCGCGGCCGCGATCATCGCCGTGCTCTCGATCATCCCCGGTATCGGCCACCAAGCCGACCAACAGCGGCCCGCCACGGTGGCGATCCCCGCCCAATACCTCGACGCCGTGACGCAGGCCGGGTCCATCTGCCCCGAGATCACGCCGAACCTCATCGCCGCCCAAGTCAACCAGGAGTCCGGGTGGAACCCCGATGCCACCTCGCCCGCAGGAGCCCAGGGCATCAGCCAGTTCATGCCCGGAACGTGGGCCAGCGTCGGCGTCGACGGCGACGGGGACGGCCGCGCCGACGTGTGGAACCCGACAGACGCGATCCTCACCCAAGGCCACTACATGTGCGGCCTGGTCGACCAGGTGAAAAGCGCCATCGCAGCCAAGACCATCACCGGGGACGTCGTGAGTCTCGCCCTGGCCGCCTACAACGCTGGCCTCGGCGCTGTCACGGCCGCCGGGGGCATCCCCGCCTTCACCGAGACACAGAACTACGTCGCCATGATCCTCGCGGCCGCCGCCAGCCAGAGCACCGACGAGGGCGGCGTCAGCGCCGACGTGGCCGACGCCGTGGAATGGGCCAAGACCGTGGCGGCCGACGACACCTACGCCTACGTGTGGGGCGGCAACGGCCGCCAGGACGGCGGCTACGACTGCTCCGGGCTCACCAGCGCCGTCTACCGCCGCCTCGGCATCAGCCTGCCCCGCACAGCCGCCCAGCAGCAGCAGGTCGGCACCGGCATCGAGCGCGGTGAGCTCAAGGTCGGCGACCTCATCTTCTACGGCACGCCGGCCTACCACGTCGCCATCTACGCCGGCAACGGCTGGATGGTCAGCGCCGACAACCACATCGACGGCATCAACTTCGAGCCCATCTACGGCTCACCGAGCAGCTACAGGAGAATCCAATGAGGCGCACCCACCGGCGTGCCGCCGCCCTCATCATCGGCACCATCACTCTGGCCGCCGTCACCGGATGCGCCCACACGACAGCCGACGACACCCCGGCCACGGCAACGGATCAGACGAACGCCACCAGCACACCGGCCACGCCCAGCCCCACGATCGGGCAGGCCCCCGACGGCACACCCATCCCCGGAGGCAAGCCCACCTGGCTCGCTGGCCTCCCCGACCCCGGCACCATCGACCGCACCGACCCCGAGGCCGTGATCCGCGCCTACGTGGCCACGGCCGCCACCTGGGACACCACGGTCGACAAGACCAGCGCCTACGCCACCCAACGAGCGGCGATCTACCTGACCGACGCGCTGCGCCAAGCGGCCGACGACTACGACCCCGACACCGCCAAGGGCCAGGCCCAGTTCACACAGGCCGCGCAGCATGACTCCTACACCACCGTCACCATCCGCGAGATCGTCGAAGAAGGACTCGACCCCGACCAGGACGGCGACGTGCACCGGATCGTCCACTACCTCGTCAAGACCACGCCCCGAGACGGCTCAGACGCCCCCGACGACGTGGCCTGGGACGCATGGGTCACCGCGACCCAAGAGAACGGCCAGTGGGCGATCACAGCCATGCAGACCCAGGCCACCCAGAGCTGAACGAAGGAGCATCCCCATGGACATCGAGGCCACCACCGCCCGCGACGGCAGTGCCATCGTCACGATCGACGGCACGCCGCAGAAGATCACCGCCACAACCCTCGAAGACGCCCGCGCCCAGGTCGTTGCGATCGCCCAGGAGCGCGCAGCCACCGCCGGCGAAAGCGCCACGCTCACCGCCTCCGACCCCGACGGCGTGTGGACCGTCATCGTCACCCCCGACGGCGACCTCCACGACCCCGCCGAGGCCGCGGCCGCCGCCACGGCGGCCCCGATCTACGACAGCCCAACCCCCCGCGTCGCCGGCCCGCACACCCAGGCACACACTCCCCCGCGTGCGGCCGACAGCCCCATCGCGCACCTGCCCAGCAGGCGCGAGGTCCAGGGCCGCCATTCATTCCTCAAAGCCACCGAGATCGAGCAGCCCGCCACCCAGGGCTGGCGCGGCGTGGCCACCCGGCTCGGGCTGCGCATGAACCCGAGCCAGCAGGAGCGCGCCGAACGTGACGACATCCACGCCGTCTCCCAGCACTGGCCCGGCCCCAGGACGATCATCGTGGCCAACGGGAAGGGCGGGGCAGGCAAAACCCCCACCACGGTGCTGCTCGCAGCTGTGTTCGCGCGTTATGGCGGCGCCGGTGTTGTCGCCTGGGACGCCAACCAGACCAGGGGCACCCTGGGATGGCGAACCGAACAGGGACCCCACGAAGCCACCGTCCTCGACCTCCTTCCCCAAACCGAACGACTGTTGGGCACCGGAGCCCAGTCGGCCGATCTGGCGCACTACGTGCACCACCAGACCGCCGACCGGTTCGACGTACTGCGCAGCCAGCCCATCCAGCTCGCCGCCGACCAGCGCGTCACCCCCCACGACGTCGACCTCATCTGGAACGTCGTCGCCAAGTACTACCGCCTCATCTTCATCGACACCGGCAACGACGAATCCGACCCCGTGTGGCTGGAAGCCATCGAGCACGCCGACCAGATCGTCGTGCCCACCACCACCCGCGCAGACCACGCCGAAGCCGGCGCACTCCTCCTCGACGCGCTACGCGGCCGGGACCAACACTCACGCCAGCTCGCGGACAACGCCGTCGCCGTGGTCACCCAAGCCGACCCGCGCGCCAGCAAGACCGACATCATCAACATCGTCACCGGGTACGACGAACTCGCCCGCGAAGTCGTCACCATCCCCCACGACCCCGCCATCGTCGACGGCATCCTCCAATGGGACAGCCTGCGCCCCAGCACACAACGCGCATGGCTGCGCGCAGCCGCCGCCGTCGCCCGAGGACTCTGACATGAACGAAATACGCGACACGCGGGGTGCTTCCACCTCGCCGGTATGTACTCACACTTATTATGAGCATATGGCTGTCCGTTCACGACGTCGAGGGTCCCTCGTCGAACCAAGGCGGGTCGCATTCATGCTTGAAGCGCCCGCCGTGGACGCTTTGACGCGCGAGGCCCGCAAACTCGGTGTGAGCAAGTCGGCCCTCGTCCAATGGCTCATCCAGAACATTCCGCGCGACACACAAGGGGTGCCGGCCGGGTGGGCTGAGTCGCACCACAACGACGAGGAGCTGCCCATCGACGCGCCATGAGACCACAAGACCCCCGCCCTTGGCAGGGCAGGGGTCTGAAGAGTGAGTGCCTGATCTGCTGACGTTCCCCAACACAAGCCAGATCAAGCGAACCAACATCCGAAGCGTCGGCGGCAACCGGCTCTTCGCAGGCCCACCGGCAAGCGGGCCAACAACCAAGAAGGGATTTTCCATGCCCACAACTCGGAAGACACCCACATGATACCAACAGATCAGCAGAACCACCTAGACCTAGGGACTGTTGGCGCGGCGTGGCGTTTCACACGTGCGTTGAGCCCGCGCTCGCAGGTGCGCGCCGCCAGCGGCGACCAGGTGAACGCCTACCCGACACAGGTGGCCGTTGCGGGGCCGGCCCCGGTCGGCCCGTGGGCCATGTACCTGACGGACGCGCAGCGCCGCTACCGCTACATCGGCCTCGACCTCGACGCCCACGGCGGCGGAGCCGCCCAGGCGAAGCGGGACGCGGAGGCGATCGCCTCCGCGCTCGATGAGGCGGGCATCGCCTACGTCGTGTGCGAGTCCGGACCCTCGGGCGGCCGCCACGTGTGGATCGGGTTGGCCGAGACGGCCGAGGCGCAACTCGTGCGCCATCTGGCCCACTCCCTCCAGGGCATCGCGCCCAGCCTCGATCCGACTCCCCTGCTCAACCCGGCCACCGGCTGCCTGAGGCCCCCCGGCGCACCGCACCGCCACGGCGGAGCGTCCCGCGTGGTCACCGGCGACCTCGCCGCGCTCACCCAGCCGACCACCACGCCCAGTCAGCTCGTCGACCTGGCCAGCCGCCTCAACGACGAGCTCGGCGACACGGCCACCGTGACTACGACGCCCCACACAGCCGAGCTGCGCCTGCCCGTCGACGAGGACGGACGGCCCTGGCTGCCTGGCACCCGCCGGCCCCTGCCGGCAAAAAGCCGCGCCGCCCTCGACACCCCCATCCAGCCAGGCGCGGACGCCTCCCGCGTCCTCTACACGGTCTGCCTGGGCGCGGCCGCCGCCCACTGGCACCACCGGGACCTGGCCGCCCTTGTGGCCACGGCTCCCGGCATGGAGCACGCCCGCACCCAACGCATCGGCAACGACCACGCCCAGCGCCGCCCTCGGCCCGCACGCGGCCAGCAGGCTCCCGAGGCCGCCCTCGGCCGCGTCTGGCAGGCAGCGCTGCGCTGGGTCGCCACCCACGAGCGACGCAGCGGCGACGACCCCAGCTTCGACCCCAGGGCCGAAGCGATCGCCGCGCTCGTTGAGCACGTCCAATGGCGCGCCGACGCCTCCCCAGGCCGCTGGACACGCGGCGGAGGGCCCGCCGACCGGCGCATCCTCGACACCCTCTGCCACCTCGCCCTGCAAGCCATGAGCACAGCCGTCGAGGCCGACACCCGCCGCCTCGCCCTGCTCGCCGGCATCGGCCGCGACACCGCCCGTGTCGCCCTCATCCGCCTGGCCGCCGACGAGTGGATCGCCCAGGTGAGACCTGGCGAGGGACGCCACGCCGCCACCTGGACAATCGACCCCCAGAAGACGTCACCCACTGATCTCGATAGCACTCAGTCACAAGGGGCTGCACGCCCCGCAGGGGCGGGCAGCCGCTGGAGAAACCTCCTTCTGAACCAACTCAGCACACGCCTAAACCTTGCCACCCACGACCTATTCACCGGCCATACCAAACGGATCGCGGCAGGAAACCTCTACGCCCGCCTCAACGATCCCAACGTGAGCACAACTGATCGCGGCCCCCTGCTCGACGACCTCGCCCGAGCTGGCCTCGTCGTGGCCACACCCACGGGCTGGCGTCGAACCCGACCCGAGCTGCGCGACCTCGCGGCCGACCGCCTCGGCGTTGCGGGCCGCCTCGACGCACGAGAAGGTCGCTATAAGGCCGAGCGCGACCTGTGGGAATGGTGGTCCGCCGAACTCGAATGGATGACCACACCAGGCCGCCACAAGCGACGCCGACAACCCACGGGACAGATTGCGCTCACTTTCGGCCGACCCTGGGACATCTACCCCCCCTACCCCCGATGTGCCAATGGTCGCGCCGATCATCGAGCGGCCCGCGAAGCGATCGCCGCCGGAGCACTCGACCATCTTCACCAGGACCTCGTC
>NZ_JARKOT010000093.1 GCF_029977985.1 Propioniciclava sp. | reverse complement strand
CCTTGGTCGAGCGCGACGGGCTGTTGTACGGCCGCGGCACCTCCGACATGAAGGGTTTCAACGCGTGTGTGCTCGCCGCGCTGCCGGCGATGCTCGCCGAGCCGCTGCGGGAGCCGATCCACGTCGCCCTGAGCTACGACGAGGAGGTCGGCTGCAAGGGCGCCGCACCCATGGTGGCGGCGCTGGCCGAGCTGAGGCTGACGCCCGCGGTCACGTTCGTCGGCGAGCCCACGAGCATGCGGATGATCTGCGGTCACAAGTCGATCAACGTCGTCCGGGTCGACCTGCACGGCGTCGCCGCGCACAGCTCGCTCACGAACGCCGGCGTCAACGCCATCGAGTACGCCGCGCTCGTCGTGCGCTTCTGGCGCGAGCGCTGCGACCGCTGGCGCGCCGAGGGGCCCTACGACGACGCCTACCCGATCCCCTACACCACCGGATCGGTCAACCTCATCGCCGGCGGCAACGGGGTGAACATCATCCCGGCCGAGGCATCGGTGACCCTCGAGTTCCGCGCCATCGCCGCCGACGACGACGCCGCCGAGATCGACGCCCTGCGGGCCTACTGCGCCGAGATCGAGCGCGCCATGCGCGCCGAGGACGAGGCGGCGTCCGTGGAGGTCGTCGTCGAGAGCTCGACCGTGGGTCTCGACACCGCCCCGGACGCCGCGGCCGTGCGCCTGGGCGAACTGCTGGGGCTGGAAGCGCGGCCCGACAAGGTCACTTACGGCACCGAGGCGGGGGTGTACAGCAACGCGGGCATCTCGGCGGTCGTGTGCGGCCCGGGCGACATCGCGCAGGCCCACAAGCCCGACGAGTTCATCGACCCCGCTCAACTGGCCGAGTGCGAGGCGTTCCTCGGACGGCTCGTCGCCCACCTGCGCGCCCGCTGAAGCCAGGGCGGCGTCCGATCAGACGAGGTAGATCGTGATGGTCGAACCGCGGGCAGCCATGCTGCCCTCACCGGGATCGACCCGCAGCACCATGCCGAAGCCGCCGTTGACGAGACGGCTGTACCGGGTCTTGAAGCCCAGGTCCTGCAGTTGCTTCGCGACCGTCTCTGCGCCCATGCCCCGCAGGCCCGTCGGGATCTGCACCATGACGGGCCCCTTGGAGACGACCATCGTCACCGTGTCGCCGCGGTGCAGCGTCCCGGACGCCGGATCCTGACGGATCACGACGCCGGCGGGCACAGTGTCGCTGTTCTCCTCGGTGGAGTTGATCGTGATGAGGTTGTCCTCCGCCCACTTCTCCGCCGAGGTGAACTTCTCCCCGGTGAAGTCGGTGAGCTCGACCGGTGCGGGGCCGTCGGAGACGGTCAGGCCCACGGGGGCGTCCCGCTTGACCTGGGTGCCCGCCTCGGTTGCCTGGGACATCACCTGGTCGCGGGGCACCTCGTCGTCGTAGGTGCGCGTGACCTCCCCGGTGGCCAGGTGGGTGGCGGTGAGGATCTCGGTCGCCTCGGCGAGGGTCTTGCCGGTCACCTCGGGCACCGCGTAGCGCTCGGGCCCGAGCGAGACCCACGCCGTCATCAGGCCCTCACGGAGGATGCGCTCGCCGTCACCCGGCTCGGTGCGGATGACCTGGCCGAGCGGCACCTCCTCGGAATACTCGCGCTCGAACACCACGCCGACCCCGCTCGCCTGCGCGGCGAGCTGGGCGTCCGTCTGGGTGAGGAGGGCCAGCGCTGGGGCGGTCGTCCAGCGGCCCTCGAGGAGATACCAGCCACCCCAGCCGGCGCCGCCGAGCACC
>NZ_JARKOT010000272.1 GCF_029977985.1 Propioniciclava sp. | reverse complement strand
GGGCATCAGTCAAGGGCAGATCAACGTCGAACTCAGCCGAGGCGCCTGGCACCGGATCGGCTGCCACACGATCTCGGTCGTCGGCCCCGAGGTGAACGAACGCGCGCGCCTGTGGTGGGCGATCTGGGAATCGACGCGGAGCTCGGTGCTCGACGGTGTCACCGCTCTCATCGCCGCCGGCCTCACCGGCTGGACCGAACCCGTCCTGCACGTCTCGGTCCCCAACAACGTGCCCGTCCGCGATCTGCCGGGCGTCCGGCACCATCGCAGCCGGGCGGTCGGCCGATTCATCGACGGGCTTCGCCGGACGCCCCCCGTCACGGCCACGATCAGGGCGGCCCAGTGGGCGCCGACCGACCGGTCGGCGGCGACGATCGTAGCGATGTCCGTGCAGCAGCGTCTGGTTCGGCCCGACGACCTGCTGAAGGAGTGGGACGCGGTCGGCTACTCCCATCGGCGAGAGGCCCTCGACGGCATCATCAAGGACGTGTGCGACGGGGCGCAGTCGCTCGGCGAGATCGACTTCGCCCGCAAGTGCCGGGCCCGCGGCATACCGGAGCCCAGCCGACAGGTGCTCCGCAACGACGGCCGCGGTCACGTCTACCTCGACGTCTACTGGGACGACTGCGATGTCCACGTCGAGATCAACGGAGCCCAGCACTACCAGGGCACCGCGCGCATCGACGACGCGCTGCGCAGCAACGCGCTGGCCATCGGTCGGGCCGACGTGATCAGTCTGGACGTGCCTGTGTTGGCGTTGATCGCGTGCGAGGAGGTCGTCATGGCCCAGGTCGAGGCGGCACGGGCCGAGGGGCTGCGCCGGCGGGCGCTGCGGGAGGCCAGCTGAGTGTCTGCTGGCCGCTCAGACGGACGCCGCCGGCTCGGGTGAGCGGCGGCGTCCGGTTGCCGAGGGTCAGGCGTGCGGGTCGGCGAGGCAGAACTCGTTGCCCTCGGGATCGGTGAGGACGCTCCACGACACGCCGTACTCGTCGTGGTCGGCGACGTGCTTGGCGCCGAGGGCGACCAGACGAGCGACCTCGGCGCGCCGGTCTGCGGTTTCGAGGTCGAGGTGGACGCGGTTCTTGGCCACCTTGGCTTCGGGGACTGCGCAGAACAGGAACGTGGGCCCGTCCAGGTGGCGCGGCCACATACCGATCGCCGCGACGTAGTCGTTGACCCGGGCGTCTACGGGGCGTCCGACGACCTCGGACCAGAAGGCGGCTTGGGCGTGGGGGTCGGCGCAGTCGAACGTGATGGCGCGAACGGTGGTCTGCATCATTCCTCCTCAAGTTGGTCGTGTATCCAGCGTCGACGCTGACACTGTGGGAGAGTCAAGCGCCCTGCGCCGCCGTTTTCCGCGGCGTCCGGGCCGACTGGCGGGGCGGCGTCCGAGGGACAGCGCCGGACCCGGCTGCAGGTTTGTGACATAGTCTTTTCGACATAGCGTTTCGTGGCACGTGGCGAAAAACCAAGGTCAAAAACGTGACCCACCCCCGGGCACCGAACCTCCCCGCGGCACCCAACCAAGGCACGGACCCACGGAGGATGTCAGCCGCGGAGGATGACCCCGTGAGCCGCCAGGTCGGCGAGGACCGTCTCCAGCACGTCGGACGCCGACCCGACCGTCGGCGCGCCGAACTCGGCGACCAGGAGGTCGGCCAGCGCGGACTCCTCGATCCAGTCCGACGCGGCAGCGACGACCGCGTCGCCCAGCGCCCCCAACTCCACGAGGTGCGACTCGTAGAGTGCCACCACGCGGCCGTCGCGCTCGAGCCGGTCGAGCGGCACCTGCGCTTTCACCCTCATGCGGCCCCCATCAGGTCAGCCACGACGGGTGCCGCGCCGGACGCCTCGGCGTACGTCACCCGCAGCGTCGGCCCCAACGCGTCCAGCAGATCGGCCAGCGCGTGCAGCGGCCGGGGCAGGCGCCCCAGCGCCGACGTCTCCGGCGTCAACCCCACGAGCGCGTCCACGACGCCGAGTTCCTCCACGTGCGGAGTCCGCACGGACTGGTCCCGCCGGATCAGCACCAGCCGGCGCAGCCAGAGCTCCGGCCCCGGCCGCCGCAGCCCCAAGGCGTCCGGCGACAACTCCCGCTTCGTCCCCGACTCGTCCAGCCGCACCGACAGCGGCTTGGGGTAGGCCACCACGCCCCGATCATCCAGCCGGACGCCCAGCGTCTCGTCGGTCACGTACCCCCAGCGGCCGCCCAGCGCTCGCGCGAGGGTCGTCTTCCCCGTTCCGCCGGGCGCCACGAACCCGACCGTCGCCCCCGAAGCCGCATCGCACACTGCCCCCGCGTGCAGCATGAGCAGCCGACCGGTCTGCGCGGCGATGTTGGCCGCCGTTACGGCTTGGGTGAGTGCCTGCATGAGGCTGAGCCGGTCGCCGCCACGCACGACGGCCCGGCCCGCATCGCGGTTCCGCGGGTCGCCGGCCCGGGCCTCGCCCTCCGCCAGGAGTTCCGCCCGGACGACGCCGCCGTCGATCGCCCCGGGCGTGGGCTCGAGGCAGCGCGACCAAGCCGCGCGCACGGCGTCCGCGAGTTCGTCGGCCCGCTCACCGCCGACGTGCACGTGCGTGCGGACCCCGAGCCCGTACACGTCCAGCGTCGTCACCCGCGCAGCCTAACCGTTGGCCAGGTATTCCTGCAGGGCGGCGTCGGCATCGCGCGGGACGAAACCGGTCGCCTTGATCTTGTCCAGGGCCAGGGCACTGTGGCGCGGCCGGGGCGAGACGACCTTGCCGGCCGCGTAGTCCTCGGTCGATTGGCCCGACACGTCGGACGCCGCGTGTCCCGTCAGCGTGTACACCTGCCGGGCGACCTCGAGCCAGCTGCGGACGGCGCCGTCGCCGGTGAGGTTGTACGTGCCGTACGGGGCGCCCGTCGCCAGAAGGTGGGCGATCCCGGCGGCGAGGTCGGTGGTGAAGGTGAGGCGCCCGAACTGGTCGTCGACGACGGCCGGCTTGACGCCCTTCTCGGCGAGCGAGGCCATGGTGCGCACGAAGTTGCGGCCCTCGCCGATCACCCAGGAGGTGCGCACGAGGTAGTGGCGCGGCCAGGTGGCGACGAGCGCGTCTCCGGCCGCCTTCGTGACGCCGTAGACCCCGAGCGGGCTGAAGGGTTCGTCCTCGGTGTGCTGCTCGGCCTTCCCGTCGAAGACGTAGTCGCTGGACACATGCACGAGGGTCGCCTCGTGGGCGCGGGCCGCAGCGACCAGGTTACGGACGGCGTCCACGTTGATGGACCAAGCCAGCTTGCGCCCCTCGGGGGTCTCGGCGGCATCGACCGCGGTGTAGGCCGCGGCGTTGACGATCGTGCCGACGCCGTGCCAGTCGAAGGCGGCGACGGCGTCCGGATCGGTGATGTCGAGCTCGTCGACGTCGACAGCGACGGCGTCCGGGTAGACCGCTTGCAGCGCCCGGCCGAGCTGGCCCTTCGCGCCCACGATGACGACGCGCCGCGGCGGCATGGGTGTCACGTCGGCGAGACGCGGGTGGGCGGCGTCGGCGTCCGAGATGGTCGCTTCGTCGAGGGGGATGGGCCAGTCGATCGCGACGGTTTCGTCGGCGAGATTGAGGTAGGTGTAGGACGCCCGCGCCTCGGGGGACCAGTGGTCGTTCACGAGGTAGCTGTAGGCGGTGTCGGCCTCCAGTGCCTGGTAGCCGTTCGCGACGCCGCGCGGCACGAAGACGGCCTTCTCGGGGCCCATCTCGAGCGTGAACGACGTGCCGAAGGTGGGGCCTTCGCGCAGGTCGACCCACGCGCCGAAGATGCGACCGTGGGCCAAACCGATGAGCTTGTCCCACGGTTCGGCGTGCAGGCCGCGGGTCGACCCCGCCTCGGCGTTGTAGCTCATGTTGTTCTGCACGGGCGTGAAGTCGGGCAGGCCGAGGGCGACCATCTTCGCGCGCTGCCAGTTCTCCTTGAACCAGCCGCGCGCATCGCCGTGCACGGGCAGGTCGACGACCAGCAGGCCGGGGATCGGCGTGGTGTGGACGGCGAGATCGGCCATGCTCACTGTCCCGTTTTCGCGTACTTGGCCTCGGTGGCCTCTTTCATCGGACGCCACCAGTCCTCGTTGGCCCGGTACCAGTCGATGGTGGCGGCCAGGCCGGACTCGAAGTCGCGGTATTGCGGCTGCCAGCCCAGCTCGGTGCGCAGTTTGGTGGAGTCGATGGCGTAGCGCAGGTCGTGGCCGGGCCGGTCGTTGACGTGCTCGTAGGCGTCCGGCGACTCGCCCATGAGACGCAGGATCAGCTCCACGACCTCCTTGTTGTTCTTCTCGCCGTCGGCGCCGATCAGGTAGGTCTCGCCGATGGTGCCGGCCTCGATGATGCGGCGCACGGCGGAGTTGTGGTCGTCGACGTGGATCCAGTCGCGCACGTTCAGCCCGGCGCCGTAGAGCTTCGGGTGGACGCCGTCGATCAGGTTCGTGATCTGCCGCGGGATGAACTTCTCCACGTGCTGGCGGGGCCCGTAGTTGTTGGAGCAGTTGCTGATCGTCGCCTTGACGCCGAAGCTGCGCACCCACGCGCGCACGAGCAGGTCGGAGCCGGCCTTGGTCGACGAGTAGGGCGACGAGGGGTTGTACGGCGTGGTCTCGTGGAACCGCTCGGGGTCGTCGAGCTCGAGGTCGCCGTACACCTCGTCGGTGGAGATGTGGTGGTAGCGCTTGTCGTGCTTGCGCGCCGCTTCGAGCAGCGTGAACGTGCCGACGAGGTTCGTGTCGATGAACGGGGACGGGTCGTTCAGCGAATTGTCGTTGTGCGACTCGGCGGCGAAGTGGACGACCACGTCGGCGTCCGCCGTGAGCTTGTCGACGAGCGCGGCGTCGCAGATGTCACCGACGACGAGCTCGACCCGTTCGGCGGGCAGGCCGTCGAGGGACGCCCGGTTGCCGGCGTAGGTGAGCTTGTCCAAGACGGTCACCGAATGATCGGTTTCCCGCACGAGCTGGTGGACGAAGTTGCTGCCGATGAAGCCGGCGCCGCCGGTCACGAGGTAGTGAGCCACGGGGCCAGATTCTATCGGTCGCGGGCCTTGCAGGCCGAGCGGGGACGGCAACAAGGCGCGACCGTCGCCGGCGGCGTCCGGTCGTTGCGGTGGGGACGCCGCTAGCGTCGGTCCTGCTCCAGGAGGTTGAGGAGGTAGGCGCCGTAGCCGGACTTGACGAGCGCGTCGGCGCGTTCGCGGAGTTCGTCGTCGGTGAGGAAGCCCTTGCGCCAGGCGACCTCCTCGGGGCAGCCGACCTGGAGGCCCTGCCGCGCCTGGACGGTGCGGACGAAGTTGCTGGCGTCGTTGAGCGAGTCGAAGGTGCCGGTGTCGAGCCAGGCGGTGCCGCGCGGCAGCACCTCGACCTGGAGGGTGCCACGCTCGAGGTAGACGCGGTTGACGTCGGTGATCTCGTACTCCCCGCGCGGGCTGGGCTTGAGTTGGGCGGCGATGTCGACGACGTCCTCGTCGTAGAAATACAGGCCCGGGACGGCGTAGTTGGACTTGGGCTTCGCCGGCTTCTCCTCGATCGAGAGGGCCTTGAAGTCGTCATCGAACTCGACGACGCCGTAGGCGCTCGGCTCGGCGACCCAGTAGGCGAACACGGCGGCGCCTTCGATGTCGTGGTACTTGCGAAGCTGGCGGCCGAGGCCGGGACCGCTGAAGATGTTGTCGCCGAGGATGAGGGCGCACTTGTCGCCGCGGGCGAAGTCGGCGCCGATGGTGAATGCCTGGGCGAGGCCCTTCGGTTCGGGCTGTGTGGCGTAGCTGATCGAGATGCCGAACTGGCGGCCGTCGCCGAGAAGGCGCCGGAACGACTCGGAGTCGTGCGGCGTCGTGATGATGAGGATCTCGGAGATGCCCGCGAACATGAGCGTGGAGAGCGGGTAGTAGATCATCGGCTTGTCGTAGACGGGGACGAGCTGCTTCGACGTGGCCTGCGTGATCGGGTGCAGGCGCGTCCCGGAGCCGCCCGCCAGAATGATTCCGCGCATGGCGGTCATTCTTCCGCGGATCGGGGGGGCGCGCACGCCGTTGTCACGCGGCACGGGCCACTCAGTACGCCCCTCGCGCCCGTAGGACAGCACCGACGGTCCGGCTCAGAATGGCGAGGTCCTGCATGAGGGACCAGTTGTCCACGTAGTACAGGTCGAGCCGGACGGTGTCGTCCCAGGAGAGGTCGGACCGGCCCGAGACCTGCCACAGCCCTGTCAGCCCGGGGCGCACGTCGAGGCGACGGTGCACGTGCCGGTGGTATTGGGCCACCTCGGACGGCAGCGCCGGGCGCGGCCCGACGAGGCTCATGTCGCCCCGCAGGACGTTCACCAACTGCGGCAACTCGTCGAGCGAGAACCGCCTGATGAACCGGCCCACCCGGGTGATGCGCGGGTCGTCCTTCATCTTGAACAGCACCGACCCCGACTGGTTCTGTCGGCGCAGTTCAGCAAGCCGCTCTTCCGCGTCGATGACCATCGAGCGGAACTTGAAGCAGGAGAACGGCTCGCCCTTCAGCCCGGCGCGGACCTGGTCGAACAACACGGGCCCACGATCCTCGAGCTTGATCGCCAGCGCGATCAGGCCCATCACCGGCCCGGCCACCAGCAGGGCCAGCGACGAGCCGACGACGTCGAACGTCCGCTTCGCCCACCGGGTCGCCTTCGCCGCACCCGGGCTCTCCACGAACACCAGCGGCAGGCCGGCGACGGGCCGCATGTTCATGCGCTGCGCGGAAATGTCGGTGAGGGCGGGAACGACGACGAGTTGGGCGTGGTGGTCCTCCATCTGCCGGGCGAGCCGGTTGAACCCGCCGGCCTTGGGGAAGGCCCCTTCGGTGAAGATGATGACCTCGGCCTGCGACGCCGTGGCCACCTCCGCCACGTCGTCGAGCGTGCCCACCACGGGAAGCCCGTGGGGCGTCTCGACTTCGTCGCCGGCGTTGGTCAGAGCCCCGATCACTTCGTAGCCGAGCCACCGCGAGCGGTTCAGCACGGCAGCGAGCGCGTCCACGTGCGAGGGGACGCCGGCCAGCAGCACCGATGTCGTCAGCACTCCCGACGTCCGCAGGTGGTTGATGACTTTCCGCATCACGAAGCGCTCGACGAGCAGCAGCGGCGTCCCGATCGCGAACGCCAGCACGAAGAAGCCGCGGGACAGGTCGTAGCTCGCCAGGTAGGCGGCGGCTCCGGCCAGGCCGGCCGTCACCAGCGACCCGGTCACCACGGCGGTGAACTCGCCGGTGCCGAAGCCGATCCGCTTCCACTGGTAGGCACCCGAGAAGGCGAGCGCGACGATCCACAGCCCGACGAGCAGAGCCGCGACGGGCAGCACGTTCTGGGCGACGTCCTCGGTGGCGCGGAACACGCCCAACCGGTCGCGCCCCAGCATCGCCAGCAAGGCGGTCAGCAGCAGCACGCCCAGGTCGGCGACCAGCAGCGCAGTGCTGCGTGCACGTCGGAACCGCCAAACGCCGCTGAGGTGTCGCTCGAAAGTGTGGGCCATGCGCGTTCTGCTCGACAGTTCGGTCATCAGCATCGCGCCCCTCTCAACGTCGTCCGGACCATGGCACCGGAGCGGTCACACCGGTGACCCGAACATCGTTATAGGGGCGCACCCAGTATGCGGCCGGGTTTCTCGGGACGCCAAGGGGGAAGTTTCCCCGTCACCCGCAAGGGTGACCGTCAACTTGAGGGTTTCGGACGCTGCGGGCGGCCTTTTCTAGCCCAGAGCGACGGCCCGGATGCGGGCCACGAACCGGTCCTCCGAGAACCGTTCGACGTGGTCGCGGATGGCCTGTTCGGAGAAGGTCCGTTCCCCGTGGCGGCGCACGGCGGCCGCGATCTCGGACGCCGTCGGTGCGCCGAACCAGGTGCCGTTGACCCCGTCGACGACGGTGTCCAGGTAGCCGCCGGCGTGCAGGGCGATGACCGGCTTGCCGAACGCTCCGGCCTCCAGCGGGGTCAACCCGAAGTCCTCGAAACTCGCCGCGACCAGCGCTTTCGCGCGCGCGTACACCCAGCGCATCTCGGCGTCCGTCAGACCCTCGACGAGGCGCACGTTGGGCGGCGCGAGCTCGGCCAGCCGCTCCTTCTCGGGGCCGCGCCCGACCACCACGAGCCGCTCGCCGAGCTCTCGGAAAGCGGCCACGACGGCGTCCACGTTCTTGTAGGGCAGCAGCCGGCAGACCACCAGATGAAAGCCCCCCGACCAGTCGGCGAGGGACGCCGGGGCCGAGCCGGCGGCGTCCGGAACGACACCGGCGGGCGGTGGCAACACCTCGGCGTGGTTGCCATACACCCGTGCGATCCGCTGCTGCACGACCGTCGAATTGCAGAGGGCGACCTCGGCCGTGCGGGCGGCGCGCTGGTCCCAGGCGACGAGCGGACGCCGCAGCGCGAGCAGCGCCAGCCCCTTCAGCGATCGGCTGGGCCGCTCGCCGAGGTACTCGTCGGCGAGATAGAGGAACCGGGCGGGTGTGTGGTAGTAGACGACTTTGCGGCCCGTTGTCGGGAAGCCGTGCGCGAACGCGCTCGACGACGCCACCACCACATCGGCGTCGATGCGCAGCTGGGACGCCGCGGGCGCGAGCAGCGGCAACGCCCGCCGGTGGTCGCGCCGGAACGCGGGGATGCGGTTGAGGCCAGAGGTGACGACGTGGACGTCGCGGAACTCGGGGTAGGTGCCGTCGGGGTCGTAGAGGGTGGTGTACACGGGCGCCCCGGGAAACGCCTTGAGGAGGCTCAGCACCACCCGTTCGGCACCGCCGCGCTGGGTGAGGTAGTCGTGGGCGATGGCCACCCGCGGCTCGGTCATGGGCACCTCCTGTGCCGCAGGGTACCCCAGCGCCCCTCCGCTAGGATGGGTCGGCGTGGAGCCGGAGGTGAACACCATCCCCGCGCGCGTGCGGCTGGAGTTGGCCCACGCGGCCGTGCAGCGTGTCGCCGAGCTGTCCGGCGCGGACGTCTTCCACCTCAAGGGTCTCGCCCTCGACCCCGCGCTCGTCTGGGAGGGGCGCAGCGGTAGCGATGTCGACGTGCTCGTCCGGCCCGCCCATCTCGCGGCGTTTCTCGACGCGCTCAGTGCTGCCGGCTGGCGCATCGAGACCGACTTCGACGAGAACTCGTCGTTCGCCCACGCCGCCACCTACTGGAGCGACACTTGGGGGCACGTGGATGTCCACCGCTTCTACCCGGGGCTGAGCGGCTCCCCGTCGGACACCTTCGACCAACTCACCCGCCACGCCCGCACGCGCACGCTGGGCGGCGTGGAGTGCCCGGTGCCGACGGTCGGGGTCCAGCGGCTCGTGTTGCTGTTGCACGCTGCGCGCGGCATGGGCGGTAAGGAGTTGCAGGACCTCAAGACCTCCTGGTTCGACGCCACGCCCGCCCAGCAGGACGAGGTGCGCGCGCTCGTCGACGAGTTCGGCGCCCAGCTCGCATTCGCGGCCGCCCTCGGCCACCTCGACAAGTACCGCACCGCGCGGGAGTACGACCTGTGGCGGGTGGCCTCGCAAGGCGGGACGCGCTTCGAGGACTGGTGGGCACGCATCAAGGCTGCTCCGACGCGCCGCGAGGCGCTCCTGCTCGTTCTGCGTGCCCCCTTGGTGAACGTGCGCCACTTGGCCGCCCTGTGGGGCCGGACGCCGACCAAGCGCGAGATCCTGCGCGAGTTCTTCGCCCGGCCGGCGCGCGGCGTGCGCGAGGAGATCGACCGGTTGAGGGAGAAGCACGCGTGAGCGGCCGGTTGCGGCGCCCGGTCGGCGTGGGGGTGGCTGAGTCCGAGGGGCTGGTCTACCTCGGTCTGCTGCCCGCCGGCCCGATCCATTGCCTGGACGCCGCCGGCTCGCTCATCTGGTCGGTCGCGGTGCGCGAGCCACGGGAGCGGCTCGTGGATGCGGTCGCGGAGGCTGCCGGGGTGGCACCGGAGGTGGTACGCGCCGATGTCGAGCGGTTCGTCGCTTACCTGATCGAGCACGGACTGCTCGAGGAAGCCGCCTGAGTCGGGCTCAGCGCCCGTGCGCCTGCGCCGAAAGCTGGGCCACGGCGTCCGCGATCTGGGCCAGCACGGCTGCGTTGAACGCCCTGTCGCGCCCGATGGGGTCCTCGATGTCGTCGTCGGCGGGCGTGGCGCCGCCGCGGCGACGAAGAGCGGCCGGAAGGAGTGCGGCGAGGCGGGCGGAGGGGGTGGGCGCCGGATCGAGGGCGGCCGGGCCGGCCACGGCGATGAGCCGCGGCAACTCACGCAACGTGAAGGTGCGGCGCAGGGCGAGGGGCGCGAGGCTCACGACGGCGCTGCGGTGCTGGCGGGTGGCGGTGAGGATGAGGTCGGCGGAGGCGACGATCGCCGGTGTCAGATAGCGGGCTTGGTGGGGGCTCGCGTCAATGCCGCGCTCGCGGAGCAGTTCGCCGACCACCGGGGACACCGGCATCCCCTCGGGCGCGCCGGTGCCGGCGCTCGTGACGACCACCGCGGGATCGTCGGCGAAGGCGTCCGCGAGGAGATATTCGGCGGCGGGGGAGCGGCAGACGTTGCCCGTGCAGACCGTCAGGATGCGCATGGTCGCCGCCGGCTCAGCCCGTGTAACGGCGGGCGGGCTCCGGCTCGCGGACCGTGGCGGGCTTCGCCTTGGCCGGACGCCGCCGGCGACGGCTGGTCCTCTTGGCGTTGTCGCCGTAGCCGTAATAGGTGCCGTAGGACGACTCCCCCTGAGGAACCATGTTGAGCGCGACGCCGGCGACCTCCTGGTCGACGGTGTCGAGCGACTTGAGCGCCGCGCTGACCTCGCGCTTGCGGCCGCGCTGGGCGCTGACGACCAGCAACAGGCCGCCGGTGAGGCGGCCGAGGAGGACCGCGTCGATGACGGGGTTCACGGGCGGGCTGTCGACGATGACCATGTCGTAGGCGTCGAGCATCTGGTCGAAGAGGGACGCGGTGGCCTCGGAGCCGAGCAACTCGCTCGGGTTGGGAGGCACCGGGCCGGCGGGAAGGACGTCGAGGTCGGAATCGGGCCACGGTTGGACGATGTCGGCGAGGCGAGCCTGGCCGAGCAGCACGGTGGTGAGGCCGACGGAGCCCTCCAGGCCGAGCATCCTGGCGACGGACGGGTTGCGCAGGTCGGCATCCACGAGCAGGACGCGGGCGCCGGAGTCGGCGTAGGCACGGGCGAGGTTGACGGCGGTGGTCGTCTTGCCCTCGGACGGCATGGCGGACGTGACGACGAAGGAGTGCTTGCCGCCGGTGGTGACGTCGACGAACTGAAGGTTGGTGCGGAGGCGGCGATACTCTTCGGCGGCGATGCTGTGGGGGGAGTCCTCCATGATCATGCCGGTCTCGCCGGCTCGCGCGCGCGGCAGCGTGGCGAGGATGGGCCGGTCCGTCAGGGCCTCCACATCGTTGCCCGTGCGGATGCGGGTGTCGAGGAAGTGGACCAGCAGGGCGACGCCCACGCCGAGGGCCAAGCCGATGGCTGCCCCGAGTGCGATGTTGTTGCGCAGGTTGGGGCTGATGGGTTCTCCGGGCATCGTGGGCGGCACCAGGGCCGTCACCTTGACACTGCCGCCGGCGGCCGCGAGAAGGGGCGCGTACTGGCCGCCGATGCTCTCGAGTTGCGGGCCGACCTCGTTGGCGACCGCGTAGGCCACCTGCGGGTTCGCGGAGCGGACGAGGATGTCGAGAATGGGCGCGTTGTCGGAGACCGAGCCGGCGATGTTGAGGGGGGTGCCGGCGTCGAGTCCGAGCTTGGCCCGCACCGGATCCTGGATCACGGGGGAGCCGAGCAGTTCGACGAAGGTGCCCAGGTCGGCCGACGAGATGAGGTAGCCCTGGGCGTCGGAGGCGAGGAAGACGCGGGTCTTCGACTCGTAGACGGGGGTCTGCTGCATCGTTGCCACCGCGGCGGCGGCTGTGACGAGCAGGACGCAGGCGACAATGAGTTTCCAACGCCTGGCCAGCATGGTCAGGAACTCGCGGACCTGCACGGGGATCTCCTCGGGGTGATGACAGACAGCAACAAACATTGTCCCACACGTCCGGGAACGCCCGGACGTCCCACGGCGGGTGACGGCTCGCGCACGGCTGCGACGGTAGGATGAGTGGTCGACCATCCCCCGTAGAAGGAGTCCCGGTGCGCGTCCTGCGGATCTCGCACAGCGCCGTCGTGGACGCGTGGCGCGAGCGCGAACGCGCTCTCGTGCGCCGGCGCGTCGACGTTCACCTGCTGTGCGCGCGGGTGTGGGACGAGGCGGGTGCGCCCGTGCGGCTGGAGCCGCGCGAGGGGGAACAGGTGCGCGGCGTCCGCACGTTCGGGAGCCATCCGGCGCTGTTCGTCTACGACCCGGTGCCGCTGTGGCGCGCGCTCGGCGAGTCGTGGGACGTCATCGACATCCACGAGGAGCCGTTCGCCCTGGCCACGGCCGAGATTCTGGCGCTGAGAGCGTTGCGGAGGCAGCGCGCGCCCTACGTGCTCTACTCGGCGCAGAACATCCGCAAGCGCTACCCGGTGCCGTTCCGCTGGTTCGAGCGCTGGGCGCTGCGGGGGGCGTCCGGTTTGAGCGTGTGCAACGACGAAGCGGGGGCGATCTGCGTCGCCAAGGGTTTTCCCGGTGCTCCGCGCACGATCCCGCTGGGCATCGACCCCGCCCTGTGGACGCCCGCCGCCGAGCCGGCGCCGCCGACGGTCGTCGGGTATGCGGGCCGGCTGGCCGCCCACAAGGGCGTCGACGTGTTGCTGGAAGCGGTGGCCCGGACGCCGCGGCTGCGGTTGCGCGTCGCCGGTGCCGGGCCGGACGCCAGTGCGTTGGCCGAGCGGGCCACGCACGCTGATCTTGCGGGACGCGTCGAGTTCCTCGGCGCACTGCCGGCGGAGGAGTTGGCGGCGTTCTACCGGTCGGTGGGAGTGCTTGCGATCCCGTCGCTGCCGACGCCGGGCTGGTTGGAGCAGTTCGGCCGGGTGGCGGTGGAGGCCATGGCCTGCGGCGTCCCCGTGGTGGCGAGCGATTCCGGGGCCCTGCCTGATGTCGTGGCGGGTGCGGGGCTGCTGGTGCCTCCGGGTGATCCGGACGCCCTCGCCGCGGCCCTGCTGCGTGTCGCGGACGAGCCCGGCCTCGCCGACCGCCTGCGCGCCGCGGGCCTGGCGCGTGCCGCCTCGTGCACTTGGGACGCCGTCGCCGAGGAGTACGTGGACCTTTACGGCCGCCGCGGGTCGGCTGCGCGCGGGGCCGGCGTGTCGAGACCTGTCGAACCCGTTCTCATCGCCTACGGCGCGCCGGCTCTGGTGCGGCGGGCGCTGACGCCGCTGGCGTCCCTGCCGGTGACGGTGATCGACAATTCGTCGATGCCGGAGATCGAGGCAGTGTGCCGGAACCTGGGCGTCCGGTATGTCGACTCGGGCCGGAACGGGGGGTTCGCGTTCGGCGTCAACACGGCGTTGGCTGACCGGCAGGTGCCGGGGGCGGACGTGTTGCTGGTGAACCCGGACGCGGAGGTGTCGCTGGCGGACGTGGCGGCGCTGCAGGCGGCGTTGCACGCGGCGCCGGACGTGGCGTCGGTGGGTCCGGCGCAGAGGGATTCGGAGGGCGTGGCGGCGCGGGTGTCGTGGCCGTTCCCGTCGCCGGTGGGGACGTGGCTGGAGGCGGTGGGGTTGTCGCGGTGGCGGCGCGGGCCCGAGTTCGTGATCGGGTCGGTGCTGTTGCTGCGCGCAGAGGCGCTGGAGCAGGTGGGCGGCTTCGACGAGCGGTTCTTCCTGTACGCGGAGGAGACGGACTGGGCCTATCGGGCGTCGCGGCTGGGGTGGCGGCACGTCGTGGTGGACGCCGTGACGGCGCTGCACGAGGGTGCCGCGACGTCGACGGACTCGGCGCGGCGGGAGGCGCACTTCCATGCGTCGCAGGAGCGGTACATCCGGAAGCACTTCGGGCCGATCGGCTGGGCGGTGGCCCGGGCCGGCCAGGTGGCAGGTGCGTTCGCGCGGGCTGCGGTGCTGCGCGGGGACCGTGGCCG
>NZ_JARKOT010000269.1 GCF_029977985.1 Propioniciclava sp. | reverse complement strand
AGCCCTGATCCACCGACCGTGATTTCTGGTGGTTCCTCGCGTCGGTTCTGAGGGTCGTTCTTGTGTGTGGGCGCGGCGGGTCTGCCGGTCTGTCCGGCTTTTCCACGGGGTCCTCGGGTTGGGCCTGCTGGGGCTGGGTGGTCAGGGTGTCGCGGGTCGGGGTGGGCTGGTCGCGACGGCGTGCAGGGCTTCCCAGGCGTCGGCCCAGGGCCAGTGGGTGGGTAGGTGCAGCACGAGCCGGCGGCCGGTGGCCGCGATCCGGGCCGGGACGTTGATGAGCTTGCGGCGCAGGGTCGCCCATCGTGCTTTGGTCAGGTTGGCGGCGATGGCGGCGGCTCGGGCGATGTTGAACGCGATCACCGCGAGGGCCACCCAGGCGGCGTTGGCGGCGTACTTGCCCGAGGGGAGGTGGGCCAGTGGCCCGTCCTTGAGTTCGGCGATGACCTGTTCCACGATCGCGTGGTCCCGGTGCAACTGGTCGGCCTCCACCATCGTGAAGGTGGTGTTGGTGATGAACGCATGGTGCCGGTAGGCGGCGAACAACTCTTGTTGCTCGCTGCCGTCGGAGGCGAGTGGTTGGAGCCGTTTGACCCGGCGCACGACCAGCCGGCAGGGCACGTGTTCGGCCTTGCGGCGGCCGGTGAACGCGACGAACCCGACTTCGGCGACCTCGGCGTCGGAGACCCAGCGTTGTTCGGCCTCGTCGTAGACAGCCTGGGGGTACTTGATCGGCTGCCAGTCGTCCTCGGCGATGCCGGCGATGGCACGGGTGACCTTCTTGGTCATCCGGGCGGTGACGGAGAACCACGCCTTCGCCCGGAGCGCGGCGCCGACGAACGCCCACCCGTAGTACGCCGAGTCGGCCCGGCACAGCAGGTGGCCCGCCACCCCCGCAGCGCGGGCGGTGGTGATCGCTTGGGCCAGCATCCGTCCCGCGCCCCTGGCTGAGGAGGTGCTGCCCTTGCGGAGCCGGGCGCGGGTGATCACCGGCGCCGCCAACGGGGTGGACAACGCCGCAAGTTGGATGTTCAACCCCCGCACCCGGGTGTAGCCGTAGCCGGCGCCCTGCTTGCGGTAGCCGTGGACCTCGCGGATCGTGTCGTCCACATCGAGGAACGCCAGCCCCTGGTCGGTGGCGGCGCCGGCGATCATGCCGGGCACCCGGCAGGTCAGACCCGCCAGCAGGTGTCCGCCGACGGCGTCGAGTTGCTGCACGTGCCCGTGGGTGAACGAGCGCAGGAACGTGCCCAACGTCGAGGGGGCCCGAACGCCGGCGAACAACCTGTCCATGCCGCCGTGGCGCAGCAGGTCCAGGTCATCGATGCTGTCCGCGCCGGCGAGCATCCCGCCCACCACACTGGCCGCCTTCACCGCAGCGTTCGGCGAAGCGACACTCACCTGCTCCGCCAGCAGGTCGTGCAGGCCGGCGGACTCGGCCAACAACATGGCCGGGACCAACCCGGCGGCCGACACCAGGTTCGGGTCATCGAAAACGGGACGGATCGTGTGAGAGGCTTTCACTTACGGAGTGACCTTCTGAGCAGCCGGATGTGGACGTCGCACTCAACATCCTCCCTGCTCAGAGGGCACTCCCGTTCCACGCCACGCCCACTACGTCAGTGGATCAGGGCTCAGTGTTCGAACAAGTCGACGCCGACGCCGTGCACGCCCAATACGATCGACTCCTGGACGAGGTCGATCGCAACAAACTCGTGGCGGTCCGTGACCACCTCGAGCAAGCCCGCGACGAACTCTTGGCGTTCACCGCGTT
>NZ_JARKOT010000263.1 GCF_029977985.1 Propioniciclava sp. | reverse complement strand
TGAACGTGAGGGTGATGTCACGCACTCCGGTGAGGTTCCGGTCGACGTTGAGCGGGATCGTGCGCCACGCATCCCAGCCGCCGGTGTTGGCCACCGCCAGACTGCCGAGAACACGGCCCGTGGCCCCACCGTCGCGGATCTCGACCAGCCCGGACACGCCCCCTGTCGCTCCGGAGGCGACGGTGAGAGCGGCATCGGTGTACCCGCCCGCCCCGAAGTCGAGCCGGACGGTGATCGCACCACCGTTGGCCATCGGCCCGGTCACCGCGGCGAAACCGGCGTACGGGTCGCCGACCGGGGCGGCCGTCGGCGAGGTGGACGCCGTGGGTGTCGGGCTGGCGGTGGGACTGGTGGTCGGCAGCGGCGTCGGCGAGGGGACCCCTGGGCCCGGCCGCACGGCAGCGTCCGTGGCCTTGCCCGAGGCGACGACGGCGTACAGGTAGGCCCGCGTGTTGCCGTTGTCGATGTCGCTCGGGACGAGTTGCGCGGCGAGGGACTGGGCGCGGGTGCGGTCGACGAGGGACAGCAGCATGATGTTCCAGTCGATGAGGTGGCTGCGGCCGGTCACCTGGGGGTTGTAGGCGAGGACGGCGTCGAACGCGGGCGTGATGACGTCGCGGCCGAGGGCGGACAGGTAGGCGAGCTGCGAGGGCCCCATCGGAATGACCTGGATGCCGAGGATGTCGCTGGCATCGGGCGACCACCAGGTGCCGTAATCGGTCTTGCCGGCGAACATCATCGAGACGATGGTCTTGTCGAAGGCGCCGGTGCGGTAGGGCGTCCACCAGTAGGCGGCGGCGGTGGCCGCCTCGTTGCTCAACATCCACGTGGCCTGGGTGGACATGGCGCCGTCACCCGAGGCGCGGGCCCAGAAGTCGAGCCCGGCCCACGCGTTGGCGGCCTCGGAGGTGGATTCCTGGTCGTTGCCGTCGAAGCCGCCGCCGGTTCCGTTGGCCCAGGAGTGGCCGCGCCAGTCGTCGAAGGAGCGCCGCTTGATCGTCGTGGCGGTGTCGGAGGGGCTCGCGATGTCGGCGACCAGGGCGTTGGCCACGGTGGCGTAGCGGGTCACGAGAGCGGGATCCTCCAGGCCGAGGACGCCTGCGGCGTAGAGGAAGTAGCCGTAGTGGAAGTGGTGGTCGTTGGCGTTGTCGCCGGAGCCGAAGCTGTCCTGGTGGCCGATGACGGTCTTCAGGGTCGCGTCGTAGCTGAAGCACTTGATGCTCTGGGTCAGGCACCGCTGGGGGTCCATCCAGAGGTCGAGCTGGCCCGT
>NZ_JARKOT010000262.1 GCF_029977985.1 Propioniciclava sp. | reverse complement strand
CCAGGGTGGGGGGGGGCGCGCCCGCCGCGGCCGGCGCCACCCCCCCCCCCCCCCCCCCCCCACCCCCGCCCCCCCCCCCCCCCCCCCCCGCGCACGGTGCACCGAACCCGTCGTCTTCGACGGTTTCGCTCCACCTTGCGGAGGTTTTCAGTCGGTCAGACGCCGGGCCTCGTCCGCTCGGCCCGAGCGGTCGACGTCCACCACCAGGACCTCGAGGCCGCTCCACGGCCCGGCCAGTGCGGCGGTGACGTCGGCCGCGGTCGCGACGCGGCGGGCCGGCACGCCGAAGCCCGTTGCGAGGGCCACCAGATCCAGGCCGGTGGGGGTGGCGAAGACCCGTTCGAACGACTCGGCGAAGCGGTCCTGGCCGTACTCCAGCGTCGCGAAGATGCTGCCGCCGCCGTCATCGGCCACCACCACCCGGAGAGTGGGCCTCGGCTCGCCGGGCCCGATCGCCAGCGAGCCGACGTCGTGGACGAACGCGAGGTCGCCGCAGAGCAGCGTGGTCGGCGCACCGGTGGCCAGGGCGACACCGGTCGCGGTGGCCAGCGTCCCGTCGATGCCGGACAGGCCACGGTTGGCGTACACCGGGCCGGGGTCCGGACGGACGGGCGCCAGGTCGGCGTCCCGGATCGGGTTCGAGTTGCCGAG
Source organism: Propioniciclava sp. (assembly GCF_029977985.1). Lineage (GTDB taxonomy): Bacteria > Actinomycetota > Actinomycetes > Propionibacteriales > Propionibacteriaceae > Propioniciclava. The sequence goes on along the minus strand of NZ_JARKOT010000262.1, from coordinate 6,362 downwards.
GCACAGCACCTGCTCCGGCGGCACCGCGCCCACCACGATCCGCGCGAGTTCCGGTCCGGTGAGCGCGCCGTCGGTGTCCGCGGCCAGGCCGGCCGAGCGCTCGGCGTCGGCCGCCCGCCAGGCGTCCAGCCAGTCGCCCGGACCCGGCTCCACCGACACCGCGCCGGCGACCAGGGATGCCCGCCACCCCGGGTCCACGTAGTCCGGCCGGGCTGCCACCACCACGACCTCGACGCCCGCGCGGGCGAGCAGGGCGGTGACCGGGCGGGACAGGTTCGGCCGGCCGAACACCACCACGCGCTCGACCTGGCGGCCCAGGGGGCCGGCCAGCAGCAGCCGTCCGGTGGCCAGCGCGTTCGCGCCGGACCTCGCGTTGCTCGACGGCTCCGCGACCAGGGGCAGGCCCGCCTCCTCCGCGAGCGCGCGGGCCGCTCGTCCGGTCGCCGGGTCGGCGTCGCCGCACACCACGACCGTGCGCGGCCGGCCGGCCAACGCCGTCGGCTCCGGACGGGCGAACCGGCCCGCGCGCACGGCCCGGCGGGACGCCGGACCGGCGACCTGGCCGCTCTCGGGCACGAGGGGCAGGCCGAACTCCAGGTTGAGCTGGGCAGGCCCCGGAACACCCGAGAGGTCGCCCCCGGCCGCGAGGACCGCGCGCGCAGCCTGCGCCGCCCAGGAGGCGGGCGCGGCGGTCGACGACACCCGGCCGCGATGACGCAGGAAGCCGGCGAAGAGGTCCAGTTGCTCGGTGGTCTGGTTCGCCCCCGTGCCGACGAGCGCGGCGGGCCGGTCGGCCGACAGCACCAGCAGCGGCACGCCGGCGTGGGCGGCCTCCATCACGGCGGGCAGCAGGTTGCCCACCGCGGTGCCGGACGTGGTGACGACCGGGACGAAGCGTCCGGACGCCTTCGCGAGCCCGAGCGCGAGGAACCCCGCACCCCGCTCGTCCACGCGAACGTGCAGCCGCAGCAGCCCTTCCCGGGCGGCGGCGTCGCCGACCAGCGCCAGCGGGGCGCTGCGCGAGCCCGGGGCGAGTACCAGGTCGGTCAGCCCTTGGGCCAGCAGTTGGCCTATCACGGCCTGTGCGCAGGCGATGGACTCGCTCACAACTCCCCCTCGTGCGTGGCTCCGGTGGGTGTCGGCCGGAGATCCGGGGTCGAGCCCGGGATGACGGTGGTGACGGTCGCCCGGGCTCCCGGGACGGTGGCGAGCCGCTCCAGCCAGGCAGCGGTGGCGTCCGGACCGGCCGTCCAGTCGGCTGCGGCGTCCACGTCCACGCTGCGTACCTCGATCTCTCCGTCCACGGCCACCAGCGGCCGTGTGGTCACGTCCGTGGTGAACATCGTTGCGGTGTTCAGCCCGCAGGCATAGGGCAACTCGGGCAGGGCCGCCGCGAGCGCCACGCCGGCGGCGAGGCCGACCGAGCTCTCCAGGGCCGAGGAGACCACGACCGGCAGGCCCAGTCGTTCGGCGAGTTCGAGGCAGCGCCGGACGCCCCCGAGCGGCTGCACCTTGAGCACGGCGATGTCCGCGGCGTGCTCCGCGACCACCCGTTCGGGGTCGCCGGAGCGGCGGATGCTCTCGTCCGCGGCGATCGGCACGTCCACCCCGGCCCGGGCGAGCCGCAGCCGCAGTTGCGCGAGGTCGCCGACGCTCGCGCAGGGCTGCTCGGCGTACTCCAGGTCGAACCGGGCGAGCTCGCGCAGGTTGCGCTCGGCCGCGGCCACGTCCCAAAGCCCGTTGACGTCGACGCGCAGCTTCCCGTCCGCGCCGAGGGCGTCGCGCACCGCCTCGACCCTGGCCACGTCGTCGGCGAACGTCTGGCCCGGCTCCGCGACCTTCACCTTCGCCGTACGGCAGCCGGACGTGGCGACGAGCGCGTGGGCGGCTTCCGGTCCGATCGCCGGGACGGTGGCGTTCACCGGCACCCGGTCGCGGACCGGCTCGGGGAAGCCCAGGGTCGCCGCCTCGACCGTCGCCTGCCACCAGGCGTCGATCTCCGGGTGGGTGTACTCGGCGAAGGGACTCCACTCGGCCCAGCCGGCCGGTCCGCGGACCAGCAGTCCCTCGCGCACGGTGAGCCCCCGGAACCGGTTCCGCAGGCCGAGCGCGTAGGCCACCGCCGCCGAGAACATGGCCGGCCTCAGTGGGCGATCACGAGCCCGAGGAACAGGCCGGTGGCGCAGGCGAGTTCCGCGAAGCCGGTCTGCTTGAGGACGGGGATCAGCGCGCGTCCGGTGACGCCGCGGGCGACCTCGCGGATCGGGCCGATCAGCGCCACGAGCATGAACCAGCCGAGCAGCGCCCACCAGGAACTCGTCGCGGCCACGCCGAACACCCCGGCCGCCGCGACGACGAGCAGGCCGAGGAAGAACCGGCGGGTGCCTGCGTCGCCGAGGCGGGTGGCGAGGGTCCGCTTGCCGGCCGCGCGGTCGCCGTCCAGGTCGCGCAGGTTGTTGGCGACGAGGATCGCGCAGGCGAGGACGCCGATGGCGACCGCCGTCCACCAGGTCGCGGCGGTGACGCCGTCCAGCTGGATGTAGACGGTGCCGGTCACGGCGACCAGCCCGAAGAAGATGAACACGAACAGTTCGCCGAGCCCGAGGTAGCCGTACGGGCGCTTGCCGCCGGTGTAGAACCAGGCGGCGGCGATGGCCGCGGCGCCGACGGCGAGCAGCCACCAGTGGCCGGTGATCACGACGACGGCGAGTCCCGCCAGCGCGGCGATGCCGAAGCAGGCCAGGGCCGCCGCCAGCACATGCCGGGGGTGGGCCGCGCCGGAGCCGACCAGCCGCAGCGGACCGACCCGCGCGGCGTCGGTGCCCCGGATGCCGTCGGAGTAGTCGTTGGCGAAGTTCACCCCGATCTGCAGGGCGAGGGCGACGACGAGGGCAAGGCCGGCGAGCAGGGGGGAGAAGGCGTTCTCGAACCAGGCGATGGCGCTGCCGGCGACGACCGGCGCCAGGGCGGCCGGCAGGGTTCGCGGACGGGCACCCTCGACCCATTCAGCCAGTGACGCCATCTTCGCCCTTCTCGTGCCAGCACCGCAGCAGTGCCGTCCGGTCGATCTTGCCTATCGATGTGTACGCCAACGTGGCGACCCGCCGCAATTCGCGCGGTGCGGCGGCGCGACCGAGCCGGGGTTCGAGGCGGTCCCTGACCTCGGCGAGGTCGTAGTCGCCGGTGGTCATCGCGACGATCCGGTGCCCCCATCGCTCGTCCGGGACGGCGAGCAGTGCCAGCAGGCCCGGACCGAACTTCTCGTCACAGACCCGCTGGGCCGCGGCCAGGTCGACGTTCGTGCCGGCGGAGATCACCACGTCGTCGATCCGGCCGAGCACCTGGAGTCGGCCGTCCAGCCAGCGGCCGCGGTCGTTGGTGCGGACGAGGTCGCCGCTCAGCACCTCGCGGGTGAGGTCCGGCCGCAGCCGGTAGCCGGAGAACGCCATCGGGCCGCCGAGGGAGAGCCGGCCGACACCGGGATCCGTGTCGGTTTCGGGTTCGATCTCGACGCGGACCCCGTCCAGCGGCACGCCGTCGTAGACGCAGCCGCCGCAGGTCTCGCTCATGCCGTAGGTGGTGACCACCGTGATCCCGGCCTCGCGGGCGCGCTCGCGCAGGCCCACGGGGACGGCGCTGCCGCCGACGAGGATCGCGGCGTAGCCCGGGAGCGCCGCGCGCACCCGGGGATCGCCGAGGCCCCGGTCGAGCTGGGCCGCGACGAGCGAGAGGTAGGTGCGCCCGTCCGGGTCGGGCAGGTCGGACAGGTCGGGACGGGCGAACCGGACGCGAGTGCCCGCGACGACGGCCCGGGCGATGGTCATCAACCCGGCGACGTGGGCCGCCGGCAGCGCGCACACCCACTCCCCCGGCCCGCCGAGCCGCTGGTGGGTCGCGTCGGCGGCAAACCGGATGGCGTCGGCCCCGAGCACGACCGCCTTCGGCTCGCCGGTCGACCCGGACGTGGTGACGACGGCAGCGGCGCCGGCTTCGACCGGTTCGTCCAGCCCCAGCGCCGGCAGCAGCCGCGCTTCAGGTTCCGGAGCGATCGGCGGCCCGCCGGCCAGTGCGTCCGCGAGCCCACCGACCAGGTCGGCACCGCTCAGCAGCCGCAATCGCACGCTCCCACCGTAGTCATCCGGACGTGGGCCGTCGCCACAACCGCGAATGCAAAGAACCATCCCCGGGCTGGTTGCGGCGCCCGAGACGGTAGCCGCTCGTTGACACCCATGCCCCCTTGCCATCATCGACGGGCGTCTCGGCGCCACCAGCGATCCGTTTGGCCAACTGCAGCATTTCGCTCCACTCGGCCAACAGATCGTCATGGTCGCTGTCGACGGTGTCCGAACGCCAGCCGCCGGCAGTCTCCAGCCAGAGGTGGGCCTGGTAGGCGTGGCCCAGTTCTACAGCGGCGCCCGGAGCGTGCCCCTCCAGCCGAAATATCGCACCCTCAGCAATAGGGCGCCGATTCACTCCACACCCGGCCAGTTCGACGCCAGCGACGTGGTCGAGCTCATCACCCAGGTCGGAGGGCTCCGCACCATGGGCATTCATCTCACTGCCTCCAGAATTGATGGTACTTGCCTTTGCCCACATCTGCTAAGTGCACCATACCTTCTCTCGATGTGGAGGTTCCACTTGGGACCCTTTTAGGTCTGCCAATACTTGCGAGTTTGTCCTATGGGCATCCTTCGGTGACCGGACGCGCCTCGACCGAACCGGACACAGGACTTGTAGCGACTGATCGTACTGGAGAAAGCCCGCACGGCCGCCTTGGCCTTCTTGACCACCGTGCGATACGGCTCGCCGCAGGCCCACTGTCACCCGACCACCACAGTTCGGGGATTCGGCAGCTGCATCATTCTTGAGTGAGATCAGTACCGAATCTCCCTCGGCGCTGATCTGTAGGCGACGCCCGGTCCTGCCGAATGAATCGTCGGGGACATCTATTTGCCTCCATGCTCCGGCACGCCGCGGCAATGCTCCGATAGGCTTCGATATCCCATTATCGTCGGTGACGATCGGCGGAACTGATCTCAGCCATCGGCGCGCCCTCCACGCGCCGAAGACCCAGCCCACGAGACCGTTGCGCTGCGTGCCGTGAACTCAAGCGAGTGCAGACCCATCACGAACTCGTACACGTTATTGTTCAGTTCGGCGACGTTGAAGACCGGCTCGCGCCGCCAGGCAAGCGGCGGCGGACTGTCGTCATGCTGCACACGGAGATACTGGACGCCCTCGAACACCAAGGTCGCCGAGTTCCCATCGTCGTCCCGAACGCCGATGCTCACGGACTGCTCGTCAACACTTGCCTCGATGGCCATCGATACGAACAGGAAGTCCCTCACCTCGTCGTCCCTCTCGGACGGCGCCCCCGGCAGGACGAGTCGACTCTGCCGCGTCTGAATCGGGTAGCGCTCCACGACTAGTACTCGTCGACCTGGTCGCGCCGGACGCGCCTGGCCTCGGGCCACGCGGCCACGATGGATCGCTTCACTCGCTCGTGGATGTCACTCTGCATTCTGTTCTCTCATCGTCGCCGCTCCGTCACTGGACCCAGCGTGGGCAACTGTTGCGCACATCCAAGCAGGTGTGACGAGGCCTGTCAGGCGCCGTGAGAACTCCGTCCGCCGCAGGTCCGCTCGGGGCCACTCCGACGGCCGTTGTGACGTCTCGACAGGCTCGACGGACGAGAGATGGTCCGGGCATGGACGGCGACCCACCAGACCACGCGACTCGCCGCAAACCTGAGTTTTACCTGAGAGCTCGCTTATGGAAGACTGCTTCCCGTGCTGAGACTCCGGACCGTGCGGGCGGGCATCGTCGCCCTCGCCGCAGTCTTCGGAATCACACCGCTCGTCCCGGGCGCTGACCTCCTGGCCAGGGCCGTGACGCCGCCGAACTCCTCCGCGACCACCGACACCAGCCAGACGGCAGAACTCGCGGCCTACCGGCAGTCGCTGCTGCACCGCCAGAGCTCCGCGATCGACATCCACAACGCCACGATCAAGGCGCTGCACGACTTGAAAGTGCAGGAGCTCGGCTACGAGCCGTCGATCACCGATCCCCGCGAGATCGCCCGGCAGATCATGACCAACAAGTACGGGTGGGGCGACGACCAGTTCACCTGCTACAACTCGATCATCATGCGCGAGAGCCGGTGGAACCCGTACGCGGACAACCCCCACTCCAGCGCCTACGGCATCCCGCAGGCCCTGCCGGGCAGCAAGATGGCCAGCTTCGGCTCGGACTGGCGGACGAACCCCGCCACCCAGATCCGCTGGGGCCTCGACTACGTGCACGACCGCTACGGCACCCCCTGCCAGGCCTGGGGCTTCAAGCGCTCCCACGGCTGGTACTGA
>NZ_JARKOT010000261.1 GCF_029977985.1 Propioniciclava sp. | reverse complement strand
GTGGGATGAGGCCGGCGATAAGTCGCGTTGGCTTGCGGGTCCGGCCCGAGCCTGCGGGGCGGCCGGTCGCCCGCTCGACCCGGTAGTGCAGGACGGCGGCGATGTCGTCGGCGTCATCGAATCCTCGCGCGGCCACGAGGCGCGGCAAGAGCGCATCAAGGTTGTGATGGTTGGCCTCGGCGCGGCGAAGTTCAGCGGCAAGGGGGCCGAACGCCTCGGACTCGATGGCGCTCTCGGCCTGTTCGTCGGAGAGACCGGAGCAGCGGATGAGGGCAGCCCAGCGGTCATGCTGGGCTGCGGCGGCGATGGTCTCGTACTCGGCGGCGAGCTGGGCGATCGAGCCCCACTGTTCCTGCTCGGCGACGATGGTCTCGTGCGCCGAGAGTTCGGCCCCGCTGTGCTGGAGAACGCCGTACAGCACGCTTCGCGCGGTGGCATGCGGGTCGTCGCCAGGGTGCAGCTGGGCATGGTCGTCGGCGCGGTCGAGAGTCACGTAGGCGTGGTTCGCGTGCCGCCCTCGGGTCATAGCGACGTAGAAGGTCTCCCTCGTCGAGGTCGGTTCGACCAACACGTGCGCACTGTCGGTCGTGATGCCTTGGGCGCGGTAGGCGGTGACTGCGTAACCGAGATCGACATGCTCGGCCACATACGAGGCCGGGAGGACGATGCTGCCGCCGAACCTGCGCCCACGCCTGCGAGCCTTGATGGTTCCGTCATCGCCGACGGTGGTGCCGGTTCCGTAGTCGCGTGCGATGGTGATGGTCCCGTCGTCGCCGACGGCGGTGACGGTCCAGATGTCGCCGTTGCGTACCCAGTCCCGCCCGACCAGGGTGCGCAGTTCGCGCTTGTTGAGTCGCGTGATGATGGTGTCGCCGACGCCAGCGGCGGTGCCGTCGCGCAGCTCGACTTCGCGGTCGGGATTCAGAGTCTTGTTGAGGATCAGGTCGGCGCGGGCGCGACCGTTCAGCGCGGTCACGTCGTCGTGGGTTTCAGCGATCAGCACAGAAACGAGTCCCGCGTCGCGGTCGGCGCGCCATGCGTTGTAAGCCGCGTCGGTCATGGCCTCGGCGTCGCCATCGGCGATGCGCTGGTGGGCGAGGTAAGTGTCGATAGCCGCTGTGCGCCCGTGACGCAGCTCGAGTGAGGCGGTCTTCTCCCAGGCATGGGTGAAGCGGTGAACGTCGACCAGTTCGGGAGTGTCGGCCCGGTCTCTAGCGATCATCGCGAACGCGCCGCCGGCATCTACGGATTGCAGTTGGGCGTAGTCGCCGACAAGCAGCACCTTCGCGCCAGCGTCTTGGGCGAGGTGGGTGATGCGGTCCAGTGACAGGGTGCCGGCGAGGGAGGCTTCGTCGATGATGACGAGCTGGCCTGCCTCGAACGCGGTGCCGTGGATCAGGTGGTTCTGCCACCACTTCGCAGTGTTCTCCGTCGCGATTCCGAGGTCGTCGGCGAGGACCTGTGCGGCGACCGCTGACGGCGCGAGCCCGACGACGGAACCGGAGCCGTGCTGGGCTTCCCAGGCGCGGCGGAGCGCGTTCATTGCGGTGGTCTTGCCCGCACCGGCAGGACCGACCAGAACGTCGAGCATCCGACCCGACACCGCGATCCGGGTCAGGGCGTCGGCTTGGTCGTCGCCGAGCATCCGACCGTCCGCATCGGGACTGCGCGTGATCTTCTCGACCGTGGCAAGCGTCACCGTCGACCCGCCGAGGTTGGCTGCTCGTTCGAGAAGTCTGTCCTCGGCCGCGAGCTGGGACTCGGAGGTGAACACGGTCGAGCTCTTCGGTCGGAACACCGAGGTGCCGTCGGTCCGACGGAACACGACGGGCGAGGCGGCGAGTTCGGGCGGGGTCAAGCGAAGCGAAGCTAACTCGGCGGCATCGGCAACCATGGCGACGATGGCTTCCCGGTCGTGCATGGTGGCGAAGCGCCAGCCCATCGTCTGCCGGGATGCCTCGGCCATGAGATTCCAGCGTCGCCAGGTC
>NZ_JARKOT010000251.1 GCF_029977985.1 Propioniciclava sp. | reverse complement strand
CCGGGTCGATCCACAACACCCGGCACACCCTGGCCAGCGCGCTCAAGGAGGCGGGCGTGCCCGACAACCAGGGCGCGGCCCTGCTGGGGCACGACCCGCAGACCTACCTGCGGTTCTACGTCCTGGCCGACGACGACGCCGCCGCCGAGGCGGCCGAGGTCGCGGGGCGGGTGTTCGCTGCCTTGTGACACGCGCTTGCGACACGGAAAGGGCCAAGGCCGATCCCACCCGGTACGGGGGATCGGTCTTAGCGCTTGTCAGGTGGCGAATCGCCGCCGCCCTAGCACCCCGGGCAGGAGTCGAACCTGCTGCGCTAATCCTGATTCAAAGTCAGGCGGGCCCTACCGAAAGACCAACCGGGGTTCGCCCGAGACCGGGCTCGGAGCACTACTCTAGCCAACTCGGACGCGCGTCCATTGGCGCCCGGACGCCGTCCCGCGAGAGACTGGCCGGGTGACCCAGCCGCACGCCACGCCGAGGACGCGCCGCAGCCGCGTCCGGATGACGCGCGCGCAGCGGCACGAACAACTCATCGACGTCGCCCGCGGCCTGTTCGCCGAGAAGGGTCTCGACGGCACCTCCGTCGAAGAAATCGCCGCGCACGCCGGCGTCAGCAAGCCGGTTGTCTACGAACACTTCGGCGGCAAGGAGGGCCTCTACGCCGTCGTTGTCGACCGCGAGGTCCAGACCCTCCACGACGCGATCCACGCCGCGATCTCGCAACCCTCCGTGAGCCCGCGTCGCCTGATCGAACTGGGCACCCTCGCCCTGCTCGACTACATCGAGGAGAACCCCGACGGGTTCCGCATCATCAGCCGCGACACTTCCCCCCGCGCGAACGACGGCCGCGACGCCGCCGACAGCGAGTCACCGACCTTCGCCACCATCCTCTCCGGCATCGCCGCCCGCGTCGAAGGCCTGCTCGCCGCCCAGTTCGCCCGCCGCGGCTTCGATCCGGCCACCGCACCCCTCTACAGCCAGATGCTCGTCGGGCTCGTCGCCCTCGCAGGCCAATGGTGGGTGGACGCCCGCGAAACCACCAGCCTCACCAAACCGCAGGTCGCCGCCCACCTCGTCAACCTCACCTGGAACGGCCTCTCCGGCCTGCTTCCCCACCCGCGCCTCCTGGTCGCCGATGAGGACGCCGACGCGTAAGTGGTCGACCCACTCGGTCCGCGACTGCCTCGACCAACCCTGCCCGCGGCGTCACGACAGACGGGTGACGGACACCTCGACCGACAGTTCGGCCTCCTCGTCGCCGAGGTAGACCCCGGTGAACGGTGGGACGTCCTCGTAGTCGCGTCCGCGGGCCACGACGATGTGATCCGCGCCGACGGCCTTCAGGTTCGTCGGGTCGACCCCCACCCAGTCGCCTCCCCACCACTCGACCCACGCGTGACTCTCCCCGCTCAGCGGCTGGCCGAGGGGGGCGTCCGGATCGGGCGTGAGGTAGCCCGACACGTAGCGCGCCGGAATGCCCAGGTGCCGCAGCGCGCCGATGGTGATGTGCACGAAGTCCTGGCAGACACCCTTCTTCGCCTCCCACGCCTCGGCGGCGCTCGTGGTGGCGACGGTCCACCCGGCCTCGTACTCCAACTCGGCGCGCACCAACTCGATCACCTTCGCCACCGTCCCCGCGGGCGACAGGCCTTCGACCGCCGCGGCGAAGCGCGCGTGAACGTCGTCGGGTAGGGCCGTGGAGGGCCGCGTCTCCAACCACTCGTAGCACCGGTCGATGCGCTCGGCCGAGCGCACCTCGTCCCACGAGGCGTCCGTGCGGACGTGTTGCGGGTCGGAGCACTCCACGGTGGAGATGGCCTCCAGTTCCAGCGCCTCGTGGACGCCGGCCGTCTCGAGGGCCGTCACGGAGGTCCCCCAGTAGTCGCGGTACGTGTGGCTCCACGTCAGCGGCCGGATGCGCAGGCGGCTCTCCAGGGTGACCTGGTTCTCCTCGGTGAGCGGCGTCATCCGGATCTCGTTGTGCGACGCGCTGATCGGCCCGGTGTAGCGGTAGGTCGTCGTGTGGGCGACCCTGTAGCGGCGGGTGGTCACCTGATCTCCTCCATCCAGGTCTCCTCGGTCGCCCGCGGGAAGTAGCGGGCGGCCACGGCGTCCGAGACGGCCGTCACCATCTGCTGAACGCGGGACATCTGCTGCGGCAGTTCGTTGATGACGTTGTCGGGCAGGCGGTACTCGAGCGAGGTGCGGATGCGGCCGAGCAGCCGGATCGCCTCGTTGCGGAAGCCGATGGCACCGAACTCGGGCTCCAGCCGCTTCAGCGCCGCCTCCGACTGCATGAGGGCGAACATGACCGACCGCGGGAACTCGCGGTTGAGCACGAGGAACGTCGCCACCGCGCGGTCGGTGAAGAGCCCCGACGCACTGCGCATGAACGCTTGGTTGCCGCCACACGAACTGAGCACCGACTGCCACGACAGCGCCCCCACCGGCAGCGTGCCCGTCGAGATGATGCGGGCGGTCATGTCGGCGCGCTCGAGATAGCGGCCGAGCACGAGGAAGTCCCAAGCGTCGTCGTGGCTCATCGTGGAGTCGGCGATGCCGGCCACGAGGATCGCCCGTTCGCGTGCCCACGCGAGGTGGCGGGCGGTGCCGTCGGGCGGCCCGAGGCGTCCCCAGCGCAGCCAGGCGGTGTTGATGGCCTCCCACAGGTCCGTCGAGACGGTCTCGCGGGCGCGGCGGGCGTTGTCGCGGGCCGCGTTCCACGATCCGGTGATCGAGCTCAGGTTGGTGGCGTCGAACACCAGCCGCTCGCGCAACTGCGCGTAGCTGACGTGCTCGGCCGGCGGTTCCCCGCCGAGCACGCTCAACACGTGCCCGACGGACTCGTCGGCACTGCCGTACGTGCCCTCCAACTGCTCCAGCCGGACGACGTCGACGAGGCGCGCCGTGCCATCGACGCGCTCGATGTAGCGCCCGATCCAGAACAGCGACTCGGCGATGCGGCTCAGCACGATGCCACCCCCTCGCTGTGGACGCCCGCCTGCTGCTGCTGCTTCGTCTGCTCCTTCACCGAGCGGACGGGCCCCTCCGTGTAGACCTCCGGCGGCGTCATGAGGATGACCTCCTTCGTGCCCAGCGCCTCCTCCTCGGCGTCGGATTCCCCCGGCATGGGCGCCTCGAGGACCCACGTGTCCTTCGAGCCGCCGCCCTGCGAGCTGTTCACCACGAGTTGCCCCTCGGGCAGCGCCACGCGCGTCAGTCCCCCGGGCAGGACGGTGATCGTCTCGCCATCGTTCACCGCGAACGGCCGCAGATCGACGTGGCGGGGGCGCAGGTCGTCGTCGATGAGCGTCGGCACGGTCGACAGCTGCACGATCGGCTGCGCGATCCAGCCGCGCGGGTCGTGCCGCAGTCGCGCACACAGGTCGTCCAACGTGGCCCGGTCGGCGTCCTCGCCGATGACGAGCCCCTTGCCGCCCGACCCATCGACCGGCTTGACCACCATCTTCTCCACGTTCGCCAGCACATGGCTGAGGTGCGCCGGCTCGGTGCACCGGAAGGTGTCCACGTTGGGCAGGATCGGCTCCTCGTCGAGGTAGAACCTGATGAAGTCCGGCACGTAGCTGTAGACCAGCTTGTCGTCGGCCACCCCGTTGCCCACCGCGTTCGCGATCGTGACACGTCCGGCGCGGACCGCGTTGATGAGCCCGGGACAGCCGAGCAGCGAGTCGGGCCGGAAGTGGACCGGATCAAGGAAGTCGTCGTCGACCCGGCGGTAGATGACGTCGACCTGTTGGTCGCCGCGCGTCGTCCGCATGCGCACCGTTCCGCCCGTGCAGATGAGGTCGCGCCCCTCCACGAGTTCGACGCCCATCATGCGGGCCAGGAGCGAATGCTCGAAGTAGGCCGAGTTGTAGACGCCCGGCGTCATCACGACGACCGTCGGGTTCGGGTTGCCGTCCGGCGCTGCCGCCCGCAGCGCGCGCAGCAGCATGCGCGGATAGTCGTGGACCTGCCGGATCCGCAACTGACTGAACGCCTCGGGGAACGTGTTCGTCAACGCCCGCCGGTTGCTGATCACGTAGCTCACCCCCGACGGCACGCGCACGTTGTCCTCCAGCACGCGGAACGTGCCCTCCTCGTCCCGGATCAGGTCGATGCCCGACACGTGCACCCGGACGCCGTTGTGCGGCCGGATGCCCGCCACCGCCCGGTGGAAATGGTGGCTCGACACGATGACCTCATCAGGCAGGACGCCGTCGCTCACCACCCGCGGCAGGGCCGACTCCCGCATGTAGACGTCGTCGAGGAAAGCCTCCAGGGCGCGCACGCGCTGCTGGACGCCGCGGTCGATCACGTCCCACTCCTCCGCCGGGATGATCCGCGGCACCAGGTCGAGCGGGAACGCGCGTTCCTCACCCGCGTA
>NZ_JARKOT010000241.1 GCF_029977985.1 Propioniciclava sp. | reverse complement strand
GTGCTCGGCGTGGACGCCGCCCGCCACCCTGCCCGCATCAAGCCGCGCATCGGCTACATGAGCCAGAAGTTCTCGCTGTTCGAGGACATGACCGTCGACGAGAACCTGCGCTTCTACGGCGGCGTCTACGGCCTGTCGGCGGGTGAGCTGGCGGACGCCCGCGGTTACGTCCTCGACATGGCCGGCCTGCGCGGCCGCGAGAGCGAGCTCACCGGCAACCTGTCGGTCGGCTGGAAGCAGCGTCTCGCGCTGGGCGCGGCCACGATGCACTCCCCCGAACTGTTGTTCCTGGACGAGCCCACCTCGGGCGTCGACCCGGTGGCACGCCGCCAGTTCTGGGAGCTCCTCGCCGATCTCGCCGGCCGCGGCGTCACCTTGTTCGTCACGACCCACTACATGGAGGAGGCCACCCACTGCAGCCGGCTGGCGTTCATGTATCGCGGCAAGGTCATCGCCGACGGCAGCCCGCGCGACATTCGCGCAGCGCACGCCTCGGGTGGCCGGACGCCGACCCTGGAGGACGTCTTCGTCGAGCTCGTTCAGGGCGACGCACGCCCACCCGGCGCGTTGTGACGGGGCCTACGATCGTCCCATGACCGCTCCGCTCACCGCCGTCGTCACCGGCGCCTCGTCCGGCATCGGCGCCGCCACCGCCCGCGCGCTCGCCACGGCCGGCTACCACGTCGTCTGCGCCGCCCGGCGCTTCGACCGCGTCCACGAGCTGGTGGCCGAGATCGGCGGGACGGCCGTCAGCTGCGACGTGACCGACGACGACGACGTCGCGATGCTCGCCGAAGCGGTCGGCGACCGGCTGGACCTGCTCGTCAACAACGCGGGCGGCGCGGTGGGCCAGGAGCCGCTGGCCGACGCCGACCTGGATGCGTGGGCCACGATGTACGCCACGAACGTGCTGGGTGCGGGGCGGGTGACCAAGGCCCTCCTGCCCGCCCTGATCGCCGCCGAGGGCACGGTCGTGTTTCTCACCTCGACCGCAGCCGAGGCGGCCTACGAGGGTGGCGCCGGTTACAACGCGGCCAAGGCAGGCGAGCGGATGCTGGCCGGCGCCCTGCGGCTCGAGTTGTGTGGGACGCCCGTGCGCGTCTGCGAGGTCGCCCCGGGCATGGTGCACACCGAGGAGTTCTCGCTGACCCGGTTCGGCGGCGACCGGGCCAGGGCGGACGCCGTGTACGCGGGCGTCCCCGACCCCCTCGTCGCCGACGACGTGGCGGACGCGATCCGCTGGGTCGCGACCCGGCCGGCGCACGTCAACATCGACCGGCTCGTCATCCGGCCGCGCGCCCAGGCGGCCAACCACAAGGTCCAGCGCGTGGCGCCGTGACGAACGCCGACTCAGGGGTTGACACGCGCCGCACACCGGAGTAGACATGGTTCTCCACTCCCCGCGAGGGGGTGGCTGAAAGGGTAGGCGCACCGCACCATCTCCGCCGCTTCGCTTCGGCGAACGGGTGGGGATCCGACCGGGACGACGGTCGTGGCGGCAGCGGGATCCGTTCAGGTTCGGATCGTCCGCCGGACGAATCAGAGGCCTCGGACCAACTCATACTTGGTCCGGGGCCTCGCCTTGTTTCTACCCGAGCCGCGCGAACGGCGTCCGAACGACACGCGGGTGGCCGGTGAACTGGCCCCTCAGGCGAGCGTGTCGCGGCGTCGCGTGAGGAACGCCTGCTCGGCGCGATTGCCGGTGAGCGCGATGGCCCGGTCGTAGGCCACGCGCGCCTCGCCGAGTCGGCCCAGCCGGCGCAGAAGGTCGGCGCGCGTCGCGTGGTAGGCGTGGTAGCCGTCGAGAACGCCACCCCAGCGCACGACCTCGGCCAGGGCCCGCGCGGGCCCCGCGACCTCGGCCAGGGCGACCGCCCGGTTGAGGCGCACGACAGGCGAAGGGTCGACGGCCACGAGCTGGTCGTAGAGCGCCAGCACGTCTGCCCAGGCGGTCTCGGCATACGTGGGTGCCGCCGCGTGGACGGCGTTGACCGCGGCCATCAGCTGGTACCGACCGGGGGCCGGCCCGCCCGCCGCGTGGGCGTCGACCAGCGCGCGCACGAGCCCGTGGCCTTCCTCGATGAGGGATCGGTCCCAGACGCTGCGGTCTTGGTGCTCGAGCGTGACGAGTTCCCCCGCGGGCGTCACGCGGGCGGCACGCCGGGCGTCGGTCAGGAGCATCAGCGCGAGCAGCCCGGCCACCTCCGTGCCGTCGGGAACCAACTCGCGCAGGAGGCGTCCGAGCCGGATCGCCTCGCCGGTCAGGTCGGGCCGCAGCGCCTCCTCGCCGCCACTGGCGAGGTAGCCCTCGTTGAAGATGAGGTAGACGACGGTGAGGACGCCGTCGAGCCGCTCGCGCACATCGGCGTCCGACGGGACGCGGAACGGGATGTGCGCGGCGCGGATCTTCGCTTTCGCCCGGGTGATGCGCCGGCCCAGTGTCGCCTCGGCGACGAAGAACGCGTGGGCGATCTCCTCGACACTCAGGCCGCCGAGCAGGCGCAGCGAGAGGGCCACACGCGCCTCGGTTCCCAGCGCAGGGTGGCAGCACACGAAGAAGAGCCGCAGCCGGTCGTCGGCCACGGGCCCGGTCGGGGCGGGCGGTGTTCGGCCCGACAGCGCATGGGCCGCTTGGTGCTTGGCGGGCCGCTTGGCCTCGCGCCGCAGCCGGTCGAGCGCCTTGCGGGCCGCGGTCGTGGCCAGCCAGCCGCCGGGCTGGGGCGGGACGCCGTCGCGGGCCCACCGCTCGACCGCGACGGCGAAGGCCTCGGCGGCGGCGTCCTCGGCGATGTCGAGGTCGCCGTACCGCCGGGCGAGGGAGGCGACCAGCCGCGCCCACTCGGCCGCATAGGCGCGGGCGAGGGCCTCGTCGACCTCGGACGCCTTCACTCGAGCAGCGCCCGGACCGACGCGGGTGTCTGGAACGGGCGCACTTCGACCGGACCCCCGCAGGCCTGGGACGCCTCGGCCGCCAGCTGCAGCGCCTCGTCGAGGTCGGCCGCCTCTACCACCCAGAAGCCACCGAGTGCTTCCTTGGTTTCGAGGTAGGGGCCGTCGGTGAGCACGGGCCGGCCTCCGCGGCCGTCGACGGTGGTGGCGGTCGTGGCCGGCTCGAGGCCGTCGGCGAAGGCGAGGCGCCCCTCGCGCTCGAGCTTGTCGTTGAACGCGCCCGTGGCGGCGAAGGAGGCCACCATCTCGTCCTTCGAGGCGTACGGGCCGAACGCGGTGCGCTCGGCGGGGCCGAACACGGAGAACAGGTAGCGGGGGCGTCCCGGCGCCGGTGCCTCCTCGGGCGGTTCGGGCGGCGACGGGAAACGGTGGGTCTCCTGCGGCCAATCGAGGGCGACGGCGAGCCGGGCGGCCCACGCGCGCGCCGCCTCGTCGTCGGGCACGTCGACGACGCAGAACCCGCCGAGGTGTTCCTTCGTCTCCGCGAACGGCCCATCGGTGAACACCGGCGCCCCGTCGACCGCCCGCACGCTGCCCACGACCGACGTGGCACTCAGGGCGCCGTTGCTGTAGACGAAGACGCCGGCCGCCCGCATCGCGTCGATCACCGCAAGCCCGGCCCTGCCTTTCGCCCGGATCTCCTCCGCGGTGTGCGGGGGAACCCACTCGTCGTTGAACGCGATCAGGTACTCAGCCATCGGAAACCTCCTGTCCTCGCGGCGCCCCGACGGCACCGCCCACCCTCTCCACGAACGGGCGCGACCGGATCGGACCATCCGCGCCCTTCGCCATGGCCCTGCGCACCTGACAAGGCTTATCGTGGTGCCTGGCCACCCAGTCTGCCGGATGGGTCCGACGTGGCGGAACCGTCGCCGTCGCCGCCCTCCTCCTCGTCGGCTGCACGGGCACCGCACCGGCACCCGACAGCCCCGGTCAGAGTCCCACCACGGCCATGACCCGTCCAGGGACGATCGACCTCAGCGCCTGGACGGTCACCGAGGTGGGGTCGGGTTTCGGTGTCCCCCGCCAATGGGTCGAGGTCGACGCCGCGCGCGCGTTGGTCGTCGACCAGCGCGGCATCGTCTCCGTTGTGGAGGGCGACGCGCTGCGCGCCGAGCCGATGCTCGACGTGCGCGACCGCGTCCTCCAGCCGACCGCGCGAGCGCTCGAGGTCGGCCTCGCCGGCTTCGCCCTGGCCCCTGACTTCGCCACCAGCGGCACCTTCTACACGTTCACGACCGAGGCGCCCGCCGAGGGGGACGCCCCCGGCACCCGGCGGGCCGACACGATCACGCGCTAGCACGCCGACCCGACCACGCTGGTCGCCGACGCCGCCTCCGGAACGCCGCTGCTTCGCCTGCCACGCAAGTTCCTCGACCACGTCGCCCGGCGAACTCGTCGTCGACCCCGCCGGGCTCTTCTACGCGGGCATCGGCGCGCAGGACGGCGCCCGCGAGGCGCAGGACCCGAACACCCTCGACGGCACCGTCCTGCGCATCGACCCGAGCCGAGGCGACCCGTGAGGCACCCCACCCGACAACCCGTTCATCTCCGGCGGCGGGCTCCCCGAGGTGTGGTCTTACGGCTACCGCAACCCGTGGCGGCTCCGGGTGGACCCGCACCTCGGCGTCCTCGTCGGCTCGGCCATGTGGAAGGACAAGCCCCAACAGGTCAACGCGCCACACTCGGGCGACAACGCCGGTTACCCCGAGGTGGAGACGCCCTGCTGGACCGACGGCGTCCTCGCTCCCTCCTGCTCCACAACTGCTGCCGGGACGCCCATCGCCCCGCCTGTGCTCGAGTACGGACCCGAGGTCGGCGACATCCTGAGCGGCGTCGCGGTCCCCGGCCCGGACGCCGGCCCCCTGGCCGGCACCGTCGTCGTCTCCGACTGGAAGGGCGCCGTCCTCGCAGCCACCCCCGGTGAGTCCCCGTGGGCGACCACGCCGGTCGAGCTACCCCCAGCGGCCAGCCAGGGCGGCTACCTCTGGGACCTCGACGCGGACGCCGCCGGTCACCTCTACCTCATGTACACCGGCACCAGCATGACCGGCGGGACGCTGTTGCGCCTCAGTGCGCCGTGACGCCGGGCGGGCGAGCCACCCGGGCGGCGTTGGAGGCGCTCGACCGACAGAGGCTGGGGTAGCATCAGCCCCGGTCCCAACCGGACGGGGTGCACGAGGAGTGGCGTACGTGGAATGGCTGATGCTGGTTCCTCCCGTCCTCCTGCTCGGCGCGACCCTGCTGGCTCCGGGGTGGCTCGTGGCCGCGGCCAGCGGCGTTCGGGGGCTCAGCCAGTTGACGCTCGCCCCCGCCGTGTCCGTGGGGGTCGTGACCTTGGCGGGGCTCGTCTGCGGGCTGGCGGGCGTGCCGTGGGGCCCGCCGGCCGTGGTGGTCACCGCAGCGTTGGTGGCTGCCGCGGCATTCGCCCTGCGCCGCTGGCGCCGGTGGGGAGCACTTCCGGACGAGCACGGTTTCCCGGGGACACCGTGGCGTCACGCGGCGACCGTGTGCACCGCCCTCACCGTCGCCGGCGGGGGGCTGCTGTGGCTCCGCCACCTCACGAACATCATGCCGAGCCCCACGGCCTACTCCCAGACGTGGGACAACGTCTTCCACCTCAACGCCATCCGGTACGTGAGCTCAACCGGCTACCCCGGCCCGTTCCTGCCCACCAACCTCGACCCGTCCTCCGGCAGCACGTTCTTCTACCCCACCGGCTGGCACGAACTCGCAGCGCTCGCGATGCCCGTCGCCGGCGACAGCGTCCAGCTCGCCTCGACGGCCCTCCTGTTCGTCACCTGCGCCCTCGTCTGGCCACTCTCGGCGCTCGAGCTCACGCTCGGCCTCGGCGTTCGCTCCCCCGCCGCCCTGCTGTCGACCGGGGTGCTGGCCGCGAGCTTCGCCGCCTTCCCGTTCCTCATGCTCGACTGGGGCGTTCTCTACCCCAATCTGCTCTCGTACGCCGCCATTCCCGCCGCGCTGGCACTGCTGAACCGCCTGCTCCACGACGGACCGCTCGCCTGGGGCCGTGCGCTGCCCCTCGGCTGGCTGACGCTCCTCGTCGGCGTCGGGATCACCTTGTCGCACCCCAATGGCCTGTTCCTCACCTTCGCCTTGGCCCTCGCCCCGCTGGCCGCCGGCTGCGCCACCACGATCGCGGGCCTCCGCTCCGGCACCACGTCGCGACCGATCGCCGCCGCGTGGCTCGCGGCTGCAGCACTGGCGGTGGTCGTGTTCGTGTTGGCGTGGTGGCGGCTGCGGCCCTCGAACCGCTGGATGCCGCTCATGGACGTCCGCACCGCGATCGAGCAGGCCGCCCTGGCCAACCCGATCCTGGGACCCCCCGGCGTCGTGCCCCCCCTGCTCACGCTCGCGGGGCTGGTCCTGCTCGCCCTGCGCCCGGGCCGGCGGTGGTATCTCGGCGCGAGCGCCGGTGCGCTGCTGCTGTGGGTGGCCGTGGCCGGCCTGCCCGAGGGCGGCGTGCGCGAGTTCCTCACCGGCATCTGGTACAGCGACTCCTACCGGCTCGCCCCCGCCCTGGTCCTGTTGTCCGTGCCGGCTGCCGCCGTCGCTGTGGACGCCGTCGCCGCGGCCCTGCTGCCCCAACCCACCGGGGGCTACCGTCCACGCCGAGGCTCGGAGCCCCGCGTGACCGGCACCACGCTGCTGGTGGCGCTGGTGCTGCCCGCCGTCGTGCTCGCGAGCACCCAGTGGAGCCTGTCGATCCACCACGCCGTCACGCACGCCGCGACCGCCTACGACCTCGCCGTCGAACCGTGCGCCGAGGGCGATGTCACCTGCCTCACGACCGCCGACGAGCAGAACCTGCTCGACCGCGTCGCCGAGCTGACCCCGCCGGACGCCGTGATCCT
>NZ_JARKOT010000238.1 GCF_029977985.1 Propioniciclava sp. | reverse complement strand
GACGGGCGCGGCCCGTTAGGGATGGCGGAGGTGATGCCGAGATGACCAGCACCCCGGCCGACGTGGCCGCCCTGTTGAAGATCGCGGCCATGGAGCCGGAGACCCTGGACGACCTAGACGGTTGTCTGCGCAGGCTCCGGGATGTGCAGAAGGCCAGACGTGAGCTGGCCAAGGTGCCCCCGGCCATGCTCTTGTCCGGACTGCTGGATCGGCGACCTCAGGGCGGTGACCCGTCGTGACCGCCCACAGCGTGGCCGAACTGCGAGAGGCGTGGCGCGCGATCGAGGCGGGCGAGTTCGCCCACGGGCCCCGGTCCGCGCCCACCGCCCGGAGCGTTGCGACCGCGTGGGCGCCAGCGCCTGGTGAGCGGGTGGTCGCTGTCCTGGGCTGCGCCGGCGGAGTGGGTGCGTCCACGGTGGCGCTCGCGCTGGCCACCGCATCCGGGGCACCGGCGCGGGTGGTGGAGTGCGGCCCTCCGATGGCGTCCGGCTTCTCGGCCGCAGCCAATGCCGAACTCGGGACCGAGGGCCCGTGGCGCCGCGGCAGTCGTGGCGACGTCCTCCTGGAGCGCCCCATCGCCGGCGACGCGACCGTGCCCGTTCCGACCGAGTCATCGGTCGAGTGGACGTTCGTGGACACCAACTGGACGACCGTGTCAGGAACGGGCGCCGGGTGGCTCGGGTCAGTGCAGCGCACGCTCGACGACGTCGTCCTCGTCACGAACGCCACCGTGCCCGGGATCCGCCGCCTGGAGTCCTGTGCCGAACTCCTCGGCCGGGACGCGCTCGGGGTGGTCGTGGGGCCTACGGCCACGCGCTGGCCGCGTCCGGTCAAGGTCGCCGCAGCCGGGATCCCCGCACGCGTGCACGTCACCGACTTCCCCCTGGACTCTCGTCTGCAGGTCACCGGCCTGACTCCCGACCCGTTGCCCTCCCCGCTGCTCAAGGCGGCCCAGAACGTCCTCGCCCTCCTCCGAAAGGAACCGACATGAACGCACTGATCGTCCCGCTGAAGATCTGCCCGGTGGCGCCCACGGGCGTCGCCGCCTACACCGACCAGATCTCGGGCATGGTCCTGTGGTCCGTGCTGTGGCTGTTCGGCATCGCGGCGCTGGTGTCCGTCGGGGCGATCCTCGTCGGACGAGCCACGCACTCCCCGCACCTCTCGAAGGGCGGCATCATCGGCCTCGCCGGCGTCCTAGTGCTCGCCGTGGTGCTGATGGGTGGCTACGGGATGCTCAACGGCATCCTCGGCGACGGCTGCGTCGGCTGATGTTCCGCCGTCGCCCACCCCGCCCGACGAGCTCAGCCGAGGTCGTCCCGTTCTCGCGCACTCAGCTGCTCGTCGTCCTCGCGGGGCTGCTGCTGGTGAGCGGCGTCCTGCTGTACGGGCTGGGCTACACCCTGGTGTCCAGCTTCTCGGCGGGAACCGCGCCCGACGGCGTCCAAAGCAGCGCTCACGCGGACGCCGACCCTGCACAGCGGCGAGACCTCATTGCTGCAGCGCCGATGGCGACGGTGGCCCAGGACGCCGGCCTCACGCCGGGGGTGGCGATCGCCCTGCCTCCCGCGATCAGGCTGCCCGCCGCCACGACCGTTGGCGTCAGCGGTGTGTCGTCCGGCTTCCCGCGCACACCCGAGGGCGCGGCCGCCCAGCTGGCGGCCATCGAGGTGCGGGTGCTGTCCGCGATGTCGCTCCCGCTGGCCACGGAGGTCTACCGCGACTGGGCGATGCCCGGCGGAGTGGGCGCCGCGGACTGGTCGCAGACCCGCAACGTGCAGTCGTTCCTGACCCACGCCCGGCAGTCTTCAAACCAGTTGGACCCCGGAACCTTGGTCAGCGTCACGCCCGCGGCCATCCAGATCAAGGGGACCGACGGCCCCGACTGGGTGGTCGCGTGCGTGCTGCTCGACGTGCGCGCCGCCCTCAGGGCAGAGGCCCGCATGGGCTACGGCACCTGCGAGCGAATGCAGTGGACCGGCGACCGCTGGCTGATCGGCCCCGGCGCCCCACCCGCCCCGGCCCCCTCCACGTGGCCCGGTTCGGACGCCTCCGTCGAGGCCGGCTGGCAGCCGGCCGCCTCCAACTGAAGGAGCCACCATGCCCATCGATCCGTTCGGTCTGGTCGGCTCTGCTATCGCCAACGTGGTCACCGACAGCCTGACCGCGGCCAT
>NZ_JARKOT010000226.1 GCF_029977985.1 Propioniciclava sp. | reverse complement strand
CGAAGGGCCTGCCTCACTGCGAGGCGGGCCCTTCGTCGTCCCCGTGCTCAGCGGCCGCCGTCGCGGGGGCCGAGATTGCCGGAGCCGTGCTCGGGCTGCGGGTCGCCGGGCAGGCGGTCGCCGAGGTTGCCGGCCTCGTGGGCAGGCAGTTCGTCGGTGAAGTGCGGGCCCGGGTCGCCGTCGCCCTGCTCGGGCTGGGGGTTGCCCGGCGCGCGCGGGCCGGGATTACCCGCCCCCTTCACGTTCTCGAGGTACTGCTCATCAGCGAGCCGTGCGTGGTCCTGTGGCTTGTTGTTCATGGGATTCCTCCTTTGATGGGCTGATTGTGCTCGCCAGCAGGCTGTTTCGCCACCCGTGAGGCGTCTGCGGGGGTCACAGAGGCTGGCCGAGCCGGCGGCGTCCGACTTGGAGCCAGCGGCCCCGCGGTGAAAGCATCGTGCCTCGTGGGACAGATGTGGGAGCACCAGGCGGGGTTCCGCTGGTCGCTGGAGCAGTTGGCGAACGAGGTGCTCGACCGGGCGGGCGCGAACATCGATCCACGCGGCTACCTCGTCGGGTTCCATCCGAGCGGCGAGGTGACGGTCGAGCCGCCGCGCGGCCACTTCGACCGCGACGCCCTCGCCGACGCCCTGGCCGCCGCCGAGCAGCGCTTCCGCCGCTCGCGCGCCCGGCGTGAGGCCGGAGACGATCCGGACGCCCTGGCCGCCGCCGAGTCGATGGTGCGGCGACAGGTGCTGTCGGAGCGGTTCACCGAGGCGGCGCGCGCCGGCGAGCGGGTGCACTTCGCGGGCATCGGCGTCCACGTGGCCGACTGGTTCGTCGTGCCGCTCATCACCATCCACTCCGACCACTGGGACGACCTCGCTCGCCTGCGCCGCACCCCGAGCTCCGACGCCTCGCCGCGCAGCTTCCCCGAGGCGTGCGTGACGGCCGTCCTGGACGCCGCCAGCCGCGAACTCGACCGCCTCACCCCTGGTCAGCGCGTCGTCGCCGACCCGGACGCCATCCTGCGTTCCGCCGCCGACGCGTTCGTGTCGTCACTGGCGCAGCGCTCGGGGCAGGACTTGGCGTTCGGCGTCCGGCAGGCCCTGGACGCCGTCTCGGCGCAGCCGTACGAGGGCCGCGCCGGCACCGGGCAGATCCTCCTCGTGCAGCAGGGACACCCCGACCTGCAGGTCGCGATCGCGCTGGAGCATCCGGTGCCGGTCGGGCTGACCCGGTCGTTCCGGAAGGTGCTGGAGATGTCGGCCTCCGACCTCAACCTGCTGTGCGACGGGCGCGAGGTGTTCGGCCTCGGCTCGCTCGCCGACACCTACAACGCCGACACCTACAACGCCGACAGCGACTACGTGTTCACGGCGATCATCTCCGGCAACGGCGACTGGGAGCTGTGGCACCGCACCACGCCGCTGCTGCGCATGGACAACGGGGTGCCGCAACTGCCCCGCGAACGCCTGGACGCCGAGGAGTTCGGACACACCGTCGACCGCGTGTTCCCCGGCGCCACGAGCCGAGATGCGCGGCACCTGTGGGAGATGGCGTCCGCCTGTGCGAAACAGGCGAACGGCACGATGCTCGTCGTCCACCCGGACGCCGCCGCCGAAGCCGACCGCCTGCTGCCGCAGGCGTACTCGATCGCGCCCACCCGCCTGTCGGGGCGCGACCTGATGGCCGCCACCGGCATCGACGGGGCGGTGCTGGTGAGCCCCGACGGTCGCGTGCACGCCGTGGGCGTCATCCTCGACGGGGTCGCGACCGGCACCGGGGACGTGGGCAGGGGCGCGCGCTACAACTCGGCGATCCGCTACCTGGCGGGTGCGGGGCGCGGCGCGATGGTCATCATCGTGAGCGAGGACGGCAAGATCGACCTGTTGCCCAAGCTGAAGCGCCGCCTGCGCCGGGCCACCGTGCAGCGCGCTGTCGACCGTTTGGTGGCCCGCTCGGCGGAAGGGGAGGACCCGGAGTCGTTCGACCGCGCCAACCGGGCTGTCGAGGAGATCGAGTTCTACCTCAACCAGGACCAATGCGACCAGGTCAACGCCGCGCGCGAGGCCGTCCAGGGCCGCCAGTGGGCCCAGGACACCCTGCGCCGCCAGTTCGTCCCTGTCGCGCCCGACCCGGCGATGGACGACTCCTACCTGGTCGGCTGACGCCGCCGGGCAGCTGATGGGCCGGACGCCGCCGCTCCCGGAGAGCGGCGGCGTGCGGAGGGGGAATCAGCGGTTGTGGAACTGGGCCAGTGGTCCGCTGATCGCGTACGTGCAGTCCGACTGGACGGAGGCGAACAGCAGGCTGCCCGAGCGGTTGAAGCACGGGCCGGCCCACTCCCCGCGGTCGGCGAGGTCGCGGGCGAACTCGAGCGAGCCGCGACGCTCCGAGTAGGCGATCAGCGAGCACGGGTTCATGCCGTCCTCCGCGATGACCACCGACCCCCACGGCGACACGGTGATGTTGTCCGGCCCGTGGAACTCCTCGGCGTTGCCGGCGGCGTAGTACTCCTTCAGCGTCAGGGTCTCGTCCGCGAACGAGTAGTACATGACCATGCCCCAGTCCTCGTCGATGCCGTACCGGGCGGCCTCCGTCGCATTGACGTAGGACAACGTGAACCAGAGGCCCGCGGCGTCCGGCCAGCAGCCCTCGATCTTCGGGTGCACGGTCGCGCCGGGGAACTGGCGGCGCAGCGGTGTCGTCTGCGCCTGGCGGTCGGCGCCGCCGTTCACCCACGTCACCGGGTGGGCCACGCCCAGATCGGCGGCGGTCAGTTCGCCGTAGTGCACCAGCGGCGTTCCGTTCCGGACAAGCTGGGCAGCCTGCAGGACGCCGTCGGCGGGCCCGAACTGGCGCGCGATCCCGGCACCGATCCGTGCGCCGGCGGGGGCGGTCCAGCGGTAGAAGAGGCCGCCGCCGGTGTCCTCGGTGAGGTAGGCGCTCGAGAGGTCGGGGCCGATCGCCGCGCCCTCCCAGACGGCCCGGCCCCAGGCGGTGATCGGCTCGGGGATCTGTGCGGCGACCACCTCGGGGAACACCTCGAACACGTAGCCGTGATCCTTCTGGGCCACGTACGTCTTGCCGTCGACCGAGCTCACGACCGCCGTGCCGGCCTTCGTGGTGTCCTCCTCACAGGCCAACCAGGAACCCCACGGGGTCTCGCCGCCCGCGCAGTTGCGGATCGTGCCCGACAAGCCGACCCACTGGCTCACGAACTTCCCGTTCGCGGTGAGCTCGACGACGGTGTTGCCACCCATGCCCGTCGGGACGCCCGCGTCGTACACGGTGCCCTCGACGAGGGGGACGGGCACATCGGCATTCGCCCGGCACTCGTGATTGCGGACCAACCGAATCCGGCCCCGGCCGCTGAAGCAGCCCGTGCCGTCGAGGTTGGACGGAGTGACGCCGACGACGGAGCCGCCGCGGTCGGCGAGCAGGGGCTCCACCCCGATGGTGCCCACGCGCCACGCCTTGAAGCCGCGCGGCAGCGCCAGCTTGCCCTCGTCGACGAGGTGGGTCGGGTAGGCGGTGGCGCTCACGCCGGGGCGGGGGGCGCCGAAGGCGGACGGGGCGGCGGCCGTGGTGCCGGCGGCGAGGGCGGAGGCGGCGGTGGCACCCAGCAGGGTGCGACGCGAGATGGACATGCGGTTCCTCCCGAATAGCGTTGTCAGGGGCGTGCGGTCACGCCGATGTCCACCAGCCCACCCGGTGTCGGTGACAGGCCGGTGACGCTCCGGTGAGCAGGGGGCGTGCGTTCCGGGAACATCGGGGCGTCGTGATCGGCTCGTTCCGGGCGTCGCCGCGCTGGCGGGCGTGGGTGCGGGACTCAGGGTGTGGCGTGCCGGCGTACCCCGGCGATCACGGCGTCGAAGAGGGCACGGTCGAGCGCTACGGAGGCTCGGCGCACCTTCGCCGGGTCGATCCGGACCACCCGGTCCAGCCGGACCTCACTCGCCCGGCCTTGCGCATCCCACGCCCCCGAGCCGATGTCCATCCAGAAGCGGCCCTCGCGGGCTTCCTGCGCCGCGTCCCGGTCGTGGTCGAGGCTGGTCAGCGGCAGCCCGAGCAGCCAGCCCTCCGCGCGGCCGATGAGCAGCACCGGCCGGTCCTTGCCGCGCCGATGGTCCTCCTCGTACGGCACCCACGCCCACGCCACCTCGCCCGGGTCCGGCGTCCGGCCCGCCATCGGTGTGTACGACACGGGCGGCATCCCGGTGAAGTCACCGGGGTAGCCGGATGCCGCCGGCGCGCGTCGGGTGCCCGGTTGCGCCGGCGGAGCCGGATTCGGCGGCGTCCGGAACGCATGGCGCACCACCCCCCGGGCCGCGCTGCGGAGGGTTCGCAGGAGGGTGTCGCGCAAGCTCATCGGTAGCGCGGCAGCGGGCCGTAGTAGACGTCGTCGACGATGGTCGGCTCGGGCGGCGCCGGATTGCGGCGCACGTGCCAGCGCGTCAGGAACGCCTGCGACCCCGGCAGCCACAGCAGCCCCGCACCGACCGCGATCGCGGCGATGCCGCCGTAGGCGAGCGGGTTCAGCACGAGCGCCCCCAAGGCGACGGCGACGGCGACGAGCCCCGCCCAGCGGCTCCAGCGGTAGCCCCACCAGCCGTAGTAACCCGCGATCAGCGCCCCCGCGCCGACGAGCATCGCGATCACGAACTCGCCCGTCACCAGCGCGACGCGCACCAGCGAACCCGGCTCGGCCGGGACGACGGAGTGCAGCCAGGTCGCCGAGTTGAACGAAGCGATGTCGATGCCCACCCAGAACGCGACGCCCAGACCCGCGAACACCAGGGCCGTGCCGGTGTAGAGGAGCGCGGTCGCCGCCCAGATCGACCACGGGCGTGCCGGCTCGCCGGTGCGCGGGTTGATCGTGGCGTCCCGCTGCGCGACGACCGTGCCGATGGTCGGTTGCTCGGGCTGGGTCACCGCATCAGTGTAGGCGGGAGCCGACCAAGTACTGCTGCAGGGTCACACCGAGGGCGGCGACGAGCGTCCGCACGGCCGTCGTCGACAGCGGGCGCATGCCCAGGACGGTCCGTGCGAGGAACATGCCCGCTCCTGCGCTCGCGGCCAACTGGCCGCGGAGGGCGGCGTCGGCATGCCCGAAGTGCTCGGCGATGGGTTGGTAGATCTCGCGGGCGGTGAACTCGTTCATGCCGCGCAGCTCGACGAAGCGTTGCTCGCCCGCCTTCATCAGGTCGAGGTAGCCGCGCGCGGCCATCTCGTCGCTGCGGGCGAGGAACGAGCGGGCCGCGCGCGTGCCGACCTCGTCCGGGCCGCCGGCGAGGATGTCGGCGACGATGTCGGCGGGCACGTACGACCCGTCGAGGAGCGCCTCGCTGAACAGGGCGCCCTTCGAGTCGAAGTAGTGATGGACCAAGGCGGGATCGACGTCGGCCTCGCGGGCAATGGCCCGCAGGCTGACCCGGTCGTAGCCGTCGGCGAGGAACAGGCGACGCGCCGTGTCCCGGATCGTGCCGCGTGTGTCGTCGTTCCCAGGGCGGCGCCCCCGCGGCCGTGCACCCGTTTCCATGGAAAACTCCTCATCCACCGGTCCCGGAGCGCCCGATCCTTCGGCAGATCGTGGCGCCCGGGCAAGTTGCTCGCGTCGAGTGCCCCTTCGGGATACCCCTGCGGCGTGTTCTCCTGCTTGGTTCCTCACCGCACCTTATGAGTTCGACCCGCCGATCACAAGGCAGAACGCCGTTAGGTGCGGGAGAGCGGTGCCCGGGGTGAGTCCTGCGCCCCTACGCTGTCCTCATGACGCGGCCGCGGTTCACCACCGTCTTGTTCGACCTCGATGGCACTCTTGCCAACACCATTCCGCTCATCGTGGCCTCCTACCGGCACGCTCTCGAGGCACACGGATTGCCCGTCCCGGAGGAGCCGGAGCTGCGCGGCTGGATCGGCCGCACCTTGGTCGACATCTTCACGAAGCGGCACCCCGACCAGGCCGAGAGCATCGTCGCCGAGTACACCCGCTGGAACGTGGCCCACCTGCCCACCCTCGTCGAGACCTATCCGGGCGTGGCCGAGCTGCTCGCCGACCTGGCGAGCGCCGGCGTCCGCATCGGCGTCGCCACGTCGAAGCGACGCTTCTCCGCCGAGGCCACCCTGGCGGCCGTCCAGCTCGACGGTCTCGTGCGCGTGGCCGCCGCCATGGAGGACACCCCCGCCCACAAGCCCGCGCCCGACCCCCTCCTCCATGCGTTGGACGTGTTCGGTGCGGACGCCGCCGGCGCCGCTTACGTCGGTGACGCCGCCGTCGACCTGCTGGCGGCAGCCGCCGCCGGCGTCCATGGCGTCGGCGTCACGTGGGGAGCGGGGACGCGCGCCGAACTCGACGCCGTGCCCCACGCGGCCGTCGTCGACACGGTGGGGGAACTGCGGGCGCTGCTTCTGGGGTGACTGGGCGCGTGACACACGATCGGCCCACGTGGACCGATCGAGTGCCGGACGGCGCCGGCCACACCCGCCCGACGCTGGTCAGGAAGCAGGCTTCATCGTGCCCGTCTCGAGGAAGCGGACGTGCCAGCTGAGGGATTCGCGCAGGTCGTGAGGCGTGTGCTGGCTGTTGGCCGTCTTCTGGGCGCGCTCGAAGTAGTCGGCCAGGAGGGGCTTGTAATCGGGGTGGGCGCAGTTGTCGATGATCGCCTTGGCCCGCTTGCGTGGCGCCAGCCCGCGCATGTCGGCCAGACCCTGTTCCGTGATGAGCACCTGCACGTCGTGCTCGGTGTGGTCGTGGTGGCTCACCATCGGCACGATCGCCGAGATGGCCCCGCCCTTCGCCGTCGAGGGCGTCACGAACGCGGAGATGTACGCGTTGCGCGTGAAGTCGGCGGAGCCGCCGATACCGTTCTGCAGCTTGCTGCCCATGATGTGGGTCGAGTTCACGTTGCCGTAGATGTCGGCCTCGATCATGCCGTTGCACGCCAGGACGCCGAGGCGGCGGATCATCTCCGGGTGGTTCGACAACTCCTGCGGCCGCAGGATGATGTTCTTGCGGTACTTCTTCGCCTCGTCGTTCATGCGATGGGCGTAGTCGGGCGACAGCGAGAACGCGGTCGCCGACGCGACCGTCAGCTTGCCCGAGTCGATCAGGTCGACCATGCCGTCCTGGATGACCTCCGTGTAGCTCGTCAGATTCTCGAAGGGGCCGGCGAGCAGACCGGCCAGCACGGCGTTCGCGACGTTGCCCACCCCCGACTGCAGCGGCAGCAGGTTCTTCGGCAGGCGGTCGTGCTTCACCTCGTTGGCGAGGAAGTCGAGGTAGTGGGCGGCGATGGCCTCCGAGATCGAGTCGGCCGGCTTGAACGGTGTGTTCCGGTCGGGCAGTTCGGTCTCGACGACGGCGACGACCTTCGAGGCGTCGATGCGGTAGGTGGTCTGGCCGATGCGGTCGCCGGGGGCGAGGATGTCGACCTCGCGGCGGTGCGGCGGCAGCGCGAAGCCGTAGTACAGGTCATGCATGCCGAGGAGGTCCTCGGACTGCCACGCGTTGACCTCCAGGATGATCTTCTCGGCCTTTTCCAGATAGATGACGTTGTTGCCCACCGACGAGCTCGGGATGCCCTCCCCGTCGGCGTTGATGCCGGCCACCTCAACGACCGCCACGTCGAGCGGCGACAGCACCTCGGCGCGCACCATGGGGCCCGAGTGGGACAGGTGGATGTCGTTGTAGTCGGAGACGCCGGCGTTGATCTTGCTGCGCATGATCGGGTCGGACTGATAGGGCATGCGGTAGCGGATGCCGTCCACTTCGGCGAGCGCGCCGTCGAGTTCGGGGGCGGTGGAGGCGCCGGTCCAGCAGCCGATCTGGAACGGCTCGCCCGCATCGTGGGCTGCGCGGATGCGGGCCGCCAAGGCGCCGGGGATCAGTTTGGGGTAACCGGCCCCGGTGAAGCCCGAGAATCCGACGTTGTCCCCGTGGGTGATGAAGGACGCCGCCTCGTCGGCCGACATGACCTTCGAGCGGAACGAATCGTGCTGGATTCGGGACATGGGTGCGTGCACTCTCCTTTGTTGCCTCGGCCCGGACGTGGCCTGACCTCACCCTAGTCCCGTTCGCCTATGCTCTGGGACGGAGAGGGGGAGACCCATGGCCCAAGAGCGCGTCGAGGACTCCGACGCCGGCACGTCGGCCGCCCCGCGGCGTGCGCGCCGCCAGCTGCCGTTCCCCGTGCAACTCCTCGTGAACGTGCTCGCCGCCCTCCTCGTCGTGTCCCTCATCCAGGCGTTCGTCGTGCGGGTGCACAACGTGGCGTCCGGCTCGATGCAGAACACGCTCAGCGTGACCGACCGCGTCCTCTCCAGCGACCTGCCCTACCTGACCCATGGGCCCGAACGCGGCGACATCGTCATCTTCGGCCACGGCGCCACGTGGGACGACGCGCGGCTCCCGCCCTCTTCCGACCCGGTCCGGGCCGTCGCCCGCGCCTTCGGCGACCTCACCGGCATCGGCATCTCGAACACCGAGTACACGGTGAAGCGCGTCATCGGCGTCCCTGGCGACACGGTGAGCTGCTGCGATTCCGAAGGCCGGGTGCTGGTCGACGAACAGCCTCTCGAGGAGCCCTACATTTTCGCGGACGTGACCTTTGTCACCGGATCCTTCGACTGCGCCTCGTCGCCACGGTCGGGCCGTTGCTTCGACCCGATCGTCGTCCCCGACCGCAGCTACCTCGTCATGGGCGACCACCGCTCCAACTCCGCCGACTCCGTCGCCCCTTGCCGTGGCGAGGGCGCCCGGCCGGGCTGCGCCCGGTTCGTTCCGGCCGAACGCATCACGGGCAAGGTCGTCGCGAAGGCGTGGCCGCCGGGGCCTGTCGGCTGACACTCCGGCTCCACCGACATGGACGCCGCCGGCCCGGGGTGCGCGGAACCCCGG
>NZ_JARKOT010000209.1 GCF_029977985.1 Propioniciclava sp. | reverse complement strand
GTTCGACGGCCCGGGTGGCGCCGGCGAGGGCGTCGGCGTCCGAGAGGTTCTCCCAGTAGGGCGTCGGCAGGGGGGATCGGCTCCAGCGTCCTCGGGCGCGGTCGCGGGCGACATCCTCACCGGGGGTGGCTCCCCACAGGTTCGAGCCGGCCGGGGTGGTGGCGAGGAGCCCCTTCACGAGCGCGTGGAACTCCTGCAACGAGTGCTCGGACGCCTGCTGGTCGCCCAACGCGGCCTCCACGTTGGCCCGCGCGAGCACGGCCCCGGCGAGCGCCGCCTCGTGCCCCGCAGGACGCTTCAGCGACGCAAACCGATCGAACAGCGAAGCCAGTGCCTCCTGCGCCTCCGCGGTCTCGCCCTGAGCGAGCAGGACCAACGCCAGCTCGCTCACGGCGATCAACTGCACGTCGAGGCGTTGCCCGGCCGTCGACTCGGACGCCGCCAGTTCGCCCGCCAGCGATGCGGCTTCGCCGGCGGCGTCCAGGGCTTCGTCCTCACGGCCAGCGGTGCGCAGGTCGCGGGCCTGCTCGGTGAGGAGGCGGGCGAGGGCGTCCCGGGCAGGGTCGCCGATGCGGCCCACCGAGCGCCGCAGCACGTCGGTCAGGGCCCGGCGCTCGCGCAGCGCACCTTCGGCGTCGCCCGTCGCGGCCAAACGGTCGGCCAGCGTGCCGGACGCCGCGGCGAGCGGTCCGAGCACGCGGGACGCCCATGCCTCGCTGATGCGGTTCCTGGACTCCAGCACCGGCGCGGCCAGGTCGCCGGCCGCGGCGGCAGCGGCGCGGGCCGCGGCCACGGCGTCCGGTTCGACCCCGGCGACCCAACGGGCATCGGAGACGGCGAGGGCGGCGTCCACGAGGACTGCGGCGTCGTCCCCGGTGAGGTGGCCCTCACGGGCGCGGAGGAGGGCGGCGTCCGCGAGGGCGTTGGCCGCCCCCACGTCGCCCGTGGCGAGGGCGCCCTGCGCGGAGGCGAGCAGCAGCCACACGGCGGTGCGGGGGAGGAGTGCCGGGGGCAGGTCGAGGTGGGGGAGCAGGGTACGCCAGGCGCGCAGCGCCGCCACCGTCTGCGCGGCGCCGGCCGGCTGGCCGCCGCCTGCCTGCGCGAGCGCTACGTGGGTGGTCGCCGTGAAGAAGCGGGCGCCGTCGTCGAGGGGGGTGAACGGCCCGACCGAGCCGTGGAAGGCGACCAGCTTGGCGGCCTGGGCGAGGGCGTCCTGGGCGTCGGCGAACGACTCCAGCCACTGGTGCGCCAGGAGGCGCTGGGCGGTGAGCTCGTTGAGCGCGTCGACGAGGGGTTCCGCCTGGGAAGGATCGGACGCGATCCAGCCGCGCATCTTGCGCACCTGGGAGCTGAGCTCCTTGACGCGGCGCGCGTGGCCGTCGGACGCGGCGTTGGCCATGGGTGGACTCTCTTTCGGTCGGATGGACCAATTCTACCGGCGCCGGGCTTCGGGCCGGGTTGCGCATCCCAGTCATACGGGTCGGGGTATCCTCGGCCGCATGGAACTCGCACCGGACCAGATGCACGACGTTCTCATGCGCCTCAAGCGAGCCCAAGGACAGTTGGGCGGGATCATCGCGATGGTCGAGTCCGGCCGGGACTGCGCCGACATCGTCACTCAGCTCGCCGCCGTCTCCAAGGCGATCGAGCGGGCCGGGTTCCTCACCATCGCCCGCGGTCTGCGCGAGTGCATGGTCGACCCCGAGCAGGGCCAGCCCGACGTCGATCGCCTGGAGAAGGTCTTCCTCTCCTTGGCCTGATGCCCCGGCGGGGGCCGTCGGCGCCCACCGCCGGGAGCTGTCGGCGTTACGCCCCCGTGCCCGCCGCCCAGGTCTTGTAGCCGCCGTCGAGGTTCACGGCATCGCGACCGAGCTGGGTAAGGATGCGGCAGGCGGTGTGACCGCGGATACCCACCGCGCAGTGCACCACGAGCGGACCGTCGGGCAACTCGTCCACGCGGTCGCGGAGCTCGTCCACCGGGATGAGCAGCGCGCCGGGGATGGAGCCTGCCTCGAACTCGTCCGGCGTGCGCACGTCGACGACGGTCGCACCGGCGGCGACCGCGGCGTCCAGCTCGTGCCACTGCAACGAGCGGGTGATGCCGGAGCGGAGGTTGTCCGCGACGTGGCCCAGCATGTTGATCGGGTCCTTCGCCGAGCCGAACTGCGGCGCGTACGCCAGCTCCAGTTCGGCCAGGGAGGACGCCGTGAGGCCGCCCGTCATGGCGGTCGCGATGACGTCGATGCGCTTGTCGACGCCCTCCTTCCCGACGCCCTGGGCGCCCAGGATCGCGTCGGTCTCCGGGTCGACGAGGAGCTTCAGCGCCATCGTCTGCGCCCCCGGGTAGTAGCCCGCGTGGGAGGCCGGGTGCGTGTGGATCGCCCGGTACGGACGCCCCAACTCGCGGAGCCGCTTCTCGTTGGTGCCCGTGGCGGCCACTTGCAGGCCGAAGACGCCCACGATGGCGGTGCCCAGCACCGGCCGGTTGTGCACGGGGAGTCCGGCGATGTCGTCGGCCACACGGCGCCCGGCGAGGTTGGCGGTGTTCGCCAGCGGGACGAGCGTCGGACCGCCGTCGAGGGCGGCCACCTTCTCGGCGGCGTCCCCGATGGCGTAGATGTCGGGGTCGTCGGTCCGGTGCCGGTCGTCGACGGCGATCCCACCGCGCGGGCCCACGGTCAGCCCCGCCTCGCTGGCGAGGGTCGTCTCGGGCCGGACGCCGAGGGCGGCGATCACGAGGTCGGCCGGCAGGGTGGCGCCGGACTTGGTCGAGACCGAATCGGGGTTGATCGCGGTCACCTGGTCGGCCAGGTGCAGGTCGACGCCGTTGCTGCGCAGCGCCTGGTGGACGCCGGCGACCATCTCGGGGTCGAGGGGCGCCATGACCTGCGGCAGCGCCTCGACGAGGGCGACCCGCAGGCCGCGGTGGACGAGGTTCTCGGCCATCTCGATGCCGATGAAGCCGCCACCGATGACGACAGCGGTGCGGGCGCTCGCGGTGGCGCTCACGATGGCGTCGAGGTCGTCGATGTCGCGCAGGCTGAGGGCACGCTCGATGCCGGGAATCGGAGGGCGCAGTGGGCGGGCGCCGGGGGAGAGGATGACCTTGTCGAAGGGCAGGTCGTACTCGGTGCCGTCCTCGGCGCGGGCGACGACGACGCGTCGCTCCCGATCGATGCGGACCGCTGCGGTGCGCAGGCGCACGTCGATGCGGAAGCGGGCGGCGAGGGAGCGGGGAGTCTGCAGCAGCAGAGCCGAGCGCTGCTCGATGACGCCGCCCACGTGATAGGGCAGGCCGCAGTTGGCGAAGGAGACGTGGCCGCTGCGCTCCAGGACGATGATCTCGGCCGTCTCGTCGAGGCGGCGGAGGCGGGTCGCGGCGCTCATGCCGCCTGCGACGCCGCCGATGATGATGACTCGCATGGACACGAGGATACCCCCCAGGGTATGGTTGCGACGAATCGTCCAACTGACAGAAGGAGTCTCCCATGTGCCGAGCCGTCACCTGCCGCAAGTGCGGAAAGACGACGTGGGCCGGGTGCGGGCAGCACATCGATGCCGTGAAGCGCAGCGTCCCGGCGGGCCAGTGGTGCAACGGCCACGCCGACGAGCCGTCCTCCGGAGGCTTCATGGGCAAGTTGTTCGGTCGCTGACCCCCGCGCCGGATTCCTACCTGATCCGCGGCGCTCTCGACACACACATCGCGGTCGGTCCCGGCGGATCAAGCGGCATCGCTCAACCGGCCTGCCGGGTGACGACGGCACGTTCGGCTCCGGAGCGGACCGCCAACGCGTGCGCCTCGGCGTCCAGCGCGGCGAGCGCGCGCAGGGGGAGCGAGGGGTCGAGCCTGAGGGTCACCTCGAACCGATCGGCCCGGTGGACGCGCTTCCAGACACCGACATCGGTGAGGTTCCACAGCACGGGCCCGCCGCCGGCCTCGGAGTAGCGCGGACCTTGGCCCGCATGCGGCGCGCTGGCAGGAATCGGCATCCGTAGCGTGTTGTGCGTCAACACCGCCTCGTCGAAGGTGGACAGCAGCCACGCCCCCTCCACCCGCTCGCGGGCCTCGACGAATGCGGGCGACCCGGGACCGCGCTCCGCCATGGGACATGCCCCGCACCACAGGACGTGACCTGCCACCTCCACGGGCTCCACCGCATCACCCAACGCCGCCACAGCCAGGCGCACGTCGCGCTGCGTGAGCCGCGTCCACCGCTGCAGATCCGGCACGCTCACCGGCCCGTGCGACGCGAAGAACCGCCCCACCAGTTCGACCAGCGCATCCTCCCGCGACCGCCGCAGCGACCCGACCGGCGGCAGCCGGTCGTCGAGCAGGGCGTACGTGTGACCGCTCAAACCCGTCGGGTCGACGGGCCCCGAACACCACAGCCCCTCCAGTTCGCCGATGAGCAGCACGTGGCTCACTTGCGAGCCGAACACCGGGGTCTTTGCGAGCAGCCCACCCTGCGTCAGGTGCTCGCCGAGCGCGACCCGTGTCAGCGGTCCCGCGCTGAGGGCCTCCCGGACGGCGTCCAGCAACCGCGCTCGCCTCGCCGGTTCGCCCAGCCCCAGATCGGCATGTCGCTTCGTCAGCCCGGACAGCACCTTCGGCGACGTCAAGGCGAGGAGCCAGCGCAGGTCCTCGGCCGCCACGAAGTGCCACGTCGGCCGCAGCACGTGCGTCCGAACGAACGCCCCCGCATCGAGGGCCGTGCGCGCTTCGGCGGCATCACCGCGCGTGCGCTGCGCCAACGAGTCGAGCGCCAGCGGCACGTCCTGGCTCTGCACGGCCAGTGACTCCCGCACCGCCGCAGCCGGGTCGGGCACCGCCGGTCCGGCCAGCCGCTGGATCATCAGCCGGGTCGCAGACAACTCCCGCAGGTCCACGTGCTCGGGTCCCTCAGCCTTCGGACGCCGCCGCGGCGGCCCGCGCGGCTGCCGGGAGAGCGGACACCACGCGATCCAGCGCCGCGGCGTCGTGCGCCGCCGACAGGAACCACGCCTCGAACACGCTCGGCGGCAAGGCGACGCCGGCGTCGAGCATCGCGTGGAAGAACGCCCGGTACCGGAAGGCCTCCTGCGCCTTGGCCGCCTCGTAGTCGCTCACCCCGGACGCAGCCGCGTCCGCCCCGAAGAACACACTGAACAGGTTCCCCGCCACCCGCACCCGGTGGGCCACGCCAGCGGCGTCCAGCGCCTCGCCGACTGCCGCCTGCAGCGCCGAGGACGCGGCGTCGACCCGGTCGTACACCGTCGCGTCCGCCAGGCGCAGCGTCGCGATGCCGGCGGCGGTGGCCAGCGGGTTCCCCGACAGCGTGCCCGCCTGGTAGACGGGTCCGACGGGGGCGAGCAGGTCCATCAGCTCCGCCGGTCCGCCCACGGCCGCCAGCGGCATTCCGCCGCCGACGACCTTCCCGAACGTCACCAGGTCGGGCGTCACCCCCTCCAAGCCGAACCAGCCGGCTGGCCCCACCCGGAAGCCGGTGAGCACCTCATCGGAGACCATCAGCGCCCCGTGCTCGCTCGTCAGCCGGCGGATCGCCGCGTTGAACCCCGGCGCGGGCGGCACGACGCCCATGTTCGCCGGCGCCGCCTCGGTGATCACGCACGCGATCTCGGCGCCCCGGGCCGCGAACGCCTCCTCCAGCGCGGAGACGTCGTTGTACGGCAGCACGAGCGTGTCGGACGCCGCCGCGCGCGTCACGCCCGCCGAGCCGGGCAGCCCCGCCGTCGCGACGCCCGACCCGGCGGCGGCCAGGAGGGCGTCCGAATGCCCGTGGTAGCAGCCGGCGAACTTCACGACCACGTCGCGGCCCGTCGCTCCGCGCGCCACCCGGATCGCCGTCATGCAGGCCTCGGTGCCCGTCGACGTGAACCGCACCTTCTCCGCGAACGGCACCCGCCCCCGGATCAGCTCCGCCAGCTCCACCTCGGCCGTCGTCGGCGCCCCGAACGACAGGCCGCGACCGGCGGCGTCCACCACCGCGCGCACCACCTCGGGGTGCGCGTGCCCGAGCAGCGCGGGCCCCCACGAGCAGACCAGATCCACGTACTCGCGGCCGTTCACGTCCACCACGAACGGCCCGGACGCCGACGCGAGGAACACCGGCGTGCCTCCGACCGAGCCGAACGCCCGCACCGGCGAGCTCACCCCGCCCGGGATCACCGCGCACGCGCGGGCATACACCTCGGCCATGTCCATCTGCGGCACTCCCTCGAACTCAGAACACAGAACTCAGCGGGCGGCCAGCTCCGCGGCCCGGTCGAACTCGGCGTCGACACCAGCGGGCGGCGGGGTCACCATCGAGACACCATAGGCAACGGCCAGGTTGGCCAGGAAGCCGGGCAGGATCTCGTACAGGTCGAAGATGCCGCCCTCCATCGAGCCCCACCAGAACACGACCACCGCGCCGGCCAGCATGCCGGCCAGGGCTCCCCAGCCGGTCAGCCGCTTCCAGTACAACGACAGCAGGATCGTCGGCCCGAAGCCGGCGCCGAACCCGGCCCACGCGAACGCGACGAGCCCCAGGATGGTGTCCGACGGGTTGAGCGCCAGCACGCCCGCGACCACCGACACGATGAGGACGCCGATCCGGCCCAGCCAGACGCCGCCGCGCGCGCTCAGCCCTCGGCCCGCGAAGGCGCGGTACAGGTCCTCGACGAGTGCCGAGCTGGTGACGAGCAGCTGCGAGCTGATCGTCGACATGATCGCGGCGAGGATCGCGGCCAGCATGAAGCCGGCCAGCAGCGGGTGGAACAGCAGCTGGCCGAGCGTGATGAACACGGCCTCCGGGTTGGCGAGCCGACCGGTGTCGTGCTGGTAGACCGCCACGCCGACGAGGGCGGTGGCGGCGGCGCCGAGGCAGCTCAGCGCCATCCAGGTGATGCCGATGCGCCGGCCGGCCTTGGCCTCGGCCGCGTCGGTGAGGGCCATGAACCGCACGAGGATGTGCGGCTGGCCGAAGTAGCCGAGGCCCCACGCCAGGGAGCTGATGACGCCGATGGCGGTCGCCCCGGTCGTCAGGCTCAGCAGGCTCGGGTCGACCGCGTTGATCGCCGCGACCATGGCCCCCGGTCCGCCGACGTGCATCATGCCGACCAATGGCAGCACGACCAGGGCGGTCACCATCATGCAGCCCTGCACGACGTCGGTCCACGAGACGGCGAGGAAGCCGCCGACCAGCGTGTACAGCACGGTGACGCCGGCGACGAGCAGCATGCCCCACAGGTACGGCAGCCCGAACGACGACTCGAAGAACGTGCCGCCGGCCACCATGCCGCTGCTCACGTAGAGGGTGAAGAAGACGAGGATGATCGCCCCCGCGACCAGGCGGATGCCGTAGGTCGACCGCAGCCGGGCCCCGAGGAACGACGGCAACGTGATCGAGTTGCCCGCCAGTTCGGTGTACGACCGCAGCCGCGGCGCGACGAACTTCCAGTTGAGCCAGGCGCCGACGGTGAGCCCGATCGCGATCCACAGCTCGACGAGCCCGCCCAGGTACAGCGCCCCCGGCAGGCCCATGAGCAGCCAGCCCGACATGTCGGACGCCCCCGCCGACAGCGCCGACACGAACGGCCCGAGCCCGCGGCCGCCGAGCATGTAGTCGCCGAGGTTCTTGGTGCGGGCTTGGGCCACGAAGCCGATGACGATCATGGCGATGAGGTAGGCCATCATCGAGACGGCTTGCCAGATGAGGTCGAACTGCACGGGGGTCTCCTTGTCGAGGTCGCCTGCAACCTAACGCAGCGCGGGCACCTCGAGGGCGGCGTATGACAAGACGAGATCGGCGCCCGCACGCACGATGCCGGTGATGGCCTCGGCGAGCGCCGCGTCCCGGTCGATCCAGCCGCGCTCGGCGGCCGCGCAGATCATCGCGTACTCCCCGGACACCTGGTAGGCGGCCACCGGCACGTCGGACGCCGCCGCCACGTCGGCCAGCACGTCGAGGTAGGACGCCGCCGGTTTCACCATGACCATGTCGGCGCCCTCGGCGAGATCGAGCAGCGCCTCGCGGAGGCCCTCGCGTCGGTTCGCCGGGTCCTGCTGGTAGGTGCGGCGATCCCCCTGCAGCGACGACCCGACCGCCTCGCGGAACGGCCCGTAGAACGCCGAGGCGTACTTGGCGGCGTAGGCGAGGATCGCGACGTCCGCGTGACCGGCGGCGTCCAGCCCCTCGCGGATGGCGAGCACCTGGCCGTCCATCATTCCCGACGGGCTCACGACGTGCGCGCCGGCGTCCGCCTGGCTGACGGCCAGCCGCACGTAGGCCTCGAGCGTCGCGTCGTTGTCGACGCGGCCGTTGGCGTCCAGGATGCCGCAATGGCCGTGGTCGGTGAACTCGTCCAGGCAGGTGTCGGCCATGACGACGAGGTCATCGCCGACGGCTTCCCGGACGGCGACGACACCCCGGTTCAGGATCGAGTCGGGCCGCTCGCCGACGGAGCCGGCGGCGTCCTTGTCGTCGTCGAGTGGGACGCCGAACAGCATGATGCCGCCCAGCCCCGCGGTCGCCGCCTCGACGGCCTGGGCACGCAGGGAATCGAGCGTGTGCTGGACGACCCCCGGCAGCGACGCGATGGGGTGCGGGGCGTCGATGCCGTCGCGGACGAACACCGGCAGCACCAGCTGGCTTCGGGCGACGCGGGTCTCGCGGACCAGGTTGCGCATGGCGGGCGTGACGCGCAGACGGCGGGGGCGAACGATCATGGCAACTCCTCCAGGGCGGCGATGAGAGCAGCGAGGACGCCGTCGCCGTCCGGCGTGGCGGCGACGGCATGGACGGGCAGCCCGGCCGCACGGGCGGCGTCCGCGCTGGGCCGCCCGAACGCGACGATCCGCGTGTGCCCGGCCGGGGGCCCGAGGAGCTGCACTGCGGCCCGCGCGACCGAACCGGCGGTGACGACGACCGCGTCGTAGGCCGGCCAATCGGCCACGAGACCGGCCAGCGCGGAGGGCAGGGTCTCTGTGGTGTACGTCGCGACGCGGCGTACGGTCCACCCGCGCGCGGCGAGCCCCTCGGCCAGCGTCGGCTCGGCCAGCGCCGAGCCGGGCAGCAGGATCGTGCCCGGGCCGTCGCCGAGCTCGGCGACGAGGCCGGCCGCGTCGGAACTCCCTGTTACGTCGACATGGGCGCCAGCCGCCTGGAGCGCGGACGCCGTCGCCCGCCCGACCGCCGCAATGCGCGGCGCCAGCGCCGCCGGCGCGTGGCCGTCGGCCACGAGACGTTGCACTCCGGCGGGCGAGGTGAGGACGAGCCAGTCCGCGCGCCCGCCGAGCTCGTAGGCCAAGGAGCGTTGGCTCGTGAGGGGCCGGGCGTCGACGAGCGCGCCCGCCGCGCGGACCGCGTCCGTCAGGGGCCCGTCCGCGCGCAGGAACAGCACCCGGCGTCCGACGAGTGCCGGGTGGGTGCCGGGCGCCCAGAGCTCCTGGTCGTGGAACTCGCCGAGCCGGCTGGCTCGCTCGGCGCCCAGAGGCGTGATGTCTGCCGCGCCGCCGTCGAGCAGCTGGCGCGCAGCCCGCCGGCCGAGGGCCGCGGCGTCCGTGGGCCAGGGCGCCTCGACCTTTGCCGTCGCCGAGGCTCGGCCGTCGGCGGCCAGCACGGCGGCTCGGACGCGCAGCCGCCCCTCGGCCAGCGTCGCCCGGACGCCGACGGGTGCGGCGCACCCGGCACCCAGAGCGGCCAGGACGGCTCGCTCCGCCTCCACCTCGGCGCGCGTGGCCGGGTGGTCGAGTGGGGCCAGGGCGAGCCTGGTCACGGCGTCGTCCTCCCGGCACTCGACGGCCAACGCCCCTTGTCCGGCCGCAGGCAGCAGGTCGAGCACGTCGGTGACGGCGTCCAGTCGGCCGAGCCGGGCCAGCCCCGCGTGAGCCAGCACGACGGCGTCCAGGTCGGGCTTCGTCGACGCCGAGCCGAACGCCCGGGCGAGACGCGTGCCCACGTTGCCGCGGATCTCGACCACCTCCACGTCCGGACGCCGCGCCCGCACCTGCGCGGCCCGCCGCGGCGAGCCGGTGCCCACTCGGGCCCCGGCGGGCAGCGACGCCAGCGTGTGCCCGTGGCGCGCGCAGAGCACGTCGGCCGCGTCCTCGCGCTCGGCGATCGCAGCCAGGACGAGGCCGGGGACGCCGGCGGTGGGCAGGTCCTTGAGGGAGTGAACGGCTAGGTCGACCTCGCCGTCGAGCAGCGCCCGGCGCAGGGCCGCCGCGAACACCCCGAGCCCGCCCGCAGCCACGAGCGACGCGGCCGTCACGTCGCCCTCCGACCGGATCGTGACCAGTTCGACGGCGTGCCCGTGGTCGCGCAGGGCGTCCGCCACCAGGCCGGACTGCGTCCGCGCCAGCTCCGAACCGCGCGTGCCCAACCGCAGCGTCATGGCGCGTCGTCGTCGTCGTGCTTCACCACGAGCTTCTCGGCCACCGCGCGTCCGTGGGGGACGACGGCGGCCAACCCCGTGCCCGCATACCAGGCGCCGGTGATCTCGAAGCCGTCCAGTTCGGCCGCCGCCGCCGTGAGCGCTCCGACGCGCTCGCGGTGCTCGGGGGTCTGCGGCGGCAGCGAGTTCGGGAAACCGATGACCATGTGCCCGACGACGTCGTCGACGGACAGCTCGACGCCGAGGAGGGTGGCGGCGTCCGCCAAGGCGTCCTCGAGGCTCGGCCGCGGCGTCGGCTGCCCCGCGCGGCCGTACGAGACCCGCAGCACGTGGCGGTTCGTGCCGTCGACCGTCGTGGGCCACTTGATGGAGTAGTGGGTGAGCGCCTTGGCGGTCACTTCGGGGGCGCCCGGCGTGACCAGCAGCCCGGAGCCGCGCGGGGCGGCGTCCAGCTCGGGCTTGACCAGCGCGATGCAGACCTGGGCGAGATCGGCGCCGCGGGGCAGTTCCCAGTCGCCGATGGCGAGCGGCTCGAGTGGGCGGAGGAGGTCGAGGGCGGCACGCCCGTCGAGGGCGATGACGAGCGTGGGTGTGTGCACCTGCTCGGGGTTCCCGGTCGGGACTGGCGGGTCGGCCGGGTCGGGAGCGCGGCCGGCGGTGTGGTGGGTGACGAACCAGCCGTCGTCGACCTTCTCGATCGACGTGACCACGCGCCTGGTCGCGACGGTCCCCCCGCCGTCGCCGATGGCTCCGACGAGGGCGTCGACGAGGCGGAACAGGCCGCCGGCCGTCGAGGCGACCAGCGGGCCGGCCGGTGCCTTCGCCCGCAGGGACGCCGCCGCCCGCACGAGCGACCCTTCCTCGGCCAGCGCCTCGTGCAAGCCCGGAGAGACCACGTCGACCGCCAGCCGGCTCGGATGCACCGAGTGGACGCCCCCCGCCACCGGGTCGACCAGCCGGTCGAGCACCTCGCGCCCGAGGCGGGTTTCGACCAAGGTGGCGAGGTCGGGGGCGTCGGCGCCCGGTTCGGGACCCATCGTGAGGTCGTCGCGGGCGCGGGCGAGACCCTCGGGGGAGAGGGCCTCGGCCACCTGGGGATCGTCGAGGTCGGTGGGAATGCTCAACACGCCGTGTGGGATCCGGAAGGCGCGCCCACGCTCGCCGGCGGCGTCCGTGCCCCAGATCCAGGATTCGCCGCCAGGCGTGACGACCTCGAGGCCCAACTGCTCGGCGAGCTCGGCGCAGGCGGTGCTGCGGCGGGCGAACGACTCGGCGCCGAGGTCGACGGTGACGCCGCCGACCGGCGCCCCGAACACGAGGCCGCCGCACTGGCCGCGGGATTCGAGCAACAGCGGGGCCACCCCCAGTTCGGTGAGCCGGTGGGCGGCGGCGAGGCCGGCGAGACCGCCGCCGACGACGACGGCGTCAGCTTGCGTGGGCACGATGGATCCTTTCGACGAGGCGGGTCAGGACGTCGGGGTCGGTTGTGGGTGGGACGCCGTGGCCCAGGTTGACGACGTGGCCGGGCGCGGAGCGACCGCGGGCCAGCACGTCGTCGAGGTGGGCGAACAGGGCCGCATCACCGGCGGCGAGGAGGGCGGGGTCGAGGTTGCCCTGGAGCGGGACGCCGGGCAGGCGGGCGGCGGCTTCGTCGAGCGGGGTCCGGTAGTCGACGCCGACGGCGTCAGCGCCGACGGCGAACTCCTCGAGCAGATGGCCCGTGCCCGTCCCGAAGTGGATGCGGGGGACGCGCCCCTCGACGGCCGCGAGGGCGGCGCGGCTGTGGGGGGCGACGTGGGCGGCGTAGTCGGCGCGGGTGAGGGAACCGGCCCACGAGTCGAAGAGCTGGACGGCCGAAGCGCCGGCGTCCACCTGGGTGGCGAGGAAGTGGCCGGAGATCGTGGCACACCAGGCCATGAGGCGCCGCCAGCTGTCCGGGTCGGCGTGCATCAGGGCGCGCGCAGCGAGGTGGTCGCGGCTGGGCCTGCCCTCCACGAGGTAGGCGGCGAGAGTGAAGGGCGCGCCGGCGAAGCCGATGAGGGGCGTCCAGGAGGCCTCGACGGAACCGACGGTGGCCAGCTCGTCGGTGACCAGCTCGATCGCTGCGGTGATGGGGGTGGTGTCGCCTGGCTCGAGGCGGGTCAGGCGGTCGATGTCGGACGCCGTCCGCGCCGGTTCGGCGACCACTGGGCCGACGTCGGGGACGATCTCGACGCCCACCCCCGCCAGCTTGAGCGGCACCATGATGTCGGAGAAGAAGATCGCGGCGTCCACCCGGTGCCGTCGGACCGGCTGCAGGGTGATCTCGGCGGCGAGTTCGGGCATCAGGCACGACTCGAGCATGCCGACG
Organism: Propioniciclava sp.; assembly: GCF_029977985.1. Classification (GTDB taxonomy): domain Bacteria; phylum Actinomycetota; class Actinomycetes; order Propionibacteriales; family Propionibacteriaceae; genus Propioniciclava. Next base: position 10,287 of record NZ_JARKOT010000209.1, on the reverse strand, counting down.
CCCTTGCGGGCGGCACGGTACTCGGGCAGCGACCGCCCCGCCTGGCGCATGAACCACACGGGCAACGTGGCCGGCCGGCGCCCCGACAGGGCGCTGAGCAGGGGTGGAGCGGCGTCGCTGGCGGTTGGCACGCGCCCAACCCTAGGCCCATCCGGCCATGGCTGGCGGCGCCGCCCACGAACCTTGCGGACGATCGGAACGCTTTGTTTACTTGGCAATCAGTTGGAACATGTTGCTATGGGACGGGCGAGTTGGGCACTCTGAGAGCTGCATCCCCCGACAGCACAGGAGACCCCCATGCGCCTTTCCGTGCGCTCCCTGATCGCGGCACTCACCCTCGTCGTCACCGTGTCCACCGCCTTCTCCGCGCCACCGGCGGCGGCGGCCCCCACCACCGTGCCGGTGACGGTCACCAACGACGCCGGCATCGCCGACACCCTGCACCTCAGCATCATCGGCACCGACCTGGCGACCGGCCGGCTCGGCTACGTGGACGCCGCCGGTGCGTTCCACCCGTGGAACCTGCCCAGCGGTCCGGGCGAGATCGCTGCGCCCGATGTTTCCATCGACGGGCCGGCGGCGGGCCGGAGCGCCACGATCCAGGTGCCCCGGGGCGTGTCCGCCCGGGTCTACTACTCCTACGGTGCGGCCGTCCCGTTCCGGCTCGTCTCGGGTGGACTCGTCCAGCCCGCCCCCTGGAACGCCTCCGACCCCACCGCCGGGCTGCTCTTCGACTGGGCCGAGCTCACGTTCGACTCGAATGGACTGTGGCTGAACTCCACGCAGGTCGACCAGTTCGCACTCCCGGCCACCCTGAGCACCACCAGCACCGACGGCACTCAGCGCTCCACCGGCGCCCTCGGGGCGGGAGGGCGTCAGTCCGTCATCGACGCGCTGGCGGCCGACCCCGCCTACGCACGCAGCATCGTGCGGGAAGCCGACGGCACCGTCCTGCGGGTCCTGGCGCCGACGCATGCGGTCGGGGCCGGTCTGATGGCAGCGAACCTTCTCGACGCCGCCATCGCCTCCGCGTGGGCGGCCTACGGCACCCGCACCCTCACCGTGGCCCCCTTCGAAAGCACAGCCACGACCTACTCGGGGCGGTCGATCGATGGGCAACTCGTCTTCACCGATGCCACCGGACGCCGCGTCGCCGCCTTCGCCCGGCCCTCCACCAGCGACGTTCTCGGTTGCGACGGAGCCCTGCACGCTCCGAACGACCAGGTGGTCGGACCCATTGCGCGGACGCTCTGCGCCGCCCTCCAGCGGGGCAACCTCGTCACCGTCGACGTGCAGCCCGCTGCTCCGGACACGTACTACGCCGACGGAACCGGCAACCGCTACTCCGGTGCGGTGCACGCGGCCATGGCCGACGGCCGCGCCTACGGCTTCGCGTTCGACGACGTGGCGTCCCAGGAGTCGCTGATCCACGACCCGGCACCTGTTGCTGCCGCCCTCCGCATCCAGCCGATCGGCGTGTCCAGCACGGCCAGCCCCGCGACGCCGTCGCCGACCGCGTCCCCGTCTCCCATCGCGTCCCCGTCTCCCACCGCGACGCCCACCCCGGCTGCCAGCACCACGCCCACGTCCACGCCGAGCGGGACCCCCACGACCGTGGCGTCCACCTGGACAGCGGCGGTCACGATCCCTCAGAACCAGCGCGGCTACGCCGAGCTGGTGTTGGATTCCGGCACGCAGCCGGGCCTCGTCACGTTGGAGGTGCGTGGGGGTGCCCGGAGCACCGTCGCCGTGAGCGGTCCGACGATCGTCCGGATCGACCTGTCGGCAGCCCCCGGCGCGGCGACGCTGACGCTCACCGGATCGGCCCCCCTCGGCAGCCCGCAGATCCGGCTGCCCGAGGTGTACGCGTTCACCGCCGCCGGCTGAACCCTGGCCGGCGTGGGTCCGGTTCGGCGTCGGGGGTCGGAGGTGGTTCAATGGCCTGCGTTGTGGGTATTCAGCTGATCGCCGTCCACCACTCCGATCATGGCATCGGTGCGGTGGAAGCCATTGCGCACGTCGTCCCCGGGCTCGCGGGGCGTCTGCTCGCACGCACCCCCGGTGCTGCCGGCGCCTTCGTGCTGTCGACGTGCAACCGGGCCGAGGTGTACGTGGACTCGTCGCTGGACGCCGCCACGCTGGCGGAGGCCGTGCGCACCGATCTGGCGGCCGCCCCCGGCGCGCCGCCGCCGGACCGCATCCCGCTCACCGTGCTCGACGACGTGCGGGCCATCGACCATCTCTTCCGGGTCACCGCCGGGCTCGAGTCGATGGTCGTCGGCGACCGTGAGGTCGCGGCCCAAGTGCGCCGGGCCGTGCACGAGGCCCGGGCCGCCGGGGCGGCGTCCGGACTGCTGCTCGCGGTTGCCGAACAGGCGCTGCGGACCGCCCGGCTCGTCGCCCAGCGGACCCGCCTCGCCACACGCGGCCGGTCGGTCGTGAGCGTGGCTCTCGACCTGCTGCGCCGCGACTGGCCGGGCACGCGCGTGCTCGTGGTGGGGACCGGTGCCTACGCCGGCGCCGTGGTGGCCGATCTCGCCGAGCGCGGGTGCGGCTCAGTGGCCGTGCACTCCTCCAGCGGCCGGGCGGCGGCGTTCGCGTCCCGCCATGCGGGGGTGCGGGCGTCCGAACGCGACCTCGTCGCCGAGCTGGCGGACGCCGACGTCGTGGTCACCTGCCGTGGCACGGGCGTGCCCGTGCTGACGACGCGTGACGTCGCGCGGGCGACGTCGGACCGGCACGAACAGCTCGTCCTCGTCGATCTGGCGATCACCCGCGATGTCGAGCTGGCCTGCGCCGACCTCGACGGGGTGCTGCTGCTCGACCTCGAAACCGTGTCGCGGCACGTGCCAGACGCGTCGCGCCGCGACGTCGAACGCGCCGAAGACCTGGTCCGGACGGGCGTCGACGAGGCACTCGCCCGGCTGCGCTCCCGGGCGATGGACCCGGCCGTCGTCGCGTTGCGCGACACGATGCAGGACATGGTGGCCGACGAGGTCGACCGGCTGCCCGTGGGGCGTCCCCTGACCCGGGAGGAGGCCGCGCACGCGCTGCGCCGGCTGGCGGCGCGGCTCGTGCACGTGCCGAGTGTCCGCGCGCGCCAGGCGGCGGTCGAGGGGCGCACGGACGCCTACCTGACGGCTTTGTCGGAGCTGTGGGGGCTGGAACCCGGGACGCGCCCGGTGCTCGGCAACCTGGAGATCGACGCGCCGGTCGAGGTCTCGGCGGCCGAACTCGACGAGGGCAGTTGCCCCGTCACCGGTCTGAGCGTGGAGGATCTCGGGGGCGCCGAACGACGAGAGGCGATGTGATGGTCGACGCGGTGCTGGTGCTCTCCTACGGCGGCCCGCGCGGCCCCGAGGATGTGCTGCCGTTCATGCGCAACGCCACCCGCGGGCGCGGCATCCCCGACGAGCGGCTGGTCGAGGTGTCGGGCCACTACCAGCGGTTCGGCGGTGTTTCGCCCATCAACGCCCGCAACGCCGAACTCGTGGACGCCCTCCGCCGCGCTCTCGCGGAGCGTGGCGTCGCTGTCCCGGTGGTGATCGGCAACCGCAACTGGACGCCGTACGTCGCCGACGCGCTCACCGAGGTGCGCCGGTTGGCCGCCCAAGAGGTCGTCGTGGTGCTGACGGCCGCCTATGCCAGCTACTCCAGCTGCCGCCAGTACCGCGAGGATTTCGCCCGTGCGCTGACCGAGCTGCCGCCGGTCGCGCCTGGCGAAACCACGACACCGATCACGTTCACCAAGGTCGGGCCCTACGCCGAGACCGACGGGTTCGTCGGGGCCAACGTGCGCTCTCTCGTGGACGCCGTGCACGCCCTCGGCGGGCCGGACCAGCTGCCGCACGTTCTGTTCGTGACGCACTCGATCCCGACGGCGATGGACGCCGCGTCCGGGCCGGGCGGGGAGACCGGGAGGTATTCGGCGCAGCACGAGCGCGTGGCCGAGCAGGTGGCTGCGGCGGCGGCGTCCGAGTTGGGGGTGGACGAACTGGCGTGGGAGATCGTGTACTGCTCGCGCTCGGGGGCGCCGCACATCCCGTGGCTGGAGCCCGACGTGAACGACCGGCTGGAGGAACTGGCCGGCGCCGGCGTGGAGCGGGTCGTGGCGGCGCCGATCGGCTTCATCAACGACCACATGGAGGTCGTGTTCGACCTCGACACCCAAGCTCGCGAGACCGCCGAGCGGCTCGGCCTGGCCTACGTGCGCGCGGCCACGGCGGGGGTCGACCCGGAGTTCGTCGCGATGCTGGCCGACGCCGTCGTGGCGGGCGAACGGGGCACCGTGGCCGGGCTGCCCACGTGCGGTGGGTCCTGCTGCGGGTCCGGCCGCCCGGGCGGCCCCGCGTTGCCGACCGCCCTCGACAACGAAGGAGCCTGATGTTCGCCGCCGATCCTCGCGACACCCCGCTCGACCCGGACGAGGTGAACGCCGGCGTCCACTACGTGCAGTACGCCGTGTTCGGCCTGCCCACGCTGCTGGACGCCGCCCAGAGCGACGCCGCCCAGAGCGACGCCGCACCGATCGACGCCGCACCGGTCGACGCCGAGGCCGTGGAGGCGGCCGTCGCCGGCGCGGGTGTGACGGTGCGGGGCTGGTACGACATCAGCGGCTTCCGCGCCGACGCCGACCTGCTCGTGTGGATGCTCGCCGACGATCCGCAGGCGCTGCAGCGCGCGTACGCGGCGTTGCGCCGCTCGTCGCTGGGGGAGCGGTTGGTGCCCCGCTGGAGCAACATCGGCGTCCACCGGCCGGCGGAGTTCAACAACGCGCACACGCCCGCCTGCTTCTCGGGGATCGCGCCGCGGCCGTGGCTGTGCGTCTACCCGTTCGTGCGCAGCTACGAGTGGTACTACCTCGAGCCGGCGAAGCGGTCGCACATGCTGCGGACCCATGGCATGGCCGCCCGGGACTTCCCCGACGTGCTCGGCTCGACGACCTCGGCGTTCGCGCTCGGCGACTACGAATGGCTGCTCGCGTTCGAGGCCGACGAGCTGCATCGTCTCACCGACGCCATGCGGGCCCAGAGGGCCGTCGAGGCCCGGTTGCACGTACGCGAGGAGACGCCGTTCTTCACCGGGCCGCGGGTCGCGTTGTCCGCCTGGATCGCCAACCACGCCCATGCCGCGCCCTGACCCGGAGACGGCCCAGCGCCGCGCGAACGCCTTCCTCTCGACGGGCGCCGAGTACCACCGGCTGCGGCCCGGCTACCCCGACGACGTGGTCGACTGGATGCTGCCCGGATCGCCCCGCCAGGTGCTCGACCTGGGGGCCGGCACGGGCCGCCTGACCGATTCCCTCGTGGCACGCGGGCTCGACGTGGTCGCCGTCGACCCGTCGGAGTCGATGCTCGCCGTCCTGCGGGGGCGGCACCCCGGTGTCGTGTGCCGGGTGGGCACCGCCGAGGCGACGGGTCTGCCCGACGCCAGCGTCGACGCCGTCGTGGTCGCCCAGGCCTGGCACTGGATGGACGCGGCGGCCGCCTCGGCCGAGGCAGCGCGCGTGCTGCGCCCCGGCGGGACGCTGGCGATGGTCTGGAACCAGCGCTGGAACCCCGACGGGTGGCAGGCCGCGTTTCATGCCGAGCAGTACCCCGCGGACGGCATGGGCATGCACAGCGGCGAGGGCGATGATCGTCCGCTCGTACCCTTCGGCCCGGGCGAGGTGCGGCGTTCGGCCTGGTCGCGGGAAGTGAGCGCCGAGGACTACCTGGCGGGCTACACCACCCACTCGCCGTTCCTCGTCGCCGACCGTGCCGAGCAGGATCGACGGCTGGCGGTCTGGCGGTCCCTGATCGCCGCGCATGCCGGTCCCACGGTCACCGAGTCCTACACGGTGGACGCGTGGCGCTACCGTCTGCCGAACTGATGCATAAGCCGCTGAGTTGAGGGCGTCGGGCCGGGAGCGCCTCACGGCGCGTGGCCGCTCGTAGCGGCTATAGGTGGAGCCCGGGGCTACCGCAGCCCGACGCCTGTTCGAGGATACGGGTTCGGCGGCGGCCACCCAAGCCGACGCGGCAACTCAGGCGAGGTCGCCGGAGCGCCAGAGGGCGGCACAAGCGGCGAGGTCGCGCGCCATGTCCTGCAGCCGGACGGCCTGCAACACCCCGGCGCGGCCGTCGGCCAGATCGGCCCGGCCGGACGACACCACGTGGCAGAACGCCGCCGCCCGCTCGAAAGCGATCGCAACGTCGCCGGTGAACGCCCCGCGCAGGATCGCATCGGCGACCCGCTTGATCTCCTCCGGCCCGGGCGGCTCGACGCCGGCCACCGCGTGGTTGGGTTCGGTGAAGCGGACGCCGGCGGCGTACTCGCGCGCCGCACCGTCCGGGTCGCCCTGGACCCATTCCCGCAGCACATACAGCCGCCACAGCGCGCCGGGCAGCGAGCGCGCCGGGCGTCCTGCCCACAGGTCGGCCAGCGTCGGCAGCCCGATCTCGTCGACGAGCGCCACGAGCCGCGCGGTCACGGCTGGATCGTCGGTGGCGTGCCCGGCGTGCACGAGCACCGCGGCCGTCTCGTGAGCGGCGTGCAACTCGGCGATGGGATCCGAACCCTCCCCCATCTCTTCCAGGACAGCCGGGTCCCGGAAGGCGGGGCGGTGGTAGCGGCGCGACGAACTCACCCGGCAAGGGTAGTCGGACGCCGCCGGCGCGGCCGGGCGACTCCTGCCTTGACCAGTTCGAGTTCGGCGAGCTTGGCGGCGACATCGGGATCGCCTGTGCGCCAGGCGCGCATCGGGTCGGGGGCCACCGTGCGCAGTTCGGCGATGGGTTGCGTGGCGAGGGCGCGGAGAGCGAGAAGGTCGGTGCCGTCGGTCGTCGACACGAGCTCGAGTACCTCGCGCGCTCGCGCTGCGAACGCGAGCCGGCGGGGGAGCCACGCCAGCAGCAGGAGGAGAACGGGCACGCCGAACGTGAGCCAGCCCGCGACGGTCGCCGTGGTCTCGAGGGCCGCCACCTGCTCGTGCGCCGAGGCGACCAGACCGTTGACCGACCCCGCGAGGTCGGTGAACGGCCGGCTCAGGCCATCGCCCACGAGCGGGACTCCGCCGGCCTGGCGCGCGATCTCGTCCAACTGGTCGGCCGCGCGGTCCCCCAGGGCGGCCGTCTGCCGGGCGGGCTCGGCGACGGCCCGGAGGACGCCGTCCACGAAGCGCCCGACGAACCACCAGCCGACGGCCCAGGTGACCATGAAGACGTCCGAGACGATCTGCCGCACGAGCCGGGCCGAGGGGCGCGCATAGAACCGCATGAGTTCATCATCCCTCGCCGGAGGGCGTTTCTCAGACCAGGAACCGATAGAACGGGCTCTCGGGGGAGACGACCTCGGCCCTGATGGGGCTCGCATCCAACCGGGTGCGGAGTGCTTCGTAGGTGGCAGGGTCGCCGAGTTCGATGCCGACCAGCGCCGGCCCGATCTCCCGGTTCGAGCGCTTCACATACTCGAAGTAGGTGATGTCGTCGTCGGGGCCGAGCACCTCGTCGAGGAACCGCCGGAGGGCGCCGGGCTCTTGGGGGAAGTTCACGAGGAAGTAGTGCTTGCGCCCTTCGTGGATGAGCGACCGCTCCACGATCTCCGCGTACCGGGAGACATCGTTGTTGCCCCCGGACACCACGGCGACGACCAGTTCGCCGGGCCTCGGCCGTGCCCGCTGCAGCGCTGCGGTGGCGAGCGCCCCTGCGGGCTCGGCGATGATGCCCTCGGTCTGGTAGAGCTCGAGCATCTCGGTGCAGACCGCCCCTTCGGCGACCGTCATCATCGCCGGCCCGCGCGCGTGCGCGACGGCGAACGTGAGGTCTCCTGCCCGGCGCACGGCGGCGCCGTCGACGAAGGTGTCGATCGTCCCCAGCGTGGTCGGACGCCCCGCGTCCAGCGCCGCCGCGAGCGCCGCCGCCCCCGCCGGCTCCACGCCGACCACCCGCGTGTGCCGGCTGTAGGCGTGCAGCCAGGTGAGACATCCGGCCAGCAGGCCGCCGCCGCCGACCGGGAGGTACACCACGTCGGGCTCGCGGCCGAGTTGCTCGACGAACTCCTTGGCCACGGTGCCCTGCCCGGCGATGGTGCGCTCATGGTCGAACGCCGAGACGGCGGTGGCGCCGCTCTCCCGCGTTTCGGCCAGCGCCAGCGCGGACGCCTCGTCGTACGTGTCGCCCGCCACGACCAGTTCGGCGAAGGCGCCCCCGAAGTAGCGCATCCGGTCGCGCTTCTGGCGGGGCGTCGTCGTCGGCACGAAGATGCGCCCGCGGATGCCCAGCGCGGCGCACGCCATCGCGACCCCCTGCCCGTGATTTCCCGCGGACGCCGCCACCACCCCGGCCGCGCGGCCGGCGTCGTCGAGTTGAGCGATGAAGTTGTACGCGCCGCGGATCTTGTAGCTGCGCACCGGTTGGAGGTCTTCGCGCTTGAGCCACACCTCGGCGCCGGTCAGCTGCGAGAGTCGCTCGTTGTACTGCAGCGGCGTCTCGGTGATGACGCCCGCCAGCCGGGACGCCGCCTCGTCCACCTCGCGGGCGGTCACCGGAACGGTGGCCTCGGTGGCCGTGGTGAAGGGCAGGTGGGTCACCCGGCCATTGTGCCGCGTGGCCGGCGCCCCCGCACCACGTCGTCGCCCACCAGGTCGCCCAGCTCGGGCTGCGCCCGGCTCAACTCCGCAGCCTCCGGCAGCGGCGTGTCGTCGTCGGCCCGGCCGATGAGGGAGGGGACGGCGACGGCGTCCTCCACCAGTTCGGGCGCTGCGATCTGCCGGAGCGGCTCGTCCACCGTGGTCAGGGGATTGAGCTCGGTGTCGGCCACGTTGAGGTCGCGGAAGCGGCGCGCCGTGACGAACACGCGCGTCTCGAGCGAACCGACCGACGCGTTGTACGCCTTGACCGCGGAGCCGAGCGCCCGGCCCAGCTTGTCGACGTTGCCGCCCATCGTGCCGAGCCGGTCGTACAGCTCGCGCCCGAGCTGGCTCACCTGCGCCGCCGACTCGGCCAGCTTGGCCTGCTTCCAGCCGTACGCGATCGAGCGCAGCATGGCGATGAGCGTGGCGGGCGTGGCGACCACGATGTTGCGCCCGATCGCGTATTCGTGCAGGTCGGGCAGTAGCCGCAGCGCCTCGACGCCGAGCGCCTCGAGCGGGATGAACATCACGACGAACTCGGGCGTACCCGGGTCGGCCTTGAAGTAGTTCTTCGCCCCGAGGGCGTCCACGTGCGCCTTCACGTTTCTCGCGAACAAAGCGAGGTGCGCCTCGCGGTCGCGCTCGTCAGCCGCCTCCTCGGCGTCCAGGAACGCCTGCAGGGGCACCTTCGCGTCGACGTAGACGAACTTGCCTTCGGCGAGAGTGACCTTCATGTCGGGCCGGATCACCCGGTCCTCACTTGTCGTCGACGTGGCCTGCTGCACGAAGTCGCAGTGTTCAACCATGCCCGCCAGCTCGGCGATGCGCTTGAGCTGCAGCTCACCCCACGCGCCGCGCACCTGTGGCTTGCGCAGCGCCTGCGACAGCGAATGCGTCTCGCGGCGCAGCTGCTCACCCGTGTACTGCACGTTCCGCACTTGCTCGGCCAGCTCGCGACTCATGTCGACCCGCGCCTTCTCGACCTCGCCGAGCCGCGCGTTGAACGCCGCCAGGCTCTCCTGGATCGGCTTCATGAGCAGCTCGGTCTCCTTCAGGCGCCGCTCGGCCGTCGCGTCGGCCTTGCGGCCCTGCTCATCCAGTGCTGTGCCCGAAACCAGCTTGAACTCCTTGACGAGCGTGTCGCGGTCGGTCGCGATCTCATCTGCCCGTGCGACCGCAGCGTCTCGCTCGGCGACCGCCGCCACCCGACGCGCCTCGAGCGAGGCCACCTGCGCCAACGCCCGCGACGCCTCGGCCTGGGCCTCCGCCGCAGTCGTGCGGTGCTCGGCCACCGCGGCGCGCACCCGTTCGGCCTCCGCCCGGGCCTCCTGCACCCGGATCTCCGCCTGCGCGATCGCGTGGCGGGCCCGCTCGGCGTCCGCACGGGCCGACGCCTCGGCCGCCCGCAGGCGCTCGGTGGCGGCCGTGTCGGCCATCACCTCCGACGCCGCGGAGCGCCGCAGGACGAGCCATGCGCCCACCGCGCCGAGCGCCACGCCCACCAGCAGAGCGATGAGAAGGATGCCGAAGTTCTCCATGTCCCGATCCTCGCAGGGGGCTCAGACAGTTTCTGCGCGACCCCGCCGAGGGGGGTGGCAATACGGTGGCTGCATGGCACAGCGACGGACTCCGGAGGCCCCCGACGAGCTGGTCGAGGTGGGCGGCGGCGTCCGGCT
>NZ_JARKOT010000205.1 GCF_029977985.1 Propioniciclava sp. | reverse complement strand
TTCCTCCTGCCCGGCGGCGTCCTCCGCGAGAGTTACGGCTGGTCGGCAGGCTTCTTCAACTACGTCCCGCCGCTGATCGGCGTCGTTCTCCTCGTGGCTTCGGTCGCGGGTCGGTGGCCCCGCCGCGACGGCTGGGGCAGTGCCGTGGGGTGCGGGGGCCTGTCGGCCGTGACGTGCCTGTTCGTCGAGCACGTGACGGTGGCGGTCCTCGGGCTGTCGGTCGGGGCGGTCCTGCTCGCGTGGGTGCAGCGGCGGCGTCCGACGCACGCCCTGGCCGGCTGGGCGCTCGGCGCGATCGTGGGCACGGTCGTCATGTTCGCCTCACCCGGCCTGCGCGAGGTGGCCACCCACGAGGACGCCTACTTCTCCTACCCCGCGACGGCCTCCGGGGCGTGGGCGAAGATGATCGCCAACTACGCGACGGTGACCGCCAACTTCCTCTTCTCGGTGCCGGTGCTGGTGGTGCTGCTCGTCGCGGTCAGCCTTGGTCTGGGGTTCGGCGTGGGCACGCCCCGCGACACGTCGGCCCCACGGCGAGCGGCCCGGCGCGGCGACGCCGTCGCGGTAGTCGGTGGGCTCACGATCGGCGCCTATGCCCTCGTCAGCCGCCTGTTCGCCGGTGATCGGCTCGTCTGCCCGGAGGCCGCGGTCGACACCTGCGCGACGCGTTTCCTCGCCCTCGACCTGGCTGCGCTGCTGGTCGCCCTCGGCCTGGTCGTGTGGCTGGGGATGCGTCACGTCCACGACCCCGGCGACCGGGCGGCGTGGCTCGGGTTCCTGGCCGTCACCTTGCTCATGCTCGGGCCGCTCCTCGTGGTGTCCCCGATCGGGCCACGCAACCTCGTCGGTCCGATCATCACCTTTGCCGGCCTCCTCGTCCTCGCTGCCCGGCCGCTGCTCGACGCCGTGCGCGAACCCCGTCCTGTTGTCGCTGCGGCGTTCCGCGTGCTGGTGCTCGGCACCTGTCTGGTCGGCATCGCTGTCATCGGGGCGATCGAGTTCGCCAACGGCGCGGTCTCCGCCGAACGCGAAGCGCTGATGCAGCGTGCGGTGGCCGACGGAACCACCTCGGTC
>NZ_JARKOT010000165.1 GCF_029977985.1 Propioniciclava sp. | reverse complement strand
CGTGTTGAGGTAGATCTTCGTCGCCCCCTCGAACCCGGCCAGCGTCGAGATGCGCCACTTGAGCATGACCCGCCACGGCATGGCCAGGTCGACGTCGATGGGCCGGTAGTGCCACTCCTCGTTGCAGGGGATGTCGGCGCCAGTCGCGGCCTGCATCGCGTGAATCATGTCGGCCATCCCGGCGAGCTCCTCCGGTGCGAGATCCCAGGGGTCGGAGTGCTCCGACTTCGCATAGATCTCGATCGTCGGGAACCGGTGACCGAACCCGGCGAACGCCATCGCATGGTCGTTCTCGGCGATCACCAGGTTCGCGTACGCCGCGTAGTTCGCGGCAGCGTCGTTGAACAGGTTCGGGTTGGCGCGCAGCTTCGCCAGCGTCGTCTCGTGCTGGACGCCGCGTTCGTCGATCGCCACGAGCTGCTTGTGGAGGTGGTCGAAGGACGCCCCCGCCGGCTTGAGCCAGTTCTGGAAGACGGTCACGTAGCGGGCGTAGCGGTTGAGGTCGTAGAGCCCCTTCACCGACTCGATCGTATAGCGGATGAACTCGCGATGCTCGTTGACTCCCAGCGTCCCCGACGATGCCAGCTGCCCCTCGTCCACCGCGCCGTCGACGTAGTGACGCCGGGCGATGATGAGGTCGTGCCCGCCGCCGAAGAAGCCGGACGCCGCGGCCACGACCTCGTCGCGGCTCAGGTTCTCCACGGCCGCCACGGACAGGCCGGCAGCGCGCAGCTTCATGCCGACCACGCGACGCACGTGCTCCCAGCCCTTCTCGGAGGTGAGGTAGGCCTCCCGCCGGGACGCCACCCGTCCAGGCAGTTCGTAGCCGTAGTTGAGGTGCCAGTACTCGTAGCTGAGAATCTCGAACAGGTTCGGCACCCGCCGGAACGCGGCGACCGTGTGGTCGAGTTCGTCGGCCGGCGTCCGGTAGTGGGTCTCCCAGGTGTCGTTGCCGCGGTGGACGACGCGCGACTTCTCCGGCGGCGTCTCGAGGTAGCGCTTCTCGCAGAAGGCGCAGTAGGCGCCCTCGCGGGTCCGGTCGATCACGGGATGCTCGCCGGCGGTGTGCCCGAGGGGGCGGTTGCCGCGGCCGGGAACCGTCCAGACCTCGGTGCCGGTGAACGGGTTGAGCTGCTTCACCGTCCCGTCGGCCATCGTCATGACGTACTCCGGCTCGCGCATGTACTGCTGCATCGAGTCCCTCCTGTAGCCGCTCCTCAGG
>NZ_JARKOT010000068.1 GCF_029977985.1 Propioniciclava sp. | reverse complement strand
CTTCATGGCGCGGCCGCCCGGGACGCGGCTCATGATCGGTTCTCCGAACGCCGCCCCGGCCGGTACGCGACGCAGCTGCCGCGCGCCAGACTGCCGAACACGATCGAGACGCCGATCAGGAAGCCGGCGTCGTAGAAGTGGCCGTCGTTGTGCACCTCGTAGATCGACACCGACGCGTTGGCCAGGGACACCAAGAAGGTGACGGGGGCAATCAGCCCGTGCCACAGCCCTTGCCAGAAGCCGGCGGCGCCGGGGTCGGTGGACGCGAGGCCCGGTCCGGCCGCGCAGCCGGCGAGCGTCACGAGGAGTGCGATCCCGCCGGCGGCCAAGAGCCGGACCACGGCTCGGTTGAGCGTCTTCATGCTCGACACCTCCCTAACGTTGTTAGGTTGACGTCTTGAGTGTCGCACCTAACAACGTTAGGGTCAAGTCATGAAGACCCCGCCGGAACAACCGGCCGGCTCAGCTGCGGAGGCGACCGAGGCGCGTACGCCCGTCACCAAGGACCTCCTGTTCCGCCGCGCGCTGGCCATCGTGGACGCCGAGGGCCTTTCCGCCCTGACCATGCGTCGACTGGCGGCCGACCTGGGGGTCGAGGCGGCGTCCCTCTACCACCACGTGCCGAACAAGCAGGCGGTGCTCGACGGGGCAGTTTCGGTCATGCGGGAGGACATGGTGTTCGATGAGCCGATCCCCAGCGACTGGCGTGGCATCTTGGAGATGGTCTTCATGCGCTACCTCGATCTGCTCACGGCTCACCCCAACATGCTGCCGCTGGCGGCACGCCACGTGCCGACCGACCCAGCCGACGGGCTGGTGTACTTGGTCGCAACCGGGCTCAGCGAAGCGGACGCCGTGGCCGCCTGGCAGTCCGTGCTCGCGTTCGTCGTCGGCTGGGCCACCTTCGCCGGGGAGGCGATCACCGGCGACGTCGACTACCTGCCGCCCGGCCTCGCGGAACGGATGAGGCAGTGGGACGCCGCGACCGCTCGACACGCGCTCCGGGCGATGCTCGAGTCCTACGAGGTGACCCCGGCGTCCACTTCCCGGGCCGGCGTCCACTTGCCTCCTCGGGGCCCACTTCCCGCGCCGGCGTCCACTTACCTACCGTTGCAACGTTAGGTAAGTCGCCCTCTGCGAGGGAAGTGGCTGATCGGGCGTCCAGAAGTCAGCGAGGCCGGAGGTGACCGGAGTCCACCGGCATGGTCACACAGCTTTCCCACAGCAGCCCACGGCTACCGTTGCGCGCAGGAGTTCGTCAGGAAGGCCCCACCATGGCGGAGCAGGGACGGGATAGTCGTGTCGGCGCGCGCGCAGCCAGGCTGGCCGGCGTGGCGCGGGACTGGGTGGCATCAGGCCCGGTCAGCACGCTCCTCGCCGCCGGCGTGGTCGCTCTTGCACTCGTGGCCGCGATCACCGGGAGGGACTGGTACGACGCGCTCGCCGCATCGGCCACCACGCCGGGCCGCGTGTGGACCTTGGTCACCAGCTGGTTCTGGTCCCGGACGCCGCTGTCCGCGGTCGAGAACGCGCTTCTCCTGCTCACCGTGGGCGTGGGGGCCGAACGGTTCCTCAAGGCCCGCCGGTACCTCACCGTCGGGCTCGTCACCGCTGCCCTCGGCGTCCTTGTGCTTCAGGCCGCGGACCCTCTCATCGCCGGAGTCGACCAACCGTGGGCCGACCATCTCGCCCGATCTCTCGCGGGCGGGGCCGGCGCGCCGGTCATGGGTGTCGTCGCCGCCGCCAGCGCCCGCCTCGACCCCTTGTGGAAACGCCGGACCCGCACCCTGCTCTTCGCCCTCTCCGCCACCCTCGCCGCATTCGGTGGCGGCGCCGACGACCTCGTCCGGCTCGCGTCCGCCCTCGTCGGGCTGGTGATCGGCCAACTCGCCTGGCGCGACGAGGCACCCGAGCGCTCCCTCGTCGGCACCCGCCACGACGCGCGCACGATCGTCTCCCTCGGCGTCTTCGCCGTCACCCTCGGCACGCTCGTGGCCGCCGTGTCGTCCTACCCCGTCGGCCCGCTCGCCGGTGCCCGCTACGCCCTCGACCCCCAGAGCACCGACGCCGCCACCATCGCCGCCCTCTGCGGCGATCCCGCCACCGCCTACGAATGCGCCCGCGCCACCTACGTCGCCCGCACCCAGGGCATCGGCCCGACCGTGCTCGCCGCCATGCCGATGGTCGTCCAGCTCGTACTCGCCGACGGACTGCGCCTCGGCCGGCGCTCCGCCGCCATCGGGACCGTGGTTCTCCAGCTGCTCGTCGCCACCCTCGCGTTCGCCCACCTCGCTGCCGTCTGGTGGATCGTCAGCCTCTCCAGCGACTCGGCCACCCCCCTCGGCCTCGGCGCGCACGGGACGCCGTCGGCGCGGCTCGTCACCCCCATCCTCCTTCCGCTGGTGCTCGCCGCGACCGTCATCGCCACCCGCCGCCACTTCGCGATCCGCATCGTGCCCGGAACGTTCCGCCGTGTCGCCGCCCTGGCCCTTGCCGCCCTCGCCGTCGGCCTCGCCCTGGTCGTGATCCTCGGTCTCGCGAGCCAGGACGAGTACTCGCCCGAGGCCACCGCCGTCGTCCTCGCCGGCGACTACGGCGTCCGGCTGCTGCCGTCGGCCGCGCTCGCCCTGCTCACGCCCACGCTCGAGCCCAACACCGTGCTGGCCACGATCATCGTCGAATGGACGCCGATCGCCGTCTGGGCGGCCGGGGCACTCGCCCTGTGGAAGGCGCTGCGCGCGGAACCGGCCACCCACCAGGCCGAACGCGCCCGCCTCACCGATCTCGCCCGGCGCACCGGCGCCGGCTCGCTCGGCTGGATGCAGACGTGGCCCGGCAACGACGTCTGGGTCTCCGAGGACGGCCGCAGTGCCGTCGGCTATCGGGCGGGCAGCGGCGTGGCGCTCACCGTGACCGAGCCCGCCGGCGAGACCGCCGACCTGCGCGCCGGCATCATCGGGTTCGCCGACTTCGCCACCGCCCACTCGCTCGTCCCAGCGCTCTACTCGGTGCACGCGGGCGTCGCGAGCCTGGCCCGTGATCTCGGCTGGACCACCGTCCAGGTCGCCGAGGAGGCCGTCATCGACCTGCCCGGCCTCGCCTTCACCGGCAAGAAGTTCCAGGACCTCCGCACGGCTCTGAACCGCGCCGCGAAGGAAGAAGTGAGCGCCGTCTGGACCACCTACCGGACCTGCCCGCAAGGCGTCCGGGAGCAGATCGCGGCCATCTGCGCCGCCTGGCTCGCCGACAAGGAGCTGCCCGAGATGGGCTTCACCCTCGGCGGCCTCGCCGAGATGGACGACGACGACACCCGGCTCCTGCTCGCCGTCGACGCCGAGGGCACCGTGCAGGCCGTCACCTCGTGGATGCCGATCCACCGCGACGGCACGGTCGTC
>NZ_JARKOT010000157.1 GCF_029977985.1 Propioniciclava sp. | reverse complement strand
GGGGTCGGGCACCTTCGACAGCCGCTTGGTGACCTCTTCGTGGGTCTCCACCTCGATGGCCTTGCCGGCCAGCTTCTGCCCGTACACGGCGGCGCCGATGGCCAGCCATGCGACGGGCACGAGCACCACCGAGCCGAGCCCTGAGAGGAAGGTGGCGACGGCGTTCAGCGCCGCATCGGCCCAGCCGACGAGCGAGACGAGCCAGGCGCGAGCAGCCTCGTACGCGTCGATCACGCCGGCGACAGCCTGGCGCGAGGTGACCCACGCGGTGACCTCGTCGATGCGCGAGGCGAAGCTGTTGGCCAGCGTCATCAGCCACAGCACCTCGATGTAGGCAGCCACGCCCGCCCACGCGAGGTGCTTCTGCGTGAGCGAGAGCAAAGCGATCACCTTGCGGGCCACGAGTGCCGCCACGACGAGGGCGACCAGCACCCAACCCTCGGCGTAGAGCGCGCGCCCCCAGTCGACGTTCGCCAGGGCGGTGTTGTGGCTCTCGTCGGCGGTGGTGTCGTGCAGGTAGACGCGCACGTCCTCCTTCAGCAGGCCGGCGGAGGCGTAGACGGCGAGGAACGGCAGCAGCACCTGGCCCGCGACGGCGAGGTCGCTCCGGATGCGCGCGCCGCGGGTGAGCCCGTCGAAGAGGTGCTCGAACGCGGGCAGTGACGGCGCGGTGGCGCGCAGCATGAGCACCAGCGAGAGCAGCGTCGACATGGGGGCGAGGGGCACGATGAGTGCGGCGGCCAGCGGGCTGATGTTCGACACGAGCGTGGCCAGCCACAGGAAACCGAGCCGGCCCGTCCAGCCGAGGAGGAAGAGCCCGACGAGTTGGGGCCAGTGGTTGGCCAGGACGCGGCCGGCGTCGCGGAAGACCCGGCCGAGGGAGGCGACAGCGTCGGTGAGCAGGTTCATGGGGTGGTTCCCGGGTGGGCGGGTCAGCGGTGCTCGGCCTCGTAGGCGTCCAGCATCTCGATGCGGCGCACGTGGCGGGGATCCTCCGAGAACGGCGTCTCGAGGAAGACCTTGGCCATCTCGAGGGCATCCTCGAGGCTCTGCATGCGGCCACCCAGGCTGAGGACGTTGGCGTTGTTGTGCTCGCGCGTCAGGCGAGCCATCACCGTGTTGTAGGCCAGGCCAGCCCGGACGCCGCGCACCTTGTTGGCTGCTATCTGTTCGCCGTTGCCCGAGCCGCCCAGCACGATGCCCAGCGAACCGGGATCGCCGGCCACGGCCTCGGCACACGGCAGGATGAACACGGGGTAGTCGTCGGTGGCGTCGTAGCGCTCGGCGCCGTGATCGATCACCTGATGGCCCAGGGCCGTGAGCTCCTTGACGAGATACTGCTTGAGGTCGAAGGCGGCGTGGTCGGTGGCGATGTGGACGCGCATGGCTTCATCCTGTCGCACTCCGCGCCGCCGTGCACGCCTGCCCACGCCCGTTGGCACGCCTGCCCACGCCCGTTGGTGGGGCGAGCCCGCCGAGACCGGGCGGGTGCGGGGTCGCGACAGTCCCGACCAGCGGGTGTCTCAGTCGAAGATGGGCTCGACCGTCCGCGTCCGCTTGAGCTCGAAGAATCCCGGGTAGGCGGTGACCTTGACGAAGCCGTCGAACAGGTCACCGGCAGCCTCGCCCTTGGGGGCCGGGGAGATCACCGGCCCGAACAGGGCCATGCCGTTGACGTGGAGCACCGGCGTGCCGACCTCGTCGCCGACGGCGTCCATACCGGCG
>NZ_JARKOT010000156.1 GCF_029977985.1 Propioniciclava sp. | reverse complement strand
GTCCGCATGGACGTGGCTGTGCGGCACGCCCTTCACGCGCGCGAACTGGCTGACCAGCGTGTTCAACTCCTTGCGCCGCGTGGCCAGCGCGCGGTGTAACGACACCTCGGGCGCCACCTTCTCCCGGCGCTCGGAACGCTCGTGGCGCGACACCTGCCGCCGCTGCCGCTCCCGCAAGAGGTGGGCGATCTGGTCGGGTTCGAGCAGGCCCGGCAGGCCTAGGTAGTCGGCCTCGTCGTCCGAGGTGGGCACCGCGTGCATGCCGAACTGCTGGCTGTCGAACAGGACGTGGTCGAACGTCGCCTCCGACTGCAGGGCCTCGAACGCCCCGATCAGATCGTCGGACGCCCCCTCGGCGCGCTTCGCGGCGTCCACCAGCCCGTCCTCAGCCCACTCCTGACCGGGACGCCGCCGCGCGCCGAGCACGTGGTCGCGCTGCCGTTCGAGCGCCGATGCATGCGCGAGGATGATCGGCACGGTCGGCAGGAAGACCGTGGCGACCTCGCCGCGCCGGCGCGTCCGCACGAAGCGCCCCACCGCTTGCGCGAAGAACAGCGGCGTCGAGGTCGCCGTGGCGTAGACGCCCACGGCCAGCCGCGGCACGTCCACCCCTTCGGACACCATGCGCACCGCCACGAGCCAGCGCTCCCCGGACGCCGCGAACTCCTCGATCCGGCGGCTCGCCCCGGCGTCGTCGGAGAGGACCAGTGTCGGCCGCGTCCCCGTCAACTGCTCGAGGATGCGCGCATAGGCCCGAGCCACGGTCTGGTTGGTCGCGATGACGAGCCCGCCCGCGTCCGGCACGTGGCGGCGCACCTCGGTGAGGCGCCGGTCGGCGGCCGCGAGCACGGCGGCGATCCACTCGCCCTTCGGGTCGAGGGCCGTCCGCCACGCCTGCGCGGAGGCGTCCTTGGTGAGCAGTTCGCCGAGGTTGGCCTCCACCTCGTCGCCCGACTTCGTCCGCCACCGCATCGGACCGCCGTAGTTCATGAAGACCACCGGCCGCACCACGTGGTCGCGCAGCGCCTCGGCGTAGCCGTACGTGTAATCCGCCTTCGACGTCAAGACGCCGCCGTCGCCCGGCTCGTACGTCACGAACGGGATGGCGTTCTCGTCGGACCTGAACGGCGTCCCCGTCAGCGCGAGCCGCCGGGTCGCGTACTGGAACGCCTCCCGGATCGCCTCCCCCCAGCTCAGCGCGTCGCCGGCGTGATGCACCTCGTCGAGGATCACGAGCGTCGGAAGGTCGGTCGCCATCGCCTGGTAGCCCCACACGGACGCCGCCACCCCGGCGTAGGTGGCCGCCACCCCGTCGTACTGCCGCGACCGGCCGCGCTTGCGGCCCCCGGTGCCCGGGTCGAGTTGGATGCCGACCTTCGCGGCGGCGTCCGCCCATTGCACCTTGAGGTGCTCGGTGGGGGCGACGACGATCACGCGGCGCACCGTCCGCGCCTGCAGCAGTTCGGAGGCCACGCGCAGCGCGAACGTCGTCTTCCCGGCACCGGGGGTGGCGACGGCGAGGAAGTCGCGAGGGGCGGCGTCCCGATACTGCTGCAGGGCTTCGGCCTGCCAGGCGCGCAGGAGCGACGACGTGCCCCACGGGGCACGCTGGGGGAAGGCCGGGCTGATCCGGTCGAAGGCGGACTGGCTCACGGATGCACCCGTCCCAGCGATGCAGGTGCGGGCAGCGAGCCGAGCCGGGGGAAGCGCATAGGTCGCCGACCTTAGCCGCCGCCCCGCGGCAAGCCTCACCTTTGTCCGCCGAGAGCCCCGGCGTGTTGCGCACGGGCGTCAGAAGCCGACCTGGAGTTCCTTCATGAACGCGATCTCTTCGGTCGAGCGGTCGACGACGGCGCGGGCGAGCGCGGCGACCTCGGCGTCCGCGGACGCCGCAGCCGGCTCCGCCAACGCGATCGCCGCCTCGTGGTGGTCGATCATGGCGCTCAGGTAGAGATCGGCAGCGGCAAGGGTGTCCGCAGCCCGCACGGCATCCAGCGGGGCGCTGTCCGGCGTCCCGGACGCATCTTCCGCCACTCCGTGCGCTCCCAGCCACGCGCGCAGCCGGTCGATCTCGGGCTGCGCCGTCGACTTCACCTGGGTGGCCAGATCGGAGAGCTCGGTGTTGAGACCGGGCTTGGCGAGCAGCAGATCGCTCAGGCCCACGGCCTGCTCCTGGTGCGGGATCATCGCCTGCACGAACGCCGCGTCCGCCGCGCTTGTCGACGCCGCCGGCGGCTCGGGCGTCGCCGCCGTCGTTCCGGACGCCGCAGAAGCCGTCGGCGTCCCGCCGCCCGTTCCCGCAACGGTGGACGAGCAGCCCGCCGCGACGACCGACACCACCGCGGCTGCAACCATCAGCCCTGGTCGCATGGGGTTCCTTTCGGTTGTGGATCGGGACTGGACCAGCGGTGACCGTCAGCCCACCAGCTTCTCCAAGGTGTCGACCAGAGGCACCTGACCGGCGGTGAGCTTGCGGCGGGCGACGTCGAGGGGGAACCAGCCGGCACGGTCGACCTCGGGGTAGGTCCGCACGCGGCCCGAGCGTCGTGGCCACTCGACCTCGAACGTGTTGGATTCCACGAACTCGAGCCCGCCGTCGGTCTCGATCGCGTAGCCGCGCACGCGCTTGCCCGAGCTGAGGCGTACCTCGCCGAGGTCGATCAAGACGCCGTCCGGTGCGGGCACGCCCACCTCTTCGGCGAACTCGCGCCGGGCCGCGTCCTCGGGCGTTTCCTCCCCGGGCACGTACATGCCCTTCGCCAGCGACCAGCCGCCGTCGTCGCGATGCCCCCAGAACGGCCCGCCCATGTGCACGATGAAGACCTGCGTCTGACCACCCTCCCGGGTGTAGGGCAGGAGCCCCGCACTGTGCAACGGCATCCCCCTATGGTGCTCGACGGATCAAGGGGTGTCCACGCGACCCCGCCGATGTGGACGTGGCCGGCGCCGGGTGAGACAGTGACGCCATGAGTACGAGCAAGGACCCCGACGCCGCCACCCCGCTCGACCCCAAGGAGCAGATGAAGGCGGCACTCGAAGCCAAGAAGGCCGCCCAGCACAGCAACAACGCGGGCGGGCCGCAGGGGGGCGCGAAGGCGTCCGGTGGGCCGCACGGACAACAGGGCGGCAAGCGGCAGTTCCGCCGGAAGGCCGGCGGCTGACGGATCAGGCGGGCTCGCCCGGTTGGTCCGGCTCGAAGTCCGTGGCGTCGGGTTCGAGCTTGTCCCACGCCTCCTCGTCGGAGACCTCGGGTGTCTTGAGGTGGCCGAAGTAGTCGGGGGTGCGCAGATCCTCGGGCAGCGCCGCGTCGGGGATGTCGCGCTCGGCCTCCTTGGCCTCCTCGATGGCCTCCTCGGCCTGCTCCAGCCTCTCGTCGATCGGTTCGTCCGCCATCGTCCACCCCTTCGCCCCGGCCGCACCCGGAACGGGCGGCGTCCAGCCTCATGTTTACCGAAAGCTGACGGGCCCGACAAGGTGCGGCTCAGCCGCCGGCGGCCGTAGCATCGGGCCACACGCTGGGACGCCGTCGTCCCGCCGGCCGAGAGGAAGCGCCATGAGGATCGCCGTTCCCACCGAGGTGAAGAACAACGAGTACCGCGTCGCGATCAAGCCGGTGGGCGTCCACGAGTTGGTGACGGCGGGGCATGAAGTGTTCGTTCAGGCCGGGGCAGGTGCCGGCTCGGCGCTGACCGATGAGGCATATGCGGCGCAGGGCGCGACGATCGTGCCAGACGCCGACGCCGCCTGGTCGGCCGGTGAGATGGTGCTGAAGGTGAAGGAGCCCGTGCCGGACGAGTACGGCTACCTGCGCGACGACCTGACGTTGTTCACCTACCTGCACCTGGCCGCCGACCGTCCGCTGACGGAAGCGCTCCTTGACTCCCGGACGACGGCGATCGCCTACGAAACCGTGCGGCTGCCGTCGGGGCTGCTGCCGCTGCTCTACCCGATGAGCGAGGTCGCGGGCTGCCTGGCGCCGCAGGTGGGGGCGCACGCGATGATGAAGGCCCAGGGCGGCCGCGGCGTCCTGATGGGGTGCGTGGGGGGCGTCCCGAACGCGAAGGTCGTGGTGCTCGGCGGAGGCGTGGCCGGCCAGAACGCGGCGAACGTGGCGCTCGGGATGGGCGCCGACGTGACCATCCTCGATACCGACCTCGAGAAACTGCGTCAGACCTTCTGGCGCTACGAGAACCGGGTGAAGCAGATCGTCTCGAGCACGCTCAGCGTGCGTGAGCAGGTGCTCGCGGCCGACCTCGTCATCGGGACGGTGCTCATCCCGGGCGCAAAGGCGCCGAAGCTGGTGACGAACGAGATGGTGGCGCAGATGAAGCCCGGATCGGTGCTCGTCGACGTGGCGATCGACCAGGGCGGCTGCTTCGAGGACTCCCATCCCACCACGCACGCCGACCCGACGTTCGTGGTGCACGAGTCGGTGTTCTACTGCGTGGCGAACATGCCGGGCGCGGTGCCGAACACGTCCACGTGGGCGCTCACGAATGCCACGCTGCCCTATGTCGAGGCCATCGCGAACCACGGCTGGGCCGACGCGCTCGGCGCCGACCCAGCCCTGGCGCTGGGGCTCAACACCCACGACGGTGCGATCAGGCACCCCGGGGTCGCTGCTGCCTTCGCAGACCTCCCCTCGCTGCTCATCTGATGACCGCGGGCCCGATGGGACGCGTGGCTGCCTCCCTGGTCACCGCGTGCTCGAGCGCGTTGCGCAGCGCGTGGACCATGGTCGGGCGGAGGGTCGCGGAGGTGGTCTGTCGGGACGCCTCGCGGGGGAGCGTGGAGCTGACGTGCCCGAACCAGGGCACGCTGAAATGAACCGATGACATGATTGTTCCTTGCCGAGAAATGGGCGCACGGCGGCCCAGAAATAACCCTTGAGCGGGCACAATGACATGGCTTCTCAGCATTCGCGACACGCGAATGTCCAGGAGAAGAGGCAGGGCGCGGTTGAACGCGACCTGTTCAGGAGGAGAGCGTCGGCTCCCCGCTCAGCTGACCGAAACCCTCAGTCAGCGGCGTGCGGGCGTGCCGGTGGCGCCCATCATGACACCGCGACCTCGCTGGGACACCGGATCGACGGTGCCGACGACACTGAAGCTCAACAACATCGAGAACACCGCCTTTCTTGATCGGGTCAACCACTCGCGGTCGAACTGATATGAACCATATTGCACACGTTCGGCACTCGTCAACTCCGCCGACGAATTCGCTTGACGCATTTCTCGACCGGCCCCAGCCACGGACGAATCGCGCAGCTCGGCGTGGCCTCCCATGGGGCCCGCGGCCGGGGGTGAGCCCGCTGACGTGCGGCCGGCTTCACAGTCAACGCGAGCGTGTTCGCGCCCACGCGCTCAACGACCAGAACCGACACGCGCTGAGTGTGACTTCGGCCGCACCAGGCCGTCGCGACTCAGAGACTGGCTGCCCCCACCACGCGGTCAAGGGTCGCGGGCAGCTGGGCGGCCATGTCCTTGCCGATGTAGCGGTTCCAGGCGCGGGCGAGCAGCCCCGAGAAGATGAGGCGCTGGGTGATCTGCCAGTCGTGCGGGTCTTCGGTTTCCTCGACGCGGGTCATCTCGTGCTCCTCGGTGATCGTCGCGAGGAAGAGGGCGCTCTGCACGACAAAGCGGCCGGCCATGCGGTCGACCTCGGCGAACCGGAAGACCGTGCGCGGGCCCTTCGCGGCCTTCACCCAACCGATGGCGCCCTTGGCGATCGGCCCGTTCAGTTTCGCGCGGACGATGAAGGGATCGTCGACGGGCCAGTGCTCGACCTGCGTCCAGCGATCCCACACGACGCTCGGATCCACCCTGGCCGTGAGGGTGTGCTCGTGGACGATCATCGATTACCTACTCCCCAGACGTTGGACCAGCACCATTGTGCGGCACCGATGCCCCTAGCCGTCCATGGGTTCAGCG
>NZ_JARKOT010000155.1 GCF_029977985.1 Propioniciclava sp. | reverse complement strand
GTCGTCCTGAACGGCGGGTAGGGACGCCGCGTGTACGGCTTGGCCTCCACGCCGTCGACGACGACGGACGCCGCCTTCAGCCCGGACGCCAGCGCCTCCGCGCCCGCGAGATCGAGGTGGAGGGACGTCTTCGCCGTGAGCGTGCCGGAGGAGTCGAAGTCGCGGCCGGTCGCCAGCCGCAGGCCGGCGGCCGTCGTGACGCGTGCCGAGAACTGCCGCGGGTCGGCGTCCGCCCCGGCGTCGAGCAGAGCCGTCAGATCGGCGTAGTTGGCGGAACGGAAGGCCATCCGTTCGCGCTCGCGGTCGACGACGAGTCGCGTGGCCACCGACTGGACGCGCCCGGCCGACAGCTTCGGCATGACCTTCTTCCAGAGCACCGGGGAGACCTCGTAGCCGTAGAGCCGGTCGAGGATGCGGCGCGTCTCCTGGGCGTCGACGAGGTCCGTGTCGAGGTCGCGCAGCGACTCGGCGGCCGCCCGGATCGCCTCGGGGGTGATCTCGTGGAACACCATCCGCTTGTACGGGATCTTCGGCTTGAGCTCCTGCAGCAGGTGCCACGCGATGGCCTCGCCCTCGCGGTCCTCATCGGTGGCGAGGATGAGTTCATCGACGTCCTTCAGCTTGGCCTTGAGGTCGCGGATGGTCGACTTCTTCTCGGGAGACACCACATACAGCGGCTCGAATCCGCCGGCGATGTTGACTCCCGTGCGCGCCCATTTCTCGCCCTTGTACTTGGCAGGCACCTCGGACGCCCCGGTCGGCAGGTCGCGCACGTGCCCGCGGCTGGACTCCACGATGTAGGAGTTGCCGAGCACAGCCGTGAGCGTGCGGGCCTTGGTAGGGGACTCCACGATCACGAGGCGGCGTTGCGTTGCGGTGGGCACGAGGTTGCTTCCTTCGGTTCTGGGCGGCCGACGGACGCCCGACGTGACGGGATGCTAGCGGCTGGAGTCAAGCCGGACGCCGCTCCCCTGCTGTCTGGGACGGTCCCTACACTGGGCGCCGTGACGCTCAACTGGCCCCCGCCGCCGCCGACGCCGCCGGTCCGGCGGGCGTCCGCGTCGACGGTGGTCGCCGTGTCCGCCCTGGCCATGCTGCTGAGCCTCGCCCTGGTGCTCGTCGGCTCCGTGGGGTTGCGGGTATGGCTGACCTCGCGTGCGCCCGCGAGCCTGCCGGCACCCCGGCCCGCGGTCACGTCGACCCCGCTGCCGGTCGCCACACCCACGCCGTCGGCACCGCTGCCCTCACAGTCGACCGGACCGGTCGACGTGACCGACCAGATCGAGCGCGGTGTCGTCCTCATCGAGGGCGAAACGCCCAACGAGGTCGTCGCCGGCACCGGCATGGTGCTGACCGCCGACGGCGAGGTGATGACGAACTACCACGTGGTCCGGTCCACGCAGTCGCTGACCGTGACCGTCGCCGCCACCGGGCAGAGCTACCGGGCCACGGTCGTGGGTCGCGACGCGACCGTCGACGTGGCCCTTCTGCGGCTCGAGGGTGCGAGCGGCCTGGATCCCGTGTCGGTCGATCCCGACCCGGTCGCCATCGGCGACATCGTGGTCGCGGCCGGCAACGCGAACGGTCAGGGCTATGTGAGCGCCAACAGGGGCAACGTGCTGTCGCTGAGCACGTCCATCCAGGTGGAGGGACCGGTCGAGAACGACCCGCCCGAAACGCTGCACGGGCTCATCGAAACCAACGCGGCCGCGTGGCCGGGCGACTCCGGCGGGCCCATGTACGACGCCCAGTACGAGGTGCTCGGCATGACGACGGCGGGCGGGGCCGAATCGGACGCCGAGCGGCAGGTGTAC
Source organism: Propioniciclava sp. (assembly GCF_029977985.1). Lineage (GTDB taxonomy): Bacteria > Actinomycetota > Actinomycetes > Propionibacteriales > Propionibacteriaceae > Propioniciclava. The sequence continues at coordinate 1,402 of NZ_JARKOT010000155.1, read as the reverse complement.
GCGATCCCGATCCGGACGGCGCTCGACGTGGTGGACCAGGTCCGGGCAGGGGACGACTCCGGGACGGTCGTGATCGGGCCCAAGGCCTACCTCGGCGTCGTCGTCCAGACCGACGACAGCGGCGGCGTCCGCATCGACCGGGTGGAGGCGGGTACACCGGCCGAGCAGATCGGCCTGCGGCCGGGCGACCTGATCCGGACCGTGGACGGCAAGGCGATACCGGACCGGCTCACCCTGTCGCACCTGCTCGACGACATCCGCCCCGGCGAGACGGTGCCGATCACGTGGCAGCCGACCTCCGGCACGGACCGGACGGCCGACATCACCCTCGCGGCCAACCCGCTCAACTGACGGACTCACAAGGAGCTCGCACGCGGCGCACAGCCTCCGCACAGCGTCCGGGAGTCGACTGAAGAGGTCACCGATCAGTTCTGGAGGCCCACATGTCTACCCCGTACCCCACCCCGTCCCCCCTGCAGACTCCCGCCTGGACGCCCGGCCCGCCGCCGCGCCGCTCCGGCGGACGCACCACAGCCGCGATCGCCGTAGCCGGGCTGCTGGCGCTCACCGTTCCCTTCGTCGCCCCCACGATGGCCACCTCGGCGGGGACGGCGGCGCCCAGCGTCTCCCCCACCGCCGGCGCCTCGGCGACGCCGGCGGCGTCCGGCACCGCGACCACCGGGGCACTCACCGGCACCGTGGACGACGCGCTGGCGCAAGGAGTCGTCCTGATCACGGTGACCACGGCCAGCGGCGAGGGCGCAGGCACCGGCATGGTGCTCACCGCCGACGGTCAGGTGCTCACCAACTACCACGTCGTCGACGGCTCGACCTCACTCGAGGTGACCGTCGCCGCGACCGGTGACACCTACACGGCCAGGGTTGTCGGCCACGATGCGAGCGCCGATGTGGCACTGCTGCAACTCGACGGGGCCTCCGGGCTCGCCACGGTCACCCTCGATGACGACGTGCTCGCGGTCGGGGACGCCCTCACTGCCGTCGGCAATGCGGAAGGGGGCGGGGAGCTCGTGGCGGCGTCCGGGGCCGTGACCGGCCTCGACCGGTCGGTGACCGTCTCCGGAACCGACGGCCCCGAGGCTCTGTCGGGCGTGATCCAGACCGATGTCGGCGCCGTGCCCGGCGACTCGGGCGGTCCCATGTTCGACACCGAGGGCGAGGTGGCCGGCATGACCACCGCCGGCGGCGTGACGATCACCGGCCGGCCCGGACGCCGCGGGTCCAGCTCGAGCGCCGGCCAAGGGGGCGGGGTGACCGGCTCCTCCGTGACGACCACCGCCTACGCCGTGCCGATCGCCGACGCGATGGCGGTCGTGGAGCAGATCCGGTCGGGGCGGGAGACCGACACCGTCGAGATCGGGGCGCGCGCCTATCTCGGCGTTTC
>NZ_JARKOT010000148.1 GCF_029977985.1 Propioniciclava sp. | reverse complement strand
CATCGCCCGCACCGACACCACCTTCGGCTTCGCCACCGCGATGGAGATCGCCACCGACGCCATCGACCGGCTGCACAGCACCGCGCACAGCCACCACCGGATCATCCTCACCGAGATCATGGGCCACCGCGCCGGCTGGCTCACCCTCGGCGCGGGCATCGCCGGCGGCGCCGACATCATCCTGCTGCCGGAGATCCCGTACTCGGTCGCGAGCGTGGCCGACACCATCAAGGAACGCCTGAAGAAGGGCTCCACCTTCAGCGTCGTCGCCGTCGCCGAGGGCGCCCGGGACGTGCAGGACGCCGCCGACTACGAGGCCGCGCAGCTGCTCGTCCGGGCGGCGAAGACTCCGGAGGCGATGCGCGCCGCGAAGGCACACCTGGCCAACGTCGAGGACGAACAGCGCGAGCACACCTTCAAGCTGGCCCGCGAGCTGGAGGCCGCCACCGGGCTGGAGTCGAGGGTGACGATCCTCGGCTACGTGCAGCGCGGCGGCATCCCGTGCGCGGCCGACCGGCTGCTCGCGTCCCGGCTGGGGACGGCGGCGGCGCACGCCGTGGCGTCCGGGCAGTTCGGGGTGATGGTGGCGGCCCGCGGCGAGGGGACGGAGCTCGTCCCCCTGCAGGAGGTCGCCGGCCAGCTGAAGCTCGTCCCGACCGACCACGAGGGGATCCTGACCGCCCGCACCCTCGGCACCGGACTCGGCGACTGAACCACGGCGGCGGGGGCGGCCATGCGCCGGCGGTTCACCCAGGTCGACGTCTTCGGAGACGGCGGCATCACCGGCAACCCGCTGGCCGTCGTGCACGACGCCGTCGGGCTCGACGGTGCGGCGATGCAGGAGTTCGCGGCATGGACGAACCTCTCCGAGACCACCTTCCTGCTGCCGCCGACCACGCCGGGCGCCGACTACCGGGTGCGGATCTTCACGGTCACCGAGGAGCTGCCGTTCGCGGGTCACCCCACCCTCGGCTCGGCGTCCGCCTGGCTGGCTGCCGGCGGCCGTCCGCTCGATGCCGGGACGGTGGTGCAGGAGTGCGCGGCCGGGCTCGTCCGGGTGCGCGTGGACGCTGACCGGCTCGCCTTCGCCGCCCCGCCGCGGCGGCGCTCGGGCCCGCTGGACGAGGCCCACCTGGCGATCGCGGAAGGGGCGCTCGGCATGCCCCGCACCGACTGGGTCGCCCACGAGTGGGGCGACAACGGTCCGCCGTGGATGATGGTCGAACTGACCGACGCGGACGCCGTCCGCCGGGCCTGGGTGGACCGCACCTGGCTCGGACCGCGCGACTACCTCGGCCTGGTCGGCCTGAGCCCGGACGAGTATGCCTACGAGGTGCGCGGCATCGTCGGCCACTGGGAGGACCCGGTGACCGGCAGCCTGAACGCCGCCGTCGCGCAGTGGCTGCGGTCGCGCGGGGTGGTGCCGGCGACGTACGTGGCCACGCAGGGCTCGGAGGTGGGCCGGCACGGCGAGGTCTTCGTCCACGACGACGGGACGGAGATCTGGATCGGCGGCCGCGTCCGCACGGTCATCTCCGGCACCGTCGACCTCTGACCCCCTCGCCTTTGCCGACTTGTCAGAACGTCAGCCGCCTATAGCCGGCACAGACTCTGACAAGTCGGCGGGGAGGTGAGGAGGGAGAAGGCTCAGGCCTGCTTGCGGAGGGCAAGGGTGGCGCCGACCAGGGACAGCCCGCACCAGGCGGCGAGGACGGCGACCGACTGTGCGGACACGGTGAAGTCGCCGGACGCGAGCCCGGCGCGCATCACCTCGGCCATCGGCTGGAAGGGCAGGAACGCCTGCACGGCCTGGACGGCCTGCGGCATCCGCTCCACCGGATAGCTGATCGGGGAGAACAGCAGGATCACGAA
>NZ_JARKOT010000146.1 GCF_029977985.1 Propioniciclava sp. | reverse complement strand
GGCTGGCCGGACCGCGTCCAGTTGCACTGTTTCTCCGGCGACGCCGCGTTCGCCCGTCGGTGCCTGGACGCCGGCGCGTACCTGTCGTTCCCGGGCACGGTGACGTTCAAGGCCAACGAGGACCTCCGCGAAGCGCTCCGCCTGGCCCCCGCCGACCGCGTCCTCGTCGAGACCGACGCCCCCTACCTGACGCCCGTCCCGGTGCGGGGGCGTCCGAACGCGAGCTACCTGCTGCCGCACACCGTGCGGTTCATGGCCGAGGTGCGCGGCGAGGATCTCGCGGGCTTCTGCGCCCAGCTGGACGCCAACGCGACGGCGCTGTTCGGCGATTGGGGGGCGTGATGCTGCTCGACCCGCGCACCATCCGCGAACTGGCGGCCGAGCTCGACCTGCGGCCCACCAAGCAGCGCGGCCAGAACTTCGTGCACGACCCGAACACGGTGCGCCGCATCGTCGCGGCGTCGGGGATCGGGCCGGACGACGTCGTCCTGGAGATCGGGCCGGGGCTGGGGTCGTTGACGCTCGGTCTGCTCGACGTGGCGCAGCACGTCACGGTCGTCGAGATCGAGCCCAGCCTTGCCGCCCGCCTGCCCCGGACCGTCGCCGAACGGGCACCGGCGGCGTCCGAACGGCTGACGGTGGTGGAGTCGGACGCCCTCGCCGTCGACACGCTGCCAGACCCGCAGCCCACCGCGGTCGTCGCCAACCTGCCGTACAACGTGAGCGTGCCGGTGATCCTGCACGTCATGGAGCGGTTCGCAACGATCGCCCGCGGGCTCGTCATGGTGCAGCTCGAGGTGGCCGACCGCCTGGCTGCCCCGCCCGGGAGCCGCACGTACGGCGTCCCGAGCGCGAAGCTCGCGTGGTACGCGTCGGCGCGGCGCGTCGGCACCGTGCCGCCGACCGTGTTCTGGCCGGTGCCGAACGTGGACTCGGGGCTCGTCGCCGTGGAGCGACGTGACCCGCCGGCCACGTCCGCGAGCCGGGAGCGGGTGTTCGCCGTGGTCGACGCGGCCTTCGGGCAGCGGCGCAAGATGCTGCGCGGTGCGCTGGCCGGGCTGTTCGGCTCGGCCGCTGCGGCGGCTCTGGCACTGGACGCCGCCGGTGTCGACCCGCAGGCGCGCGGCGAGGTGCTGGACATCGCCGCCTTCGCCCGCGTCGCCGAACAGTTGCCCTGAGTCCGGCCGCCCGAGCGGGTTGAGGCCCTGGGGCGAGCCGGTCGCGACGAACCTGTTCCTTCCGGCCCGCCGGACTGGTAGGAAGGGCTCATGGCACCGTTGTCGTCGCTGGCCCCTGGCCCCGGGTGGGTGAAGGTGCGCGCGTCGGGCAAGGTGAATCTCGCGCTGCGCGTGGGGGCCGCGCGAGCAGACGGCTACCACCCACTGGCGACGGTGTTCCAGGCCCTGAGCCTGTTCGACGACCTGGGGGTTCGCGACGCTCCCCCGGGCACGTACCGCATCACCGTGGCGGGCGCGCAGGCGGGGCTGGTGCCGGCGGACGACTCGAACCTCGCCGTCAAGGCCGCCCGGCTGCTGGCCGACCGGCACGGCGGCGCGCACCGGCGGGGCGCGGAGATCGTGATCCGCAAGACGATCCCGGTGACGGGCGGCATGGCGGGCGGGTCGGCGAACGCGGCGGCCGCCCTGGTGGCCTGTTCGACCCTGTGGGGCATCGACGTCTCGCCCGGCGACCTGGCTGCGCTGGGCGCCGAACTCGGCGCCGACGTGCCCTTCTCGCTGCACGGCATGACGGCGCTCGGCACCGGACGCGGCGACGAACTGGTCCCGGTGTTGAGCCGCGGCAGTTACCACTGGGTGCTCGCCCTGCCGGAGATCGAACTGTCGACACCGGCCGTC
>NZ_JARKOT010000133.1 GCF_029977985.1 Propioniciclava sp. | reverse complement strand
GCCGCTGAGCGAGCCGAGGTAGTCCACCTCGTCGGCGTCGAAACCCGGGTCACCCTCCAGCCGGAACAGGGCCACCCCGCCCCAGGCCCGCCCGCGCTCGTCCACGCACAGCGTCCGCAGCTCGTCGGAGAACCGGAAGTGCGGCCGCATGAACTCCTCGACCCGAACCGAGCCCGCGGGGTCACCCAGCGTGCCGGCCCGCACGCCCGCAGCGGTGACCCCGCGTGCGGCCATCTGCAGGTAACTCGTCGGATCGCTGCGCCCGTACTCGATCAGTCCCCACTCGTGGTCGTGCCCGTCCACGGCCGCGAGGCCGCCGACCTTGAGGTGGCCGGTGAGCAGCCCGGTGCTGGGGTCCATGGTGCCCACGCAGACCGAGTCGAACGGCACGGCGCGCTCCAGCGAGGCCATCGCCTCGTGCACGAAGACGGGCAGCGACAGGCCCGCGCGAGCCAGCACCTCCACGTCCCTGCGCACGCGCTCAGCGGCCAGCGCCCTCCCCATGGTCGCCAGTGTGCTCCCGCAGGAGGCTGCGCCGACATCCCACAAAGCTGGGAAGTCATACCACCCCGGGTTCGCGGGAGGGCGGACTCCCCACCCGCCGGGGATGGCCCCCGCCCCGTCCGGACGGGCAGATTCGAGGCACCCTACGAAGGAGAGCGAAGTGATCGAATCCACCATGGCTCCTCCCGGCCCCGCCGCCGAATCGCTGCGCGGGCTGCTGGACGGACGCGTCTTCCTGCCCGGAGACCCCGGCTACGACGCCGCCCGTACCCCATGGAACGTCGCGGTCGACCAGCGGCCGGCGGCGGTCGCCGTGCCGACCAGCGTCGACGACGTGGTCGCGATCGTGCGATCCGCCACGGCGGCGGGCCTGCGGATCGTGCCGCAGAGTTCCGGCCACAACGCCGGCCCGCTGTCCGGTCGCCTGGCCGACGCCGTGCTGCTGCGCCTGTCGGACTTCACCGGGGTCTCGATCGACCGCGACCGGCAGGTCGCCCGGATCGTCGGCGGCACGCTGTGGGACCAGGTCGTGGCTGCCGCGGCGGCCTCCGGCCTGGCTGCGATGCACGGCAGCTCCCCGGACGTGGCGGCCGCCGGGTACTGCCTCGGCGGCGGGCTGTCCTGGTACGCCCGCAGCGAAGGGCTGGCCTGCAACCACCTGGTTGCGGCCGAGGTCGTGCTGGCCGACGGCAGCCTGGTGCGCGCCGACGCCGAGCACCACCCGGACCTGTTCTGGGCCCTGCGCGGCGGCGGAGGCAGTTTCGGCGTGGTCACCGCGCTGGAGATCCGGCTGCTTCCGGTGCCGGACGCCTACGCCGGCATGCTGGTCTGGGACGCGGCCCAGGCGACGGAGGTCTGCCGGGCCTGGGCGGGCTGGACGCACGGGCTGGCCGAAGAGGTCACCACGTCACTGCGCCTGCTCAGCGTCCCGCCGCTGCCGGAGGTGCCGGAGTTCATCCGCGGGCGCCAGCTGGCCGTGGTCGACGGGGCTGTGCTGGCCGGGAACGACCGCGCCGCCGAGCTCCTCGCGCCGCTGCGGGCGCTGGAGCCGGAGATCGACACGTTCGGACGTGTCCCCGCGGCCGCGCTCGCCCGGATCCACCTCGATCCGGAGGGACCGACGCCGTCGGTATCCGACCACCTGCTGCTGGACGACTTCGACGCCGACGCCGCGGACGCGCTCGTGGCCGCAGCGGGTGCAGAATCCGGCACGACGCTGCTCAGCGCGGAGATCCGCCACCTCGGCGGCGCGCTGGGCCGCCCGGCGTCCGATGGTGGCGCCCTCGACCAGCTTCCGGCCGGCTACGCCGGGTTCTTCGTCGCCGTCGCCGCCACGCCGGGGCTCGCCGCCCAGGGCCTGGTCGACGCCGCCTCGGCGGTGACCGCCCTGCGGCCCTGGTCGAGCGGACGCCGGTTCGCCAACTTCACCGAGGACGCCGTCGATCCGGGGTCCCTGTTCGGCCCTGCGACCCTGGCCCGGCTGCGGGCCGTTCGGCGGCAGGTCGATCCGTCCGGGGTGTTCGTGGCCAACCACGACCTCGGCTCAGAGGACTGAACCCGGCGTGTAGGCCGCCCCGTCCGGGTACTGCGCGGCGAGTCCGGCCACCCGGGTGGCGATCGCGTCCACCTGGTCGCGGGCGGAGCCGGTGAGTTCGAGGGGGTCGACCACGACCGCGGCGAGCTGCTCGCGGGTCAGGCCCAGGCGGGAGTCCGCGGCCAGCCGGTCGTACAGGTCGTTGGTCGCCGCGCCCGAGAGCATCGCCAGGGCGACGGCGACCGCGTGCTCCTTGATCGCCTCGTGCGCAGCCTCCCGTCCCACCCCGGCCCGGACCGCGGCCATCAGCACCTTGGTCGTGGTAAGGAACGGCAGGTACCGCTGCAGCTCGGCCTCGATCACCGCGGGGAAGGCGCCGAACTCGTCCAGCACCGTGAGGAAGGTCTCGAACATGCCGTCGAGCGCGTAGCAGGCGTCCGGCAGTGCCACCCGGCGGACGACCGAGCAGGCGACATCGCCCTCGTTCCACTGGTTGCCGGCCAGCTCGCCGGCCATGGACGCGTACCCGCGCAGCACCACCATCAGGCCGTTCACCCGCTCGCAGGAGCGCGTGTTCATCTTGTGCGGCATCGCCGACGACCCGACCTGGCCCTCTTTGAAACCCTCCGTGACCAACTCCTGCCCGGCCATCAGCCGGATCGTCGTCGCCAGGCTGGACGGCCCGGCCGCCACCTGCACCAGCGCGGTGAGCACGTCGTAGTCGAGCGATCGCGGGTACACCTGGCCGGTCGCGGTGAACACGCCGCCGAAGCCGAGGTGGCCGGCGACCTTCTGCTCGAGCTCGGCGAGCTTCGCCGCGTCCCCGCCGAGCAGGTCGAGCATGTCCTGGGCGGTGCCCATCGGGCCCTTCACGCCGCGCGCCGGGTAGCGCCGGACCAGCTCGTCCACCCGGTCGAAGGCGACCAGCAGTTCGTCCGCGGCCGAGGCGAACCGCTTGCCCAGGGTGGTGGTCTGCGCGGCGACGTTGTGCGACCGTCCGGCCATCGGCAGGTCGCGGTACTGCACGGCCAGCCGCGCGAGGTTCACCAGCACGGTGACGATCCGCTCCCGGACGAGTTCCAGGGACGACAGCAGTTGCCGCTGCTCGATGTTCTCGGTGAGGTCGCGGCTGGTCATGCCCTTGTGCACGTGCTCGTGCCCGGCGAGGGCGTTGAACTCCTCGATCCGGGCCTTCACGTCGTGCCGGGTGACCCGCTCGCGTGCGTCGATGGAGGCGAGGTCCACCTGCCCGACCACCCGCTCGTAGTCGGCGATCACCCGCTCCGGGTCGTCCCCGCCGAAGTCGACGCCGAGTTCGGCCTGCGCCCGCAGCACCGCCAGCCACAGCTTCCGCTCGGCGACGATCTTCGCCTCCGGCGACCAGATCTCGCGCATCGCCGCCGACGCGTACCGCGTGGCCAGGACATCGGGAATCATCCCTCCACCTCCGAGTTGTCAGAATTTGTGCCGCCCACGACCGGCTGAGGTTCTGACAATTCGGCGGGGGGAGCGGGGGGGCGGGAGGCAGCCAGGGCGATGTCGGAGCGGGAGAAGCCACCGGGGAGCGAGATCCGGGCGACCTTGGCGTAGGCGGCGTCGCGGGCCTCGGCGAGGGTGTCGCCGGTACCCACGACGGTGAGGACGCGGCCGCCCGCGCTGACCAGGTGGCCGGACGCGTCCAGTGCGGTGCCGGCGTGGAACACCCCCGGCTGGTCGGCTCCGGTGATCGGGTCGCCCTTGCGCGGCGCCTCCGGGTAGCCCTCGGCGGCCACCACCACGCCCACGGCGGCCCCGCTGCCCCACTCCAGCGGCGGGTGGCCGGCCAGCCGGCCCGTGGCCGCAGCCAGCAGCACCTCGTACAAGGGGGTCTGCAGCCGGGTCAGCAGCGGCTGGGTCTCCGGGTCGCCGAAGCGGCAGTTGAACTCGACCACCCGCAGGCCGCGCGAGGTGAGCGCCAGCCCGGCATAGACCAGGCCGACGAACGGGGTGCCGCGGCGGCGCAGCTCGTCCACCGTCGGCTGGATCACCGTCCGGACGACCTCGTCGGTCAGCCCGGCCGGCGCCCACGGCAACGGCGTGTAGGCACCCATGCCGCCGGTGTTGGGGCCCGCGTCGCCGTCGCCGACCCGCTTGAAGTCCTGCGCCGGCTCGAACGGCAGCACGTGCTCGCCGTCGCTCAGCGCGAACAGGCTCACCTCCGGCCCGTCCAGGTACTCCTCGACGATCACCCGGTGGCAGCTCGCCGCGTGCCGGATCGCCGCGTCGCGGTCATCGGTGACGATCACGCCCTTGCCCGCGGCCAGGCCGTCGTCCTTCACCACGTAGGGCGGCCCGAACTCGTCCAGCGCGGCCAGCACCTCGCCCATGTCCAGGCAGAGCCGGGCGTCCGCGGTGGGCACGCCGGCGGACTCCATGATCTCCTTGGCGAACGCCTTGCTGCCCTCCAGCCGCGCCGCCCCCGCAGAAGGCCCGAACACCGGGATCCCCCGCGCGCGCACGTCGTCCGCGACCCCGAGCACCAGCGGCGCCTCCGGCCCGACCACGACCAGGTCGGCGGCCAGTTCCACCGCCAGCGCGGCCACCGCCTCGCCGTCCAGCGGGTCCACGGGGTGGTTGGTGCCGACCGCGGCGGTGCCGGGGTTGCCGGGCGCGATGTGGACGACCACCTGCGGGTCGCGGGCCAGCGCCCACGCCAGCGCGTGCTCGCGGCCTCCGGATCCGATCACCAACACCGTCTGCGTCACGCCGGAATCCTACCGACGCCCCACCCCGTCCCTGGATCGTGACCAGAGCGTAATAGTAAAGACTGTTTATAGATAGATCCTTTCCAGTACTGTCGGAGCATCCGCATCGCTGCGGCCACCTTCGAGCGAGGAGTCGAAGACGTGAAGAAGATCCCCAGAGCACTTGCCGGCGCAGCCGTGGCCCTCTCGGTCGCCCTCACCGGATGCACCTCACCCGCACCCGCCCCGCAGGACACATCGTCCGGCGGCACCCCGGTCAAGGCGCCCGTCCTGCGGGTGTGGTCCGGCAACTCCACCCCGATCACCGTCGACTTCAACCCGTTCCACGTCGACACCGCCATGCACGCCACCTTCGGCGCGATCTACGAGCCGCTGTTCTTCTTCAACGAGCTGTCCGCGGCCGCTCCGACCGGCCTGATCGGCGACAGCTACACCTACAGCGCGGACGGGAAGACGATCACCATCAAGATCAAGTCCGGCCTGAAGTGGAACGACGGCCAGCCGCTGACCGCCGAGGACGTCGTGTTCACCTTCGGCTACGGCTCGAACAAGTCCGAGCACCTGACCTCCGCCACGGCCTCCGACGACACCACCGTCGTGCTCGCCTACGACGAGCCCCAGTTCACCTCGGCGCCCCTGCTGCTCGGGAACAGCTGGATCGTGCCGAAGCACGTCTGGTCGTCCATCGACAAGTGGATGGACGAGACCAACCCCAAGCCGGTCGGCTCCGGCCCGTACCAGGTGAAGACCACCTCGGACGCGTCCTACTCCATCGAGGGCAACGCCAACTTCCGCGACGGCGTCCCGGCGATCAACGAGGTGCAGTACGTCGGCCTGGACTCCAACCAGTCCGGCGAGGACATGATCAAGACCGGCCAGCTGGACTGGATCGGCCAGTTCATCGCCAACCCCGACCCGATCACCGCCAGCGGCGACGTCGCCACGATGAACAACCAGCTCGACCCGACCGTG
>NZ_JARKOT010000132.1 GCF_029977985.1 Propioniciclava sp. | reverse complement strand
CACGAGCTGGCTCAGCTCGGCGTTGCGCTTATCCCACAGCTCCGGGTCTGGTTCGCTCGCTTCGCGTCCGGGTGCGACCACGCGCCGGCCCCGCTTGGCGGCGTTCCATTCGTCCGCCGCTTCGCTCGCGCCGGTGACCGTGTCGGGCCAGCCATCGCGCAGCCTGGGCAGCGTGAGGTCGCGGCCCAGGTGGCCGCCGCCGTACCAGATCGGCCGCTCGCCGGCCTGCGGCCGCTCGGCCACTGAGTAGCCGGTAATGACGTCAGTTCGGCCGTCCGCATAGCGGGGTCGGACCAGCAGCCCAGACCGCCGCATGCGACGCACGAACTCGGCTTCACTGTCGCTCGCTGTCGAGGCCGCACGCACCTTCAATGCCAGGAGGTAGCGCGGCTGATCGGTGCGCAACTCCGACGCAATGAGTGCCTGCCGGTCGTCGCCGGCCAACGCCTCCCAGGTCGGTGCGTCCGCGCCCAGCTTCGACCGGCTTCGCTCGTGCTTGGCACGCGCGCGGGCACGTGCCTGAGCCTCGCGCTCGGCGGGGTTGTAGCCGCGCGTCGAGCGCTCCGCGCGCACCGACTCCAACTCCTCCAACCCGTACTTCGCTTCGAGTGCACGGGCGGCAGTCTGCGCGCGTCGGAAGTCGTGGTGCGTCGACGCCTTGGTGCCGTCCTCGCGCACCAGGTTCACGGCGATGTGGATGTGGTCGTTGCCGTTCGTCGACACACCGTGGCGCACGGCAACCCACCGGCACGGAGCCTTCGTGCCCTCGTTGTCGTCGAACTCCATCGCGGTGATGAAGTCGCGGGCGATCGCTCCCCACTGCTCATCGGTCAGGGCGCCCTCGTCGGCTCGTAGAGACAGCGAGCAGTGCCACACGTGGCCGCCCTTGACCTCCACGTCGTACGCGGTGCGCGGGCGGTCGAGGTGACGCGCGATCGCCAGCGCCGAATCGCGTCCCACCTCGTCGTCGTCGTGCCACGCCATCATCGCCTCGTCACCGGCAACGAGGT
>NZ_JARKOT010000125.1 GCF_029977985.1 Propioniciclava sp. | reverse complement strand
CCGGGTTACCGGGAACGGGGACCTCCTGCGCCAACAGACCACCTCTCAGATCAGCGTCGCGCATGGCACCAGATGCTTGCGATCCCTCCTCGCCCGACGACCTCAGCCTACCGTCGCCGACCCCCATGGGTTCTGCCGCGCTCCTCGTGGCATGGACATTTCAACCGCTTCGAATAATTGCTAGCGCCGGTTTAAGTCTCGGATATTCGAACCACCCGAATAGCCCGCCGCCGGCCCTGTGGCGCCCCGGATTCGCCGGGAATCACGCGGAGAACGCGGGTTCCCAGTCGATTGCATCTGATGCACGATTCGTACATCTAATGTAAGCGGCCCGCCCGTCATCGTCACGGCAAGGATGGCCTTGCGCACCTGTCGGCATGGATACCGCAGACGATTCGGCGCCGACCGAGGGGCGGCCTCCGTTGATCGAGACCCGGCAGGCGGAAGCCTGGTTCGCCCGCACCCACCCCGCCGACTATGCCCGGTGGGACCGGGCCGTCCTCATCGCCGACCTCAGCGATGACGGCGAGACGTATGACCGGCTGCACCGCGAGACGGTGACGCTGTGGCGTGAGCACCGCGACGACCCGCTGCCAGTCGAGGAGCACCGCACGGTCGAGCTCGCGCAGGCCATCGCCTGGCTCGGCGACCGACACGACGCGGCCTGGGTACGCGCCAACGTGCTCACCGTCGACGCAGCCGAGCACGAGCGCGACGAGGAGACGCTCATCCGCTCCTGGCGGGCGCACCGGGACGAGCCCGAGCTGCCGGGCCGCGTGGTCGGATATGTCTCGTCGCTGGCGCGGGCGCGTGAGGCCCGGTTCGAGCAGGCCACCAACTGGCACCGCCTGCACGACCCCGCCGGGCACACCGAGTGGTCGCGGCGACGCGACTACGCCGACACCATCGGCGACGAATGGGCCGACGACGGCCGGCTGCTGCGCCACTGGTACACGCAACATCCAGCTGCGACCCGCCGAACACCTGAGACCCCAACGCGCGACGCAGCGCAGACCGGCACGTCCCGGACGGTGCGGCAAACGGCCGGAGCGTCGCCGTTCGCTACGCCGGAGCTGGACGCGGGCCACGGCCCGGCACGGAGCCTGTGAACGGGCCGAGGGAGGCGCGGGGTGCACCTGTCGGCATGGATATCTTCCCGGATTTCGAGGGGCTGAGCGGGATCGCCGAGCTGCGCGAGATCGCCGGCGCCCTGCTCATGTTCGTCCTCGTGGTCGCGGTGCTCATGGTGATCGTGTCCGCGATCTGCTGGGCGGTCGGCTCGGCGGGCGGTAACTACCAGATGGCCGCCAAAGGCCGCGTCGGGGTGCTCGTCGCTCTCGGCGCCGCGATTCTCGCCGGCGGTGGTGTCGCCTGGATCAACTGGCTCGTATCGGTCGGCGAACAGCTCTAACCCCACCCGCCCTTCTTTTTCTGGTCTGCGCCCGTTCCGGCTTCCCCGCGGAACGGGCGCTGTGGTGTGCGCAGGACACCTTGCGGCAGATCCACCCATCTCGTCTCGTGAAAGGACTTGCCGTGATCGACATCGACCCCAACAGCTCCGGGCTTCCCGGCATCGAACAGCTCCGCGTGATCGTGGGCGCCGTGATGACCGTCGGCCTCGTGCTCGCCGTCCTCGCCCTCATCATCTCGGCGGTGGTGTGGGCCTACGGCTCCAACAGCAGCAACCCCCACTTGGCCGGCCGCGGCAAGACGGGGCTGCTCATCTCCTGCGGGGCCGCCGTGGTCTGTGGCGCCAGCGTCGCGCTCATCAACTTCTTCTGGGGCGTGGGCCAGCAGGTCTAGCCGCGATTCGGCCGCGAAACGTGCGTCGGAGTTGGCCCTTTGACCGCCCAACGTGTCCACCGAGTTGGCATCTGACCACCCAGTTGGCACTTGTCCGCACGCCTGCGGCGGGCACCGCGCCCGGAGTTCCCACCAGCACTGATTCCCGAAAGGAGCGGCGGCGTGAGCGTCTGCGATATCCCCGTCATCTCGAACGTATGCGATGCGGTCGGCGAGGGCACCGCGAGCCTGATCGCGGCCCCGTTCGACTGGCTCGCCTCCTCGATGGCCGGAGCCGCGGCCTGGCTGATGGAGGCCATGTGGACCGTGTTCGACACGACGACCCTGGTCGATCTCACCCACGAGGGCTTCGTATCCGTCTACAACATCGTCTTCGGCATCGCCCTGTTCGTCGTGGCGATCTTCTTCTGCCTCCAGCTCATCACCGGCCTCGTCCGCCGCGACCCCGGCGCCCTCAGCCGGGCAGCGCTCGGGGCCGGCAAGTCGATCCTCGGCTCGTTCGTCGTGCTGACACTGACGGCCTTGCTGTTGGAGGCGGTCGATCAGCTCTCGATCGGGATCGTGCAGGCAGCCGGTGAGACCACAGAAACACTCGGTGACAAACTCCTCCTCCTCGCACACGCCCTGGCCGCACTGAACATCGCCGCCCCCGGCGTCGGCGCGATCATCAGCATCTTCCTCGCCGGGCTGATGATCGCCGCCGTCGGCATCGTCTGGCTGACGTTGCTGATCCGCAAAGCGCTCATCCTCGTGAGTGTCGTGCTCGCCCCGCTCGCCCTCTCCGGCGCGTCCTGGGACGCCACCCGCGGGTGGATCGGCAAATGGGCGATGTTCCTCGTCGCCCTGTGCGTGTCCAAGCTCGTGCTCGTCGTGGTGTTCCTCGTCGCGATCACGCAGGTCGCGACCCCCATCACGGCCGATCTGACCGCGGTCACCGAGCCGATCGCCGGGATCGTGCTCATGGGCATCGCGGCGTTCAGCCCGTACCTGGTGTACCGGCTCATCAGCTTCGTCGGCTTCGACCTCTACAACTCCATCGGCAGCGAGCAGGACGCGAAGAACGCCCTCAACCGGCCCGTGCCGTTGCCGACGAAACCCAAGGGCGACGACGCGAAGAAGGTGCTCGACGGAGGCGGCGACAAGAGCGGCGGCGGCAAGGACAGCGGCGGTCAAGCACCGAAGGGCAAGCCGCCGACCCCCTCGCCATCGCCGGGGCAGACCCCGACACCGGGCGGCAATGGTCCGACGCCGGGCCCGGTCCCGGTGATGGTCGCCACCGCCGCGGTGAAGGTCGCCAAGGACAGCTCCGAGGCCGGGCCGAAGGCCGGCCGTCAGCTCGGCGAGCAGGCCGAAGCCACCACCGACCACGCCAACAACGGCGGTGGCAACGGGGGCAAGCCCGGTGGCAATGGCGGGCCGGGTGGGGGCACGCCGCCTCCGCCGTCCCCGCCGCTGCCGAAGACGCCCACGGACGGAAAGGGATAACCCCATGGCCTCGACCGAACAGAGCACCGGCAGCGAGCTGGAGCCGGTGAAGTTCTCCCGCCTCACCCGCCGCGGCATCATCCTCGGCCTGTCGCTGTCGCAGCTGATCGCGGTCGGCATCGGCGGCGCCGCCCTGGTCCTGGCCTTCTACCTGGGCGGCGGCATCCTCCTCGCATACTCCGCACCGATCTGGGGGCTCGCGATCCTCGTCACCTGGGTCAAGGCCGGCGCCCGCCCGCTCGTGGAGTGGGTGCCGGTCGGGTTCTGGTGGCTGTGGCGCACCACGGGCGGGCAGCTGCTCTACCGGCGCCGCATCGTCGCCCCGAGACCGGAGGGCACCCTCGCGCTGCCCGGCGATATGGCGCGGCTGCGGGAGTACGTCGACCCGGTCACCGGGGCGGGCATGATCCACGACCCCACCAGTTCGACCCTCACCGTCGCCGTCGCGGTCACCCATCCCGCGTTCGTGCTCCTCGACCCGGCCGAGCAGCACCGCCGCGTCACCTCCTGGGGGCGCGTGCTCGCCACCGTCTGCCGCTCCGGACGAGTCGCCGCCTTGCAGGTGCTGGAGCGCACGCTGCCCGACTCGGGGCAGGGCCTCGCGGAATGGTGGGCCGAGCACGGTTCCCCCGGCGACGACTCGTGGGTGGCGACCACCTACGCCGAGCTCATCGACCGGGCCGGCCCCGCCGGGGAACGCCACGCCACCACCCTGTCACTGAGCCTGGATATGCGGGCGGCGGGCCGGCAGATCCGCACCGCCGGCGGCGGCATCAAGGGCGCAGCGAACGTGCTCAGACAAGAAATGTCGACCCTGCTCGCCGCGCTCCGTGCCGCTGATTTGGACCCGTCCGGGTGGTTGACGACCGGGGAGCTCGCGGTGATGCTGCGCACCGCCTACGATCCCGCGATCGGCCCCACCTTGGAGCGGCACGGGCAGCTCGGCCACCAGCTCGCCACCGCCGGCCCGGTCGCCGTGGTCGAGACGTGGGACCGGCTGCGCACCGATTCGGGGTATCACGCGGTGTTGTGGATCAGCGAGTGGCCGCGGGCGTTGACCTATCCGGGGTTCCTCGCCCCGGTGATGCTCTCCACCGGCGTGCAACGCTCCATCAGCCTGCTGTGCACCCCGATGCGCACCGACCAGGCCGTCCGTGACATCCGCAAGAAGAAAGTCGAATACATCAGCGACTCGAACCAGCGGGCGAAGCTCGGGCAGATCGAGGACGCCAGCCAGTCCGCGGAGTACCAGGACGTGCTCCGGCAAGAGAACGACCTCACGGCCGGACACGGGCTCCTGCGGTATACGGGCCTGATCGCCGTCACCGCGCCGACCACTGACGAGCTCGATAGCGCGGTCGCCGCGATCGAGCAGGCCGCAATCCAGTCCTCCTGCGAGACGCGGCTGCTGGTCGGGCAGCAGGCGGCCGCGTTCACGGCCGCGGCCCTCCCGCTCGCACGCCGCATCTGACCGGCGGTCCCGTGGCCGCCGGGGTGCACCTGGCCGGTACAGCGCCCCGACCCCCTTTCACCTCCGGGGTCGGGGCGTCTGCTGTGTCCGCCAGTTCAAGGGAGCCGATCATGCCGACCTATTCCGACCCGCACGCCGACGCACGCGAGGCGTCAGAAGCCATCCGGGGGCTTGCACACGCGACCCAGCACGTCGAGGACCCCGACGTGTTGTATCCGATCATTGGGGAGACGCTGGCGACCACCCGCCGACTGGGGCAGGTGCTCGACCAGCTCGCCCGCGCCCACCAGCACCACACCGGCCGCGCTACAACCGACGACGGCGACCCGGCCGCAGGCTCCCAGCTCGCATTCGAGACGGCCGCAGCCCTCCACGAAGCCTCGGCACTCGTCGACCAGGCCGATACGACACTCGACCGGGCGTTCAACCGAGCCGGACGGATCGCCTGGCAGCCGGCCCGGGATGAGCGCTGGATCAGTGTCGTGTTCCTGCAAGGCGGCGAGGCCGACCCGGTGATCGAGATGATCGACCGGCAAGGCACGGACGCCGCGATCGAGTTCCTCGCCGGCTGGGATGCCGGCGACGAGACCGTCCAGGACGCGCTCGAGAACGGGTACGTCTACGACACCCCGCCGCAGACACCCGCCGACCGGGTCGCGACCCGAGACGTCTACGCCCTCACCTACAGTCCCGACCTCGGCTACGTCGGCCTGACCCGGCAGATCGACACACCACCCGACCCGGACCTGCTCGGCATCGACACCCCGGTGCAGGCCGATGCGCCGGCAGCCAAGGCACCGGCGGTGGGGACGCCTGCCGCGGAAGAGCCGGCGCGGGGTCGGCATCGGGGGCAGGATCGGCGGGACGGGTCGTGGTTCCTGCCCGACGCGATCGCCGACGTCGCCGAAGCCCGTGGGATCACCCGATGACCGGCCAGCAGCGGGAGGCGGAACGGCTGCACACCTCGGTACTCGTGACCCCCGCCAAGGAGCGGCGACGCCTGCGCAAGCAGCGCCGCCGGGCCGCCGCCGAGCTCGTCGCCGCACAACACCGCACCCAGCGCGCCCAGGCGCGGGAGAAGGCGGCCGCGGAGCGCGCCGAGCGCAAGGCCACCCGGTATCTTCCCTCGGCCGGGGAACCGGGGCCGGCCGCGCTGCGCACGCCGGGCCGGTTCCGGGTGCCGAGGCATCAAGACACCTCCGCGGTGCTCGCCGGCGCCTACCCGTTCCTCGCCGAAGGCGGCCTCGGCAGCGGGGGCGTGTTCGTCGGCCAGGACCTCTACAGCGGCGGGAGCTTTGTGTATGACCCGTGGGTGCTCTACGCCCAAGGCCAGATCACCGCCCCGAACCTCGTCCTCGCCGGCATCGTCGGCTCCGGCAAGTCGGCGCTCGCGAAGTCGCTCTACACGCGCTCGCTCGCGTTCGGGCGGCGCGTGTACGTGCCCGGTGACCCGAAAGGCGAGCACACGCCCGTGTGCGAGGCCGTCGGGGGCCGGGCGATCACCCTCGGCCACGGCCTCCGCACGCGTCTCAACCCGCTCGATGAGGGATACCGGCCCCGGTCGATGGACGACGAGCAGTGGGCCGCGACCGTCGCCTCGCGCCGCCGCGACCTCGTCGGCGCGCTCACCGAGACCGTGCTCGAACGCCCCATGAGCCCGCTGGAACACACCGCCGTCGACGCGGCGCTCGCGCAGACCGTCGCGGAGAACACGGTGCCGACTCTGCCGATGGTGGTGGCGCACCTGCTCGCCCCGTCGAACGACCCGGACGGGCGGCTGGCCGAGGACGGCCGCATGGCCGGGCACGCGCTGCGCAGATTGGTCGGGGGTGATCTCGCCGGCCTGTTCGACGGCCCCAGCACGGAGAAGTTCGATCCGACCCTGCCGATGGTCTCCCTCGATCTGAGCCGCGTCACCGAGAACTCGACGCTGATCTCGGTGTTGATGACGTGTTCCAGCGCGTGGATGGAATCGGCGCTGCTCGACCCGGACGGCGGGCAGCGATGGTGCATCTATGACGAAGCGTGGAGACTCATGCAGCACCCGGCGCTGCTGCGCCGGATGGATGCGCACTGGCGGCTCGCCAGGGCCTATGGGATCGCGAACATGTTGATCTTCCATCGCATCGCCGACCTCGAAAACGTCGGCGATGCGGGGTCGGCCATGCGGTCGCTCGCGAACTCCCTCCTCGCGAACGCCGAGACGAGAGTGGTCTACCGGCAGTCCAGTGACCAGCTCGACTACACCGGCGCCTCGCTCGGTTTGTCGGGAACGGAGCGGAAGCTGCTCACCGGGCTCGGCGTCGGGCAGGGCCTGTGGAAGATCAAGTCAAGATCGTTCGTGATCCAGCACCAACTGCACCCCGACGAACTGGAATTGTTCGAGACGGGGGTCCGGGCCAGGGGCTGAGCCGAGAGGGTCGGCACACCTGACGGGCATGAAGCCTGCTGATGACGACGCTACTCCGGTTCCCGTTTCTGTGCCACTGCTGTTGCTCGTCGTGCACGAGGACGGCACCCTCACCGTCACCCACGACGGCCACCCGGTCGTCCCGCCCCCAGGGGCAGAGGCGTGGCGGCGCGCCATGTTCGGACAGATCATCGACCTCGTGACGCGCGACCGGGCGTTGCCGGTGCGGGTCGAGGTGCGCGAGTCGGACGGGACGGCCTTCACCGACATCCTCCCCGCCACCACCCGCACGAAGCAGACCCCGGAACTTGAGCCGGGGCCGGCGAAGCCGGCCAAGAAGCGCCGCCCAGCCGATCCGGTCCTGGTCGAGGCGGGTGACGGGTTCATTCCCGGTGAAGATGTCGCCGTCGCGCTCGTCACCGGGCACACCGATGCCTCCCAGCACGGCACGGTGCGCGCCCTCCTCGACCCGAAACTGATCGCCGGAGCTGGGGCGACCGAGGTGATCCTCGTCGGCCGCGTCTCCGGCACCGTCGCGATCCGGGGCCTGTCGTGAGCGGGCAGGGCCGGCAGCCGGCCCCGATGGGCGACGAGCTCACCAACGTGCTCCTGGCCGGTGTCGGCGCCGCGCTCGGCTTCGCGCTCATCCTGCGCGCCGCCGGCAGTGTCGCCGCGTTCGTCTCCGGGCTGCCGCAACCGACCTCGGGGCTGACTGGCGGGGTCGCGGTGGTCTTCGACCCAGGTGATCCCGGCGCCGAACTCGGTGTATCGGGCCTGAGTCCGGTGGTGTACTGGATCGTCACCGCCCTCATGCTCGCCGTCGTCATCGTCTCGGTGGTGTGGGTGTGGTCGCTGCTGCGCCGCCACACCAAGGCGACGCTCACTGATCCGCATCGGCAGGAGGGCACGGCGACCGGGCACGAGATCGTGCAGGTCGCCTCGACCCGTGCGCTGATGCGCCGCGCGGGAAATCTCCGCCCCTCGCTCGACAACCCGACGCCCACGGACGTGGGGTACCGGATCGGTACCGCGCACCGCCGCCCGGTATGGGCCAGCGTCGAAGACTCCATCCTGCTCCTCGGGGCTCCGCGGAGTGGCAAGGGTCTCCATGTGGTGATTCCGATGATCCTCGACGCGCCGGGCGCGGCCGTCTGTACGAGCACGCGCCCTGACAACCTCACCGCGTGCCTGCGCGCGAGGGCGCGCATTGGCCCGGTCGCGGTGTTCGATCCGCAACGCCTTGCCGAGGGGCTCCCTGCGGGTCTGCGGTGGTCGCCGATCCGGGGCTGCGAGTCGCCGCAGACCGCGATGATCCGCGCCGCCGGCCTCGCCTCGGCCACCGGCCTGTCCTCGGGCGGGGTCGAGGGCGGCGACTTTTGGGAAGGCAAGACGAGAGCCGCGCTCCAATGCCTGCTGCACGCCGCCGCGCTGGATCGCCGCAAGCCGGTCGAGCTGTTCCGGTGGACGCTGGACCCTTCGGCGGCGGCCGAGGCGGTCGCGATCCTCACCAACCACCCCGACGCCGCGGTCGGGTGGAACGACGCGTTGGCGTCGATGATCGACTCCGAACCCCGCACCCGTGACTCGATCTGGCAGGGCGTCTCCCTCGCCCTCGCCGCGCTCGCCGACCCGCGCGTGCTCGACACCGTCTCTCCGTCAGAGGGTGAGGAGTTCGACCCGGAAGCGTTCATCCGGCGGCGGGGCACGCTGTTCCTCCTCGCGACCGGCGCCGGGGCCGGGAACAGCGCTTCGCTGGTGGCGGCGCTGGTGGAAGACCTCATCGAGACCGCCCGCCGCCTGGCCGCCCGCTCCACCGGCGCCCGCCTCGACCCGCCGCTGCTGCTCGCGCTCGATGAGATCGGCAACCTCGCACCACTCCCGAGCCTGCCGACATTGATGGCTGAGGGCGGCGGGAGCGGGGTGACGACCCTCGCGGTGTTGCAGTCGCTCGCGCAGGCGCGGGACAAGTGGGGCGAGCACCAGGCCGGCGCGATCTGGGACGCCTCCATCGTGAAGCTCATCCTCGGCGGCGCGTCGAACTCGAAAGACCTCCAAGACCTCTCCACCCTGATCGGGGAGCGCGACGAGCTCACCGACACCACCACCATCGGCGACTACGGCTCCCGCTCCAACCAGAGGTCCGTGCGCAGGGTCTCGATCATGCCGCCCGACCGGATCAGAACCTTGCCGTTCGGCACCGCCGTCACCCTGCTGCGGTCGGCGCCGCCGATCATCACCGACCTCACCCCGTGGCCGGCCCGCCCCGACGGGAAGCAACTCAAGGCAGACCGTGCCGAGATCGAACGCCTCCTCCAAGCCGGCGAACCCCCGGCTGCGCAGTCCGCGGGGTCGGCACCGGCCGAGTGACCGGGAGGCGGCGAGCACACCTCCCTGATGCAACGGCCGCCGCACGGCTGGCCGACCGACACGATCAGGGAGCATTCTCATGAGCGAGCACGACCCCACCACCCCGGCGTCGCGGGAGCCCGACGTCACCCCTGAACTGGAAGCGGGCTTCTACGGGTTCGTCGCCACCACGCCGAAGTTCTCCGACGAGAACGGGAAGCCGACGCTGTTCTTCCGCGCCGGCCAGATCCACTACGACTACCACCCCGACGGGTCGCGCACCCAACTGCCGACCACCTTCCACAGCATCGTCGCGTTCGACGGCGCCGCCATGCACGGCGACCGCCACCTGCAAAAGCGCGACGTGTTCCTCGCGTTCGGCCGGATGGACGACAAGCCGCACCCCGAGACCGGAGCCCCGCGACAGCGGTTCATCGCGAACCGGCTCGGGCACGACATGGCACGCATGAACTACGACGTCGGCAGCCCCCGCCGCACCGTGGACATGCACAAGCCCGACCGGGAGCAGCCCGGCCGGGAACAGGCCCGTGGCGTCGCGTTCGCGCACGTCGAGGCCGAACAGGTCGAAGCCGAACAGCCCGCACGAGCGATGTGAGGCCCGCCATGAGCGACGACCTCGACCCCACCGTCCCGCCCGCCGTC
>NZ_JARKOT010000117.1 GCF_029977985.1 Propioniciclava sp. | reverse complement strand
GCACCACGTGTTCGAGGGCTACGAGCCGTGGGCGGGCGAGATCAAGACGCGCATGACGGGGTCCCTCGTCGCCGACCGGACAGGATCGGTCACGTCGTACGCGCTGTTCAACCTGCAGGAGCGCGGCATCCTGTTCGTCGCACCCACCGACGAGGTGTACGAGGGCATGATCGTGGGCGAGAACCCCCGCCCCGACGACATGGACGTGAACCCCACCAAGGAGAAGAAACTCACCAACGTGCGGTCGTCGACGGGCGAGGAGCTCGAGCGGCTCGTGCCGCCGCGGCTGCACAGCCTGGAGCAGGCGCTGGAGTTCTGCCGTGGCGACGAGTGCCTCGAGGTCACACCTGCCGCCGTCCGGATGCGCAAGACTGTCCTCGCGGGGCACGAGCGCGCGAAGCTGCGCAACCGCGCCAAGAAGGACGCCTGAGCAGCGGGCCAACGGAAGGACGAGCCGCATGAGTGAACTGGTCGCACCGGGGGCGTCCGAGGTGCCAGTGGGGCGCCGTGGCGAGCGGATCTCGTTCGTGCTGCCGTTCTACAACGAGGGCGTCAACGTCGACAATGTGCACACGGTGTTGAACGAGGTGACCGCGGGGCTGCCCTACGCGCTGGAGTTCGTGTTCGTGAACGACGGCTCGGCCGACGACACCCTGCTACGCCTCAAGAAGGCGGCGGACGCCGACCCGCGCGTCGTCGTCATCAACTTCTCCCGCAACTTCGGGCACCAGCGGGCGATCACGGCCGGCATGGACCACGCGTCGGGGGACGCCGTGGTCATCATGGACTCCGACCTGCAGGATCCACCGCGGGTCGCGCTCGAACTCATCGCGGCGTGGGAGCAGGGCGCCGACGTGGCCTACGCCCAGCGGCGCACGCGCAAGGACGCCTTCGTGAAGAAGGTCACGGCCGACGCGTACTACCGCCTGCTGGAGTCGATCGGCGACATCAAGATCCCGCGCAACACCGGCGACTTCCGGCTCATGGACCGCAAGGTCGTCGACGAGGTGAAGAAGTTCCGCGAGCACGACCGCTACATGCGCGGAATCGTCTCGAGCGTCGGGTACCACCAGGTGGCCGTGCCGTTCGACCGCGACGAGCGAGTCCACGGCGAGACCCACTACACGTGGCGCCGCATGTTCAAACTGGCCGCCGACGGCATCCTCGGCTTCTCGACGTTCCCGCTCACGATCATCAGCCGCATCGGCGCGGTGATGGGGCTCGGCGCGCTGGTCGCCATCCTCTGGGTGTTGGCCGGGCGGCTGCTCAACCCGGAATCGGTCGTGCAGGGGTGGACCTTCACGATCATCACCCTGCTGTTCGTCGGCGGGCTGCAGATCGTGATGCTCGGCATCCTCGGCAGCTACATCGGCCGCATCTACCGTGAGGTGCAGAACCGGCCGCTCTACTCGGTCGAGGATCTCTACCGGGGCTCGGACGCCCCCCACCCGGGTGGGCCGCCGGGGGCTCCCGGCGCGTCCGGAAGGCTGTAACCGTGCCCGGCCCCGGACCGCGCGTCAGCGTCGTGATTCCGGCCTACCGCAACGCCGATTGCGTGGCCGAGACGATCGAGTCGGTGCTGGCCCAGACGTTCACCGACTACGAGCTGGTGCTGGCGGACCACTCCTCCGACGACGGCACCCAGACGATCCTGGAGCGCTACGCCTCCGATCCGCACGTGCGGCTGCTCGAACCCACGCCCGCGGGCGGTGGCGCCCAGCGCAACTGGAACCGGGTGAGCGAGGCGGCGTCCGGGGAGTACCTGAAGCTCCTGCCGGCCGACGACCTGCTCGCCCCGCGTGCCCTGGCGGTGCAGGTGGCCGCCCTCGACGCCCACCCCGATGCCGTGCTGGCGGCGTCGAACCGCGCCATGATCACCGACACCGGCGCCGTGCTGATCGCGAATCGGGGTCTGCCGGCTTCCCTCGTCGGGGCACACGACGCGGCGACCGCCGTGCGCACGACCGTGCGCGCGGGCACCAACGTGTTCGGCGAGCCGGGGGCGGTGCTGCTGCGCCGATCGGCGCTGGAGCGGGCCGGCTGGTGGGACGGGCGCTCCGGCTACGCCATCGACGTGCAGAGCTACGTGAACACGTTGGCGTACGGCGGCATGGTCGGCATCGACGAGGTGCTCTCCAGCTTCCGGATCAGCGCCCAGCAGTGGTCGGTGCGGCTGGCGAGCAGCCAGGCCAGCGAGATGGCGGAGGTGTTCCGCGGTTTCCGTGCGGCGCACCCCACGTGGGTCAGCGCGACCGACGTCCGACTCGGCTCGGCCAAGGCGTGGGCCTCCGCCATGGGACGCCGTGCCGTCTACATCGCGCTGGACCTGATCAGGCGCGTCCGCGATGGGCGCGCCTCCCGGGCCGCCTGACTACGCCTTCCGCGCGAAACGGGCCGACGTTCAGCCCAGACGGGGCCGGACGTGGAGCCCCACGTCGGGGTCGACCACCACCTCCTGGGACGCCGCCACGCCCGCCGCGCTGAGCGCGGCGTCCACCTCGGTGGAGCGCTTCAGCAGCGCCAACCCGATCGGCCCGAGTTCGTGGTGGATCGCGGACGTGCCCATCCGCCCCGCCACCCGCTCCCCCGCCAGCACGCCCGCACCGACCTCGGGCAGCCGCTCCTCGGACCCGTCCAGGTGCAGCAGGGTGAGGCGGCGCGGGGGGCGTCCGAGGGTGTGCACCCGGGCGACGGTCTCCTGGCCGCGGTAGCAGCCCTTCTCCAAGTGGACGGCGGCCCCGAGCCGATCGGCCACCGGCACGGCGACCTCGTTCGGGATCGTCTTCTCGTCGGTGTCGAGGAAGATCCGCGGCTGACCAGCGGCGATGCGCAGCGCCTCCGCCGCCCAGGTGCCTGCGCGCCGGTCCCCCAACACTGACTCCAGATCGCGCCGCGCGACCACCTGCGGCCCGCCCGCGATGACCAGGGCGTGCGACGCCGACCGGTCCGCCAACTCCACGCGCGACGCGAAGACCATCCGCCCCAGCCATTCGAGCAGCGCCCCGAGGTGTCCGGGCTCGGTGTGCGCCCAGAAGACCTCGCCGTCATCGACGCCGCCCAGCACGTGTTCGATGCGCCCGTTCGGATCGAGCACGAAGGCGGTCGTCGACACCCCGGGGGCGAGCCCCTCGAACCGCTGTGAGGTGAGCGCGTGCAGCCACGCGAGCCGGTCGGGCCCGGAGACGGTGAACACCGGCCGGTGGGACAGGTCGACGTTCGCCTCCCCCGCCGCCAGCCATCGCTGCTCGCGCATCGGATCGCCATAGTGCCACGGCACCCCGGCGTCCGGGCCGCTGTCGTTCAGGACCGCCCGCCCCATCGTCAGCGCCGCTCCAGTGTGGCCCACATGTAGGGCCGCAGCGCCTCGTCGGTCGTGGCCCGGTCGAAGCTGTACATCAGCTTGCCCTCCACCGTGCCGTAGAGGCGGCGTCCGGCCGTGTACTCCACCTGCGCCAGGGGCGACCGCACGACCGCGTCCGTGGTCAGGTCGACGCGGCCGGGAGACAAGGGTCCGTACCAGATCTCGGCATAGCCCTCGGGGCTGCACATGACCACGTCGACCTGCCCCTCGGGTGTGCCCCGCCAGAAGCCGGTCTCGATGGTCAACGGGGCCTCGGGGCGCCCTTGGGCGTCGAGGGTGAACATCTGGGCGAGGTAGTGCAGGTAGTCGCCGCCGTTCTCCACGAAGTCGATCTGCACGCCGAACTCGGTCTTTCCCTCTCCCGGCCATTCGCGGTAGCCCGTGCCCTCCCAGCGGCCACGCAGCCATGCGAGGCCCGCGAGGGCGGGGTTCAGGTCGGGTGGGATCTCGAACACGGGTGCCTCCTCGAAGCGTCTCGGACGGCACAACGCCGCCGTTCCCCCGATTCTTCCCCATGGCCTGCTGGCATCGTGAACGACCTTGTGAGAGGGTGCTCTGGTGATCGACCGCCGCCAGTTCGTGCTCGGTTCCGCGGCCGCCGCCGCCCTCGTCGCGGCCGGGTGCAGCACCCCACCGACCTCTCCCGTGAACACCCCCGAGACGCCCCGGCTGGATCCCTCCCGTCACCAGCTCATCACCCGGACGCCCCCGGCGGACGGCGTCCTGCCCCCGGGGCCCGAGGGGGCACTCGTGGCCAGCCGCGCCCTTCTCGCGGCCGCAACCATCGTCGGAATCGTCGCACCGGACGCCGATGCCACCGGTCCCGCCGAGATCGCCCGCGCCCTCGGCGTCCCCCTGTTGGTGAACTCCCCCGAGCTGCCGGCAGAGCTGAACCGCCTGCAGACGCGGACCGTGCTCTCCTGGGTCGAGAACCTCGACGTCGGCGAGCGTGAGGTCATCGGCGCGCCCACCTCCGCCGACGCCCTCTCCCTCGACGGCCTTCCGCTGGCGCCGCCGGCCAACGACGTGCTCGTCCTCGCCGCCGAGGAGCCCTCGGACGTGGTGGGCGCCACCTTGTCCGCAGCCGGGCTCGAACCGACCCGTACCCCGGGCCCGCTCCCCGGCGGGGACGCCGCCACGACGGCGCTCGTCCGCAGCCACGACGGGCGTGTCCTGGGCGTGGGGGCCGCGTTGGGCACCGACGCCGACTACGCCGCCCAGGTCACGGTGACGCGGAGCGCCGCCGAGCTCCCCGGCGGCGGCATCGCGCCCCTCCCCGGTCACCACATGATCGCCTTGTACGGACACCCCGAGACGGCGGCGCTCGGCATGCTCGGCGAACAGTCGCCGGCGGCGTCCGTCGAACGCGTGCAGCGGCTCGTGGACGCCTACGCCGGCCTCGTGACCGATGTCACGTTCATGGGGGCCTTCGAGATCATCGCCACGGTCGCCTCGTCCGGCGCCGGGGACCGGGGGGACTACTCCTACCGGACGCCCCTCGACAAGCTCGTGCCCTGGCTGGACGCCGCCGAAGCGGCCGGCCTGTACGTCGTCCTCGATCTGCAACCCGGACGGACCGACTTCCTCACCCAGGCCAAGGAGTACGCCGACCTGCTCGTCCGCCCTCACGTGGGTCTGGCCCTCGACCCCGAATGGCGCCTCGCGCCGGACGGCCGCCACCTGCGCTCCATCGGGCAGGTGCACGTAGACGAGGTCAACGCCGTCGGCAACTGGCTCGCCGACTTCATCACCGAACACCGGCTGCCGCCCAAGGTGCTCACGCTGCACCAGTTCCAGACCCGCATGATCGTGGAGCGGGACCGCCTCGACACCACCCGGCCGCAGGTGCAGTATCTCGTCCATGTCGACGGGCAGGGATCCCAGCCGGCCAAACAGGGCACGTGGGAGGTCATCAAGCGCGACCTGCCCGAGCGCTCGTGGCTCGGCTGGAAGAACTTCGAGGACGAGGACACCCCCATGCTCACCCCTGCGCAGACGGTCGCCCAGGTCGACCCCCTGCCTCACTTCATCTCCTACCAGTAGGAGCGAGAGCCGATGAGGCTGGTCGTGCAGCGCGCCGCTCGGGCGTGTGTCAGCGTCGGCGGTGAGGTCGTCGGCGCCCTCGAACGGCCGGGGCTGGTGGTGCTCGTCGGCGTCACCCACGGGGACACGGCGGCGATCGCCCAGCGCCTCGCCGACAAGGTGTGGGGTCTGCGGATCCTGGCGGATGAGCGGTCGGCGTCCGATCTGGACGCCCCCGTCCTCGTCGTCAGCCAGTTCACGTTGTACGCCGACGTGCGCAAGGGGCGGCGTCCCTCCTGGAGCGCCGCCGCGCCCGGCGCCGTCTCCGAACCGCTCGTGGACGCGTTCGCCGACGCCCTCCGTGCTCTCGGCGCGACGGTGGCCACGGGCCGCTTCGGCGCCCACATGAGAGTCGACCTGGTCAACGACGGCCCCGTCACACTGGTGTTGGACAGCGAAATGTGGTCGTCCTGACGAATACCACGCCGCTTCCGTAGAATAAGGTTCGATCGTCACCCGGAATCACGAGGGATCGCATGGCACATCTGCTGGTGGTGAGCCCCGCAGCCGTGGCAGGCACGTCGGACGAGGCTCCCGTCAGCGCGCTGGCCCTGCTGCCGCACAGCTACGCCCTCGTCCCCCCCGATGCGAGCGTGGTCAACGAGGCCGAACGCTACGACGTCATCGTCCTCGACGGCCGCACCGACCTCCCCACCGCGCGCCAGATGTGCCGGCTGCTGGCGGCCTCCGGGACGGCGACGCCGATCCTGCTGATCGTCGCGGAGGGTGGTCTCGCCGCGCTGAGCGCCGACTGGGGCGTGGGCGACTTCGTGCTCGAGAACGCCGGCCCCGCAGAGTTCGACGCCCGCCTGCGGCTGCTGCTCGCCACACGGGGCGACGGCATCACCAGTTCGGGTGGCATCACCATCGACGAGTCCGCCT
>NZ_JARKOT010000114.1 GCF_029977985.1 Propioniciclava sp. | reverse complement strand
TGCCCGCCATTCCCTTGAAGACCGGCGACGACGTGCGGGTGGTGCAGACGCCGGGCGCGCAGGGCCAGGTCGGCGACGTGTCGCCGGTGACGAGCGCGGCCAAGGTCGTCGCGGTTACGCGCTCGCTGGACGGGCAGTTCGCCCTGGTTGACCTGCTGGGGAGCGCGGACGCCGCGCCCGATCTGGCCGCGCGGGCCGCGACCGGCAAGGTTGCCGTGGTCCTCGACTCCCGGGAACGGTGACGCCATGCCCCTCTTCACCGTCGCGTCCGTCTCGGGCTCGCTGGGGGTGACGACCCTGTCGGTCGGACTCGCCCTGACGTGGCCCCGTCCAGTGGTGCTCGTGGAAGCCGACCCATCCGGCGGCTCGGCGATCCTGGCCGGGTACTGCACAGGCGTCGCGCGCCCCGGGCTCTCCGAACTCGTGCTGGCGCACCGACACCACCAGTTGGCCGACGAACTGCCGTCACGGCTCTTCCCCCTAGCCGACTCGAACGCGAGCCTGTTGCCGGGGCTCCGCGCGCACCAGCAGGCCGCGTCCCTCCTCGGCGTGTGGGACGCGCTCCTGGACGCCCTGCGCGACCTCGACGCGGACACGGGCGTGGACATCGTCGTGGACGCCGGCCGGCTGGGCATGGTCGGCAGCCCGGAGCCGCTCATATCTGAGTCGGACGTGACCGTGGTGGTGACGGGGACCGGATTGCCCGAGCTGGCCCGGGTGCGGTCATGGTTGCCCGGTCTCCAGGAAGGCTCGTTGGGCGAGGTGCGTTTGGTCGTCGCAGGGCCGGCCAGTCGGTACAGCACCTCCGAGGTCACCAAGACGCTGGGCGTGCCGGTGGTCGGCGAGGTCGCGTGGGATCCGGACGCCGCGCGGTGGTGGTCCCACGGGGAGCCTCAGCGTCGGTTCGACCGTTCGCCGCTGCCTCGTTCGGTGGTGGCGTTGGGTGAGTCGCTTCGGGCTCTGGCGCCGCGCTCAGACGACGCGCCAACGCTTACTAGGGCGGGGGCGGAGCGATGACGAAGCCGCCGCAGCCCACTTGGGAAGGGCCCGACCTGGCCAGCGTGCCGCTGTTCACCGCCTTCGGTGACGCGGTTGATGCGGCGCGGCCGGGACGCGTCCGCTCTGGGTTCACCCTGTCGACGGCAGTCGCCACGCCGTCCGCCCTTCATGTGGTCGGCCGCGAGGCGAAGGTGGGACCGATGGGATCGCCCACGGAACACTCGCCCGCGGTGGATTGGGACGAGGCGTCGGAGCTGCGCGCGCTGGCGTCCAAGCGCTTCTCCGAGCGGGCGGCGCTGTCCCCGTTCGTTGACGAGACCTCCCGCCAGGAGCTGGGGCGGGCCGTGATCATGGAGGTCGTCCAGGAGGCGACGGAGGCGCGCTTTGCCGTCCAAGGCTCCGTCAGTTCCGCCAACGCGCAGGATGCCTTGGCGCGGGCGGTGTTCGACCTGATGTTCGGGCTCGGCCGGTTGCAGCCCCTGGTGGATCGCGCGGACGTCG
This sequence comes from Propioniciclava sp., assembly GCF_029977985.1. Taxonomy (GTDB): domain Bacteria; phylum Actinomycetota; class Actinomycetes; order Propionibacteriales; family Propionibacteriaceae; genus Propioniciclava. The sequence continues at coordinate 3,139 of NZ_JARKOT010000114.1, read as the reverse complement.
AGAACATCATCGTCGTCGGTCACGACCGGGTGTTTCTGGACCTGGTGGGCGGCGAGAAGGTGCCGGGGCCGCCGGTGGCGGCGTCCGACGAAGAGCTGATCCAGCTGCTGCAGGACCTGGCGTCCAGGGCCGATCCGCCGCGCGTGTTCTCCGACGCCAACCCGGACCTCCACCTGAACCTGGACGGCGCTCGCCTGGCGGCGTCCGCGTTCGTCACCCATCGGCCGAGCGTGGTGATCCGAAGGCACCGCCTGGTGCGCATCACTCTCGACGACCTCGTGGGTCTGGACACGGTGAGCCCCTTGCTGGCGTCGTTCCTGGCGGCCGCGGTGAAGGCTCGCTTGTCGATCGTGGTCTCCGGTCAACAAGGCGATGGGAAGACCACCCTGCTGCGGGCGTTGTGTGCCGAGATCGGTCCGGAGGAGGTGCTGGGGACGTTCGAGACGGAACGAGAGCTGGGTCTGGAGCAGTTGGTCGACGAGCACCCCGTCGTCTTCTCGTGGGAAGCGCGTCCCGGTTCGGGCGAGCGAGGTCCCGACGGACGTCCGGTGAACGAGTTCACCCTCCAGGACGGCATGCACGCCTCCTTCCGGTACGCGCTCGACCGGCAGATCGTGGGCGAGGTCCGCGGTCGCGAGGTCGCGCAGATGATCATGGCCATGGAGTCCGGCTCGGGCTCCCTGTCCACGACGCATGCGGCGTCGGCGGCCGACACGATGGAGAAGCTCGTCAGCTGCGCGATGCAGTCCGGCGAGGTCACCCGTGACTCGGCGGTGATGAAGCTGGCCCGCTGCCTCGGCCTGGTGGTGCAGCTGCGGTCCATGTTCGTGCGCGGCCGCGACGGATCGGTCCGCAAGCGGCGTGTGATCGACGAGGTGCTGGCGATCACGCCGGGCGAGGAGTCCGCCGGCTACGCCGCGACCACCGTCTTCAGGAGCGACCCCGACGGCCCGGCCGTCGCCTTCGTGCTGCCCGACCACCTACGGATGCTGGCGGGGCACGGGTTCACCGCGAACGAGTTCCTCCTGGAGGCGCAACGCCACGGCGGTGTCGCATGAACCCGCTGGTTCCCGCGCTGGTGAGCGTCCTCGGCGTCGGTGGCGTGATGGGGCTGGTCGCAGGGCTTCGGCGCGTCCCGGCCCCGACGGCCGCTCCGGCGACGCCCCGGCTCCTGGCGCGGCTCGCCCGCGTCCCGCGCCGCCTCCTGATCTCCGGTCTGCTGGCGGCGGTGGCCGGTGTGCTGGTGGCCTTGCTGTCGGGCTGGGTGATCGCCATCGTGCTCTTCCCGCTGGCGGCGCTCGGCCTGCCGGTGCTCCTTGGTGTCTCGGACGAGTCCCACACGATCGAACGCCTCGAAGGCCTGGCGGAGTGGACACGCAACCTGGCCGGCGTGATCACCGTGGGAGTCGGTCTGGAGGGCGCCCTCGTGGCCACGCTGCGCACGGCACCCGACGTGATCCGTCCGGAGGTGACCACCCTGGTGAGCCGGATCCGGTCGCGGTGGAACACCGCCGAGGCGCTGCGCGCGTTCGCCGACCAGTTCAACGACTCGACCGGTGACCTGGTGGCAGCCACCCTCATCCTCGCGGCCCAGAAGCGGGCGGACGGTCTCTCCCAGATCCTGTCCGGGCTCGCCGAGTCGGTGTCCGCGGAGGTCGCGGCCCGGCGTCATCTGGAGGCCGACCGCAGCAAGCCGCGCCAGACAGCGCGGATCGTCACCCTGATCACCGTGGTGTGCCTGGTGGGGATGGCCGCCACCGGCCAGTACCTGGAGCCGTATCGCTCGCCGATGGGGCAGGTCGTCCTGTCGGTGCTCCTCTCGCTGTATGTCGTCGGTCTCGTAGTGATGCGACGGATGGCGCGGGTCAAGCCGCTGCCCCGACTGTTGGCGTCCGGAGAACCGTCATGACCGGCCTGCAGCTCGCGGCCCTGACCGGCCTGATGCTCGCCACGAGCGTCCTGTGCGCGGTGTGGTGGCTCGCTCCGACCGTGCCGGCGCTCGGTCCCGCGCTGGACCGGTTGACCGGCGTGCCGACAGCTCCGGCCTTGCTGGGCGGCGTGGACGCTCAGGATCGGGTGGGCGCGTGGGTCGCGCGCTGGGTGCCGAGGTGGGTGTGGATGACGCCGGTCAAGGAACTGGCGCTGCTGCGCCGGACGGAGGCCAGTTTCTACGGCGAGAAGCTGATCATGGCTGCCATCGGGCTGGTCGCGCCCCCGCTGCTGTCGACGCTGTTCAACGTGTTCGGCTTGCGGTTCCCGATCGCGGTCCCGTTGATCGCGTCGCTGGTCGGTGCCGTCGGGCTGTTCGTGCTCCCGAACCTGGACATCCACGGCAAGGCGAAAGCGGCCCGCCTCGAGTTCAACCACGTGTTGACCGGCTTCATCGACCTCGTGGCCCTCGAACGCCGCGCCGGTTCCGGCCCCCGACAGGCACTGGAGAACGCGGCCCGCGTCGGCCGCGGCCAGTGGGTCTTCGACCGCCTGGCGGAAGGCTTCACACAGTCCAGCGTCGACGGACGCCCACCGTGGTACGTCCTCCGCGCGATGGGCGACGAACTGGACCTGCCAGAGCTCGACGACCTGGCCAACATCATGGCCCTGGCCGAGCAGCAGACGATGCCCGTCTACCAGACCCTCCGGGAACACAACCGACCGCTGCGCGTGGCGCTCCTGACCGACGAGCAGGCCCGGGCGAACGCCGCCTCCGAGCGGCTCACCATCCCTGCGACCATGCTGGCGATCGTCTTCATCGCCATCCTGCTGGGGCCATCCCTGATGACCCTGATGAGCAACACCTGACCCCCCAAGGAAGAACCCCTTCAGGAGAGGAAACCCCACCATGATGCTCAACCTGTACGTGGAGAGCCAGCTCATGCGCCGCGACCTCGAGTCGTGGCTCGCCAAGCAACGCGAACGAATGCTCGCCGAGGACGGCATGTCCGAGACCATCCAGAACGTCCTCTGGGCGATCTTCGCCATCGCCATCGTGGGGATCGTCGCCGCGATCATCCAGGCCTACGTCGTCAGCAAGGCCAACGAGATCCGATAGGCGACGATCATGCGGCGGTCCAGGTCCAGCCGGTGGCTGATGCGGGGTGAGCGCGGTTCGTCATCGGTCGAGATGGTGATCGCGCTCCCG
>NZ_JARKOT010000111.1 GCF_029977985.1 Propioniciclava sp. | reverse complement strand
GGGCGGATTCTTGTTCAGCTTCTGGGTGGACGTCTACAACGTGGCGCAGGTCAGCTTCCGCCAGCGGATCTGCCCGCCGGCGTTGCTGGGTCGCATGAACGCGTCGGTGCGGTTCATCGTGTGGGGCACCGTGCCTATCTGCGGCCTCCTGGGCGGCTGGCTGGGAACGGCGCTCGGCGTCGTGCCGACCCTGTGGGTCGCCACCGTCGGGGCGTTCCTCGCCGTGCTGCCCGTCGCCTTCTCCCCCCTGCTGACGATGCGCACCCTTCCGGACGCCTGAGCGTCAGATCGGCAGGCGGCGGAAGATCGGCTCGGGGATGTGGCGCAGGACGAGCATGACCGCCTCGAACGCCGGCGGCGCCCAGATGACCGACTTGCCGGCACGGGCGGCGTCCACGGCCTGCTTGGCGACGTCCTCCTTGTCCACCGTGAGCGGGGCCTCCTTCACGCCCGCCGACATGCGCGTGCGCACCTGGCCGGGGCGGATGACGAGCACCTTGACGCCCGCCGGTTCCAGCGCCTCACCGAGGCGGTGGTAGAACCCGTCGAGGCCGGCCTTCGTCGAGCCGTAGACGAAGTTCGACCGGCGCACCTTCTGCCCCGCAGCGGAACTCATCACGATGATCTGGCCATAGCCCTGCGCCGTCATGCGCTGACCCAGCAGGACGCCGACGCTCACCGCCCCGGTGTAGTTGACCTGCGCGATCTGCACGGCCTTCGCCTGGTCCTGCCAGAGCGTCTCGGCGTCGCCGAGCAGACCGAAGGCGACGATGGCGACGTCGACGTCGGCGTCCGCCCATGCGGCCTCGATGACGCCGGGGTGGGAGTCGAAATCGGTGGCGTCGAAGTCGAGCGCGACCACGTCGCGCGCCCCCTTCGCCAACAGGTCGGCGACCGTCGCGTCGGTCAGCGGGTCGCCCGGCTGGACGCCGAGCACCACCCTGGCCGGGGCGTGCGCCAGGTACTCGGCGATGATCGCGAGACCGATCTCGGACGTCCCGCCGAGCAGCAGGATGGATTGCGGGTTGCCGGTGGCGTCAAGCATCAGAGGAGCTCCAGTCGTC
>NZ_JARKOT010000098.1 GCF_029977985.1 Propioniciclava sp. | reverse complement strand
TCGTGGGCCCCAACCGGCACACAGGGCCCAACCGTCACCGAGGCGGCGCAGGGAGAGCACCGGGTCCCCAGAGCGGGACCGTTCAGGCGCGGTCGCGGAGTTCGATGCCGCCGGGACAGGCCGTGGTGGTGGTCACCGTCGGCGCGTCGAAGCCGCGGGCGGCATAGTCGTCCTGAAGGCGGGCGGTGAAGTCCTCGAGAGCGACGGTGGGCAGCAGCGCCAGCACGGTGCCGCCGAAGCCACCGCCGGTCATGCGTGACCCGAGAGCTCCGGACGCCAGCGCCGACGTCACCGCCTGGTCGACGGTGGGCACGGTGATCTCGTAGTCGTCCCGCATGGAGTTGTGGGAGGCGTTCATCAGCTCGCCGAACCGATTCCAGTTCTCGGCCTCCAGCGCGGCGACGGCATCCAGCACACGGTCGTTCTCGGTCACCACGTGTCGCGTGCGTCGCACGAGGATGTCGTCGTCGCCCAGCTTCTCGAGGGCGGCATCGAGGTCGGTGACGTCCCGCAACGCGGCGACGCCGAGGAGATCGGCCGCCCGGTGGCAGGATGCCCGCCGCTGCGCGTAGGCACCGTCGGCGAGCACGTGCGGGCTGTGGGTGTCGACCAGGGCGAGCGTGAGGTCGGCCGGCAGCGCGAACGGCACCTGGCGCGGCTCCAGCGTGCGGCAGTCGATCAGGAGCGCGTTGCCCTCGGTGCACCACAGGCTGGCCCGCTGGTCCATGGGGCCAGTGGGGATGCCGAGGAAGTCGTTCTCGGCAGCTTGGGCGACCTCCGCCATGTCGGCGGGGGAGAGCCCGAGCCCGAACAGGGCATCCACCGCGAGAACCGTGGCTGCCTCGATGGCCGCCGAGCTCGACAGGCCGCCTCCCAGGGGCACGTGGCTGTCGAGCGCCATGTCGACGCCACCCACGGCGTGGCCTCGCTGCCGCAGCGCCCACACCACGCCGGCGACGTAGCCCCACCATTGGTGGGCGACCGGTGTGAGATCGCTGATGTGGACGCTGTCGCCCAACTGCGCCGACGACACCGTCACCGCATCGTCGTCGCGGCCGGTGGCGTCCACCTGCGCCCGCCACCCCAGGGCGATGGGCAGGACGTAGCCGTCGTTGTAGTCGGTGTGTTCGCCGATCAGGTTGACCCGGCCGGGGGACACCCCGCGTGCATGTTCAGTCATCGTCATCCTCTCCGCGGGCCAGCCACGTGGCGAGCCGCTCGACGGCGTCCTCGAACTCGGGGTGGAGGTCGACGAACGTGCGCAACTCCTCGCCCAGCCAGCCGAGTGTGACCGTCTCGTCTCCGCGCCGCTTCTCGAGCTCCTCGATGCCCCGATCGGTGAAGTACATGGCTCACAGCCCCCCGAACGCGGCGTCCATGAGCGACTTCGCCTGGTCGGCGTGCACGCCGGTGAGGCCGACGGCCGGCGAGGACGCCTCGGGGCGTGCGATCGGACGCCAGTGGAAGTCGCGGCCCAGCGCTCTGCCGAGCGCCTCGGGCAGGTGGAGCGCCAGGAATGGCCAGGCGCCCTGATTGATCGGCTCGTCCTGAACCCACCGCACGTCGTCCACGTGGCCCAGCCCGCCCAGCACGGACGCCAGCGCGTCGGTGGGCAGGGGGTACAGCCGTTCGAGCGGGACGAGCGCCACCTGGCCCTCCAGTCCGCGTTGCTCCCGCTCGGCGACGAGGTCCCAGCGGATCTTGCCCGAGCAGAGCAGGACCGTCCGGACGCCGGCGGCGTCCGTGATCGACGGGTCGGGCATGGCGGGCTGCCACGAACTCCCCGTGAACTCCTCGGGGCTCGATGTGGCGAGCTTGTTCCGCAGCATCGACTTGGGAGTCATGATGACGAGGGGCCGGTGCCAGTTCACGTAGGTGTGGGTGCGCAGCAAGTGGAAGTACGACGCCGGGGTCGAGGGCTGGCACACGGCCAGTGCCCCTTCGCTGCACAGTTGCAGCCACCGCTCGATGCGTGCCGAGCTGTGATCGGGCCCCTGACCCTCGTAGCCGTGGGGGAGCAGGAGGACGACGCCCGACTTCTGCGTCCACTTGGCTGCCGCCGAACTGATGAACTCGTCGGCGATGGTCTGGGCGCCGTTGGCGAAGTCGCCGAACTGGGCCTCCCACAGCACGAGCGCTTGCGGTGAGGCGATGGAGTAGCCGTACTCGAAGCCCATGACTGCGTATTCGCTGAGCAGCGAGTCGAACACGTGGAACTGACCCTGGTCGGTCGAGAGGTACTTGAGTGGGATGTACTCCTCGTTCGTGCGCCGGTCGATGACGGCGGCGAACCGTTGGGAGAACGTGCCGCGCCGGCTGTCCTGGCCGGTGAGACGCACCGTCCGGCCCTCGATCAGGAGGGAGCCGAACGCGAGCAACTCACCGGTCGCCCAGTCGATCGGGCCTTCGAGGATCGCCTTGGCGCGCCGCTCCATCTGGGGCAGCACCTTGGGGTGCACGGTGAAGCCTTCCGGGAACGTCACGTAGGCCTGGGCGACGCGTTCCATCACCTCACGGCTGATCGCCGTCCCTTGTTCCTTGCCCAGCTTGACGGGGTAGAACGGGACGCGGCGGTACTCCTCGTCGTCGTCGGCGGCCTGCCGGGCCTCGGTGAACACCGACTCCAGCCGCGCCCGGAACTTCGCCATGACCTCCTCGGCGTCTTCCGTCGAAATGTCGCCTCGGCCGATGAGCGCCTCGGTGTAGAGCTTGCGGACGCTCCGCTTCTGCTCGATGAGGTCGTACATGTTGGGTTGCGTGAAGCTGGGGTCGTCCCCCTCGTTGTGGCCGCGGCGCCGGTAGGCGACGAGGTCGATGACGACATCGGTGTGGAACCGTTCGCGGTACTCGAAGGCGAGGCGTCCGATCCGGGCGACCGCTTCGGGGTCGTCGCCGTTCACGTGGAAGATCGGGACGCCGATGGTCTTGGCCACATCGGTGGCGTAGATCGACGTCCGCGACTCGCTCGGCGCGGTGGTGAACCCCACCTGGTTGTTCACGACGATGTGGATGGTGCCGCCGGTGCCGTAGCCGCGCAGTTGGCTCATCTGCAGCGTCTCGTAGACGACACCCTGGCCGGCGAACGAGGCGTCCCCGTGGAGCAGGACCGGCAGGACGCCGAACCGCTCGGGTTCGCCAGACGCGTCCATCTTGGCGCGCGCGATACCTTCGACGACCGGGTTGACGGCCTCGAGGTGGCTCGGATTGGCCGCGACGGATGTCTTGATGGTCTTGCCGGTCAGCGAGCTGAACTCGCCTTCTGCGCCCAGGTGGTACTTCACATCGCCGGTTCCCATCGTCTGGGTCACGTCGACGCGCCCCTCGAACTCGCGGAAGATCTGCCCGTAGCTCTTCCCGACGATGTTGGCCAGCACGTTGAGGCGTCCGCGGTGGGGCATGCCGATGGCCACCTCGTCGAGGCCGGCGTTGGCGGCCATGTCGCACACCTCGTCGAGCAGCACGATGGTCGATTCCGCACCTTCGAGGCTGAACCGCTTCTGGCCGACGAACTTGGTCTGGAGGAAGGTCTCGAAGATCTCCGACTCGTTGAGCTTGTCGAGGATGCGCAGGTGTTCTTCGCGGTCCCAGCGCGGGAGCGGTGTCTCGAAGAAGCCCTCGAGCCAGCGCCGCTTCTCCGTCTCTGGAACATGCATGTATTCCAAACCCACGTGGCCGCAGTAGCTGCCGCGCAACTGGTACAGCACCTCGCGGAGCGTCATCGTCTCCTTGGAGTGGCCGCCGAACACGCCGACCGGGAAGTCGCGGTCGAGGTCCCAGATGCTCAGGCCGTGCGCCTCGAGTTCGAGTTCGGGGTGGCTGCGCTGCTGGTATTCGAGCGGGTCGATGTCGGCCATCAGATGGCCCCACGTGCGGTACGCGTTGATCAACTGCAAGACGCGCGCACCCTTGCTGACTTCGTAGGGCCGGTGGGCGGAATCGTCCGATGTCCAGCGGAGCGGCACATACGGCACGCGCAGCGACAGGTAGAGATCGTCGTAGAAGTCGTGCTGCCCGACGAGCAGTTCGTGCATCACCTTGAGGAACTCGCCCGACGTCGCGCCCTGGATGACCCGATGGTCGTAGGTGGAGGTGAGCGTCGTGATCTTGCTCACGCCCAGTTCGAGGATCCGCTGGTCGGACGCCGCCTGGAACTCGGGTGGGTAGTCGATCGAGCCGACGCCGAGGATGACGCCCTGGCCCTTCATGAGCCGCGGCACCGAGTGACTGGTGCCGATGCCGCCCGGGTTCGTGAGGGACGCCGTCGTGCCGGCGAAGTCGTCGACCGTCAGTTCGTTGTTGCGGGCCTTGCGGACGAGGGTCTCGTAGGCGCGCCAGAACTCGCGGAACTTCATCCGGTCGGCGCCCTTGATGTTCGGCACGAGGAGTTGGCGGGTCCCGTCCGGCTTGCGCAGGTCGATGGCCAGGCCGAGGTTCACCTGGTTGTTGGTGATGAGGATCGGTTTGCCGTCCACCTCGTCGTAGGCGTTGTTCATCTCCGGCACCATCGCGAGGGCCTTGACCATCGCGTAGCCGATGATGTGGGTGAACGAGATCTTGCCGCCTGTCGTGCGGGCAAGGTGCTTGTTGATGATGTCGCGCTGATCGATGACGAGCTTCATCGGGATGTTCCGCACACTCGTCGCCGTCGGCACGCCCAGGGAGATCTCCATGTTGCGCGCGGTGCGCATGGCGGCCCCCTTGAGGACCGTCCGGGTAGGCTCGCTGTTCTCGCCCACCGGGCTGTCGCCCTTGGGCCGGTTCGCCGACAGGCGGCCACCCGAACCGGGGTTCCGGGGGCCGGACGGGGACTCGGCGCGCGGCGAGGGCATGGGCGCCGTTGGCGGCGGCGCCGGAGTCGACGGCAGCGTCGTCGGGGTGATCTGGAGAGGGGCGTCCGCCGCCGGGCGTGCCGGTTTCGGGCCTTGGCGCGCCGGGCTGGCGGCGGAGTCGCGCCGCGCCCGTGTCTCGGACGCCGACGCTGCGGCCGCTTGCGTGGCGACCGCGAGCTCGGGCGGGGTCTTCTCGGCCGTGGGCTCCTCGACCACCTGCTCCGCGCTCGCCTCGGACGGCTCGTTCGTCGCCTTGGCGCGTTCGGGGGGCCGATCGGCAGCCGGGGCGGGCTCCGGATCGGCAGGGACGGGTGCCGCGTCGTCACCACCGCCCGAGGCGTCCGCCGCACCGGGGCGGGGGAAGGCCTCCGCGCGGGACTCGAAGAAGCGACGCCACGACTCGTCGACCGAATCGGGATCGTTGGCGTACTGGGCGTGCATCTCTTCGATGAGCCAGTCGTTGGCCCCGAAGTCAGGCAGGTCGTTGGTTGGATTCTCGGGCGCCGTCGCCACCTTCGCCTTCTTCCGTCTCGCTTGGGGAAGCTCGCTTCCCACGCGTTCGCTCTGCTCTGGACAGCTTAGCCAGAGGGGTGTGGGCGGCGACAATCGGTGGGGGCGGTGCGCGGCGCGTGTCGGGGGTGCCCTCGAGCGGCCCCGGACGCCTCCGGCGCGCCGCCCGCGAGGAGGTAGCGTGGGGGCGTGGTCACACCGGGCGGATCGCACGTTCTGCCACCCCCCGACCCCCAGCCGGCATCCACCGGCCAGCGGTGGCTCGTGGTGGTGTTCCTCGTCTTGCTCCTGGGCCTCGTGGCGTCGTTCATCGTCGTCCAGTCGCCGCTCGGTCCCACGAGCAGCGCCACGCCGTTCCTCGCCCCCGAGAACCCCGGGCCGATCCCGGCGGCGTCCACCCGGCCGACCGCGGCGGGTCCGCGCGCAAGCGTCCGCCCGACGGCCCAGCCCTCCGCACCCACGGGGACGCCGGAACCAACGACGTCGGTGAGCGTCGAGGCGTCGGCAGGGCCGGCGCCGGGGGCGTCCGGCGGTGCCACGGCGACGCCGGGGGCGAGCGGCGAACCGAGCGCGAGCACCGGCACCCTCCAGGGGCCGGTGGTGCTCGTGGATGAGGGGTGGCTGGTGCAGACGGCCCAGAAGACCGGCATCCCGGCGCGGGCGCTGGACGCCTACGGTGCGGCCCAGTTGGCCCTCGAGATCGAGCGCCCGCAGTGCGCGATCGCGTGGAACACCCTCGCGGCGATCGGCTACGTGGAGTCGCGGCACGGCAGCTACGGCGGCGCGACGCTCGGCGACGACGGCGTGGTCCGGCCAGCCATCGTGGGCGTGGCACTCGACGGGAACGGAGTCGCCCGTATTCCGGATTCGGACGGCGGGCGCTTCGACGGCGATCCCGTCTGGGACCGGGCGGTGGGCCCGATGCAGTTCATTCCGGGCACGTGGGCGCGTTGGGGGTCGGACGCCAACGGCGACGGCGTCGCCGATCCGCAGAACATCGACGACGCGGCTCTGTCCACCGCACGCTACCTGTGCAGCGCCTCCAACCTCGACACCGCCGAGAGTTGGCGCGCCGCGATCATCGCGTACAACCGGTCCGACGTCTACGTGAACGACATCGCCGCCAACGCCAACCGCTTCGCCCGGGCTTCGCTGGGCTGAACCAAGACGAGCCTGACCGCGAAAGGAGGACCGCTCGTGGTCTCCCTCCTGGCGCTGCTCGGTTTCGGCCTCGCCGAGGACCGGGCGGGGCGAGGGCCGGCGTACGGGTTGGCGGAGTTCTGCGCCGTGTCGACCCGCATGCCTGGCAGCGGCGGGTCGAGCAGGTCGGCGGCTGCGTGCTCGTGGTCCTCGGCGTGCGCACTGCCGTGGCCCGGTGAGTCGCGACCTCAGGCTGCCGCTCTCCGGGTGCGACGCAGGGCGGCGCGCACCCGCTTCTCGAGTGCCGGTCGGTTCATCGCCACGTCCCAGCCCCAGCGGACGAGGTGGACATCGTGGTCGAGCAACTGCTCCTCCCTCGCCTTCTCCCGCATGATGACGTCGGCCGCGGTCTCGCCGGGGCGGTCGGGGGCGGCGTACTTGATCTTGCCGTCGGCCTCGCCGGCGAGATGGAACTCCTCCCACCAGAAGTCGCAGCGGGCGAGGATGCGGTTGCCGGCGCGGATGGTGTGCTGGAGCGTGGGCATGGGCAGGTCCATACGGGCGAACTGCACCCGGCTGAGCGACTCGCAGGGCGACTCGGAGCGGGCATCGGCGAAGGCGAGGACGGCGCGCCCCTTCGTGAGGCCCCGCCGCCTCGGGTGACGCTCGAGCTGTTCGGCGAGGGTCTGGGGGTCGAGGCCGGCGTGGAGGGCCGCGTCGGCGGCGATCACCGCCCACTCGAAGGAAGCCGTCCGGGCGAGGTCGGCCACGGTGCGTGCGAGGGACGTGACTGGGATGCCGTCGATGAGCGTCACCTCGTCCTTGGCCAGGGGAGCCGCGTGGAGCGCCACCAGACGCCGGCGGCGTCCGTGGGCCGGTCCGAGCCGGGTGATCTGGACCCGTTCGGCGTCCCCGTGGCGCACCGGCAGCCCGTGGAGGAGGGCGGCGGAGGCGTGGCTGACGACCGAGTCGGGGTGGAGGAGGGGCAGGGTGGCGCGGATGAGCGCCCGATGCCGGTCGGCCTCGCTGAGCTCGCCCGGGTCACGGTCGACGCCGCGGCGCACCTTCACCCGCTCGCCGGAGCGCCGGGCGTTCCCGATCTGCCGGGTCGTGAGGCCCAGCGTCTTCCATTGCTTGGTGGTCTGGAGGTGGGTCATGGGCTCACCTCAGCACGAATTTCGGGGTTCTGGCCGAATGACTTGCTCCGCCTGTGGACAACGATCGGCCTCGGGGCGTGAGAGGAGAGCCTGTGCGGAGGGTGTAGGCGGAGGTGGTAGATTGTCCTGCGGCCCGCTCGCCGGGCCACGGCCCCCATAGCTCAGGGGATAGAGCACCGCCCTCCGGAGGCGGGAGCGCAGGTTCGAATCCTGCTGGGGGCGCCGTCGTTGAACCTCCTCGTCAGAGGGGGTTTCTTGCTGTTCGGGGTCGCGCGTTCCCTCGGGTGCGTCGTTGCCTGCGGCCTGACCCCCACCTGCCCACTGCGTCGCACCCACGGGAAGCGTGTGTACACACAGGGAGCGTCGGTGGCCAAGGGGAGCGTGGGTGGCCAAGGGGAGCGCTCCCGTAAAGCGCACTCGCCCACCTTTGCAAAGGGAGCGTGTGCACCCAAGAGGAGCGCTCCCCGTCGTACGGGGAGCGTCTGTCTCCAAGGGGAGCGTTTGTGGCCGAGAGGAGCGTTGGTGGCCAAGGGGAGCGCTCCCGTTAAAGCGCACTCGCCCACCTTTGCAAAGGGAGCGTGTGCACCCAAGAGGAGCGCTCCCCGTCGGACGGGGAGCGTTGGTGGCCAAGGGGAGCGTCTGTGCTCAGGTGGAGCGTGCGGCGACGGGAGCGGGGGCGTCCGGCGGGTGGCGGCGTGCGGGGAGGCGGCGCGGTGTCTGGCACAGTGGCGGCCATGTCCCACATGCACGTCGCCGGCACGATCCACGCGGACGCCACGTCCGCCGCTCCGGTGTGGCTTGTCAAGCCCACGGACGCCAACGCGCTCGTCGACGGCCTGTGGAGCCAGACCGCGGCCCGCGTGGACGACGGGCAGTTGCGCATCGGCGGGCTGACGGCCGCCGAGATCGTCGAGCAGGCCGGGTCCCCCGTTTACGTGGTCGACGAACTCGACTTCCGTGGGCGCGCGCTCACGTGGGCCAAGGCGTTCGAGGGCTGGGGCGTCTACTACGCGGGCAAGTCGTTCCTGTGCACCACGGTGGCCCGCTGGATCGAGCAGGAGGGCCTCAATCTCGACGTGAGCAGCCTGGGCGAGCTCACGGTCGCGCTGCGCGCCGGCTTCCCGCCCGAGCGCATCGGCCTGCACGGCAACAACAAGTCGGTTGACCTCCTCCGCCTCGCCCTCACGGCGGGCGTCGGGCGCATCATCGTCGACTCGGCCCACGAGATCGGACGCCTCGAGCAGCTCACCGCAGAGCTCGACACGCGTGCCCAGGTGCTCATCCGCGTCACGACGGGCGTCGAGGCGCACACGCACGAGTACATCGCCACCGCCCACGAGGACCAGAAGTTCGGCTTCTCCATCGCCGGCGGCCAGGCGCTCGTCGCCCTCGTCCGCTGCTTCCACAGCCCGCGCATCGACCTCAAGGGCATCCATTCGCACATCGGCTCGCAGATCTTCGACACCAACGGCTTCGAGGTGGCGGCCCGCCGGACGCTGCGCCTCATGAGCCAGTTCAAGGAGGCCACCGGCGTCACGCTGGACGAGCTCGACCTGGGCGGCGGCTTCGGCATCGCCTACACGATCGACGACACCCCGGCGACCGTCCACGACCTCGCCGCCAGCCTCACTGACATCGTCGACCACGAGTGCCGCGGCTACGGACTCGAGCGCCCGAAGCTGTCCATCGAGCCGGGCCGCACGATCAGCGGCCCCGCCGGCACAGCGCTCTACACGGTCGGGACCACCAAGGACGTCGAGATCGGCGGCGGCAACACCCGCCGCTACATCTCGGTCGACGGCGGGATGAGCGACAACATCCGCCCGGCCCTGTACGCCGCCGAGTACTCGGCGGTCCTCGCGAGTCGCACATCGGGCGCGACCCCCGTCCTGTCCCGGGTCGTGGGGCTGCACTGCGAGGGCGGGGACATCCTCGTCCGCAACGTCTTCCTCCCGGGCGACATCGCGCCCGGCGACCTGCTGGCCGTGCCGGCGTCCGGCGCGTACAGCCGGTCGATGGCCTCCAACTACAACCACACGCCGCGACCGGGCGTGGTGGCGGTCCGGGACGGTAAGATCACCCCGCTCGTCCGCCGCGAAACGCTGGACGACCTGCTCGGGCTGGACGCCGGCCTGCAGGCCTGATGCCACGAAGGAGCCAACCGTCATGATGACCAAACCGGATGCCCCTGTGCGGGTGGCGATGCTCGGCTGCGGCACCGTCGGGTCGCAGGTGGCCCGCATCCTGGTCGAGCAGGCCGACGATCTCCGCGCGCGCGTCGGCCGCCCGCTTGAGCTTGTCGGCATCGCGACGCGCACGCGCCGCGACCGCCCCGGCATCGATCCCGCTCTCTTCACCACGGACGCCGCCGCGCTCGTCGCGCGGCCCGACGTCGATCTCGTCGTCGAACTCATGGGTGGGCTCCATCCCACGCTCGAGCTGCTCATGGACGCCGTCGCCGCCGGCAAGAGCGTGGTGACGGCCAACAAGGCTCTGCTCGCGCAGCACGGCGGCCAGCTCTTCGAGGCCGCCGAGGACGCCGGCGTCGACATCTACTACGAGGCGGCGGTGGCGGGGGCGATCCCGATCATCAGGCCGCTGCGCGAGTCGCTCGTCGGTGACGCGGTGACTGCCGTGAAGGGGATCGTCAACGGCACGACGAACTACATCCTCGACCAGATGCACACCACAGGTGCCGACTACGGCGACGCCCTCGCCGAGGCCCAGCAGTTGGGCTTCGCCGAGGCGGACCCGACCGCCGACGTGGAAGGCCACGACGCAGCCGCGAAGGCGGCGATCCTGGCGTCGCTGGCGTTCCACACCCGCGTCGGCCTCGACGATGTCGACCGCGAGGGCATCTCGTCCGTCACGAGCGACGACATCGCCGCCGCCGAGCAGCTCGGCTGCGTCATGAAGCTCCTCGCCGACTGTCGCGTCAGCCCCGACGGGACCATCGCCGTCGGCGTCCACCCCAGCCTGGTGCCGGTGAGCCACCCGCTCGCCGGGGTGCGGGGGGCGTTCAACGCCGTGTTCGTCGAGTCGATCAATGCCGGCCAGCTCATGTTCATGGGCCCGGGCGCGGGTGGGTCGCCGACGGCGTCCGCGGTGCTCGGCGACGTGGTGACCGCGGCCCGGAACCGGGTGCGCGGTGTCGCGGGGCCGGGGGAGTCGGCGTACAGCACGCCGGGCATCACCGATCCCGGTGCCGTGCTGAGCCGCCACCACCTGGCACTCGTGGTTCGCGACGAGCCGGGCGTCCTCGCCCGCATCGCCACCGCGCTCGCCAGCCGGGGCGTCTCCATTCAGGCGGTCCATCAGGAGCAGTTCGGCGGCAGCGGTACAGCCCGTCTCGGCATCACGACCCACCTGGCGGCCGTCGCCGCGATCGCCACGGTCGTGGCCGGGCTGGAGGCGTCCGACGACGTGGCGGGACCGATCCGGGTGCTGCGCATGGAAGGGAACTGACCGTGCTGGTGGCCTGCCTCGATCTCGAGGGCGTCCTGGTGCCCGAGATCTGGATCAACGTCGCCGAGGCGACCGGCATCGAGGAACTGCGCCTGACGACGCGCGACATCGCCGACTACGACGAGTTGATGACCCATCGGCTGCGTACGCTGGACGCCCACGGCGTCCGGTTGAGCCAGATCCAGGCGGTCATCGCCGCGATGGGTCCGCTGCCCGGCGCGGCCGAGTTCCTCGACTGGCTGCGGGAGCGGTTCCAGGTAGTGATCCTGAGCGACACCTTCTATCAGTTCGGCATGCCGCTGATGGCTCAGCTCGGCCATCCGACCCTGCTCTGCCACGACCTCGAGATCGCCGAAGACCGCCTCGTGGCCTACCACCTGCGCCAGCGTGACCAGAAGACGAAGGCCGTGGCCGCCCTGCAGTCGCTCAACCTCAAGGTGGTCGCGACGGGCGATTCCTACAACGACACGGGCATGTTGGCGCAGGCGGAGGCAGGCATCCTGTTCAGCCCGCCGGCGAACGTGGCGGCGGAGTTCCCGCAGTTCCCGGTGGCGCATGACTACTCCGCGTTGCGCACCGAGTTCGAGCGGGCGGCGTCCCGTGTCGGCTAAGCAGTGGGGCGGCTTCTGGCTGCAGTTCCTGCCCGCGTTCGTGGCGGGGCTGTTCGTGGCCGGCATCACCATCCCCGGATCGTCGCTGTGGCCGTGGTGGCCCAACATGATCGACCTCGACGTCTACCGCCGCACGGGTGCCGGCCTGCTGGCCGGCACCGACATCTACGCCGCCGAGGGCCTGCCGTGGATCTACCCGCCGTTCGCGGCGTTCTTCACCGTGCCACTGGCCCTCGTCCCACTGCTCGTGGCGCGCCTGTTCTGGATCGGCCTCTGCGTCGTGCTGCTCCAGGCGATCCTGTACCGGCTCGGCCTGCGCGGCTGGGTGCTCTCGGCGGCCACGACGGCGGCGGTCCTGCTCGCCGAGCCGGTCCGCGAGACGATCGGCTTCGGCCAGTTGGGCGCCCTGCTCGTGGCGGCCGCGGTGCTCGACTCCATGCCCGGCGAGCGCCTGTTCCGCCGCCGTCTGCTGCCGGAAGGCACGCTCGTCGGCCTCGCCACCGCGGTCAAGTTGACGCCCGCCACCGTCGCGGCCTACCAGTTCTTCGCCGGACGCCGCCGGCCCGGCTTGGTCGCCTTCGTCACCTTCGTGGCCGCCACGCTGCTCGCGCTGGCGGTCATGCCGGCCGGATCCATCAGCTATTGGGGTGGCCTGTTGTCCGGCGACTCGGGCATCAACTCGGGCATCACCTTCTACACGAACCAGTCGGTGATGGGGATGTGGGCGCGGCTGTTCGGTGAACTCAGCCGCGGCGGGCTGGTCGCGAGCGCGGTCGTGGCGCTCGTCGGCATCGCCTCGGCGGTGCTCGTTCACCGGGCCGGCGAGGAGCGGCTCGCCCTCGTGGTCGCGGGTCTCACCAGCCTGCTGGCCAGCCCGATCAGCTGGTCGCACCACTATGTGTGGGTCGTCCCCCTGCTGGCGCTGCTCGTGCTCGACCGCGGCCTCAACCTGTCGCTGCGCGTCGCGGGCATCCTCTACGGCATCTGGGTGGCCGCCGCGCCGTTCAAGGTGTTGCCCGGTGGGGACGGCGTCGAACTGACCTACGCCCCCTGGCAGCACGTGCTCGACAACCTCGGCATCGTTGCCGGGTTCTGTTTCGTCGTGGCGTGCGGCTTGCTCGCATGGCGCGCCCGACGCGGCGATTCGACCGCTCTGCGGCGCCCCGTGCTAGCATCGTGACCAGCGCATTCGCGCCAACCCCCGCAGATCGGGACGGCAACGCCACGTCGCGACCGAAGATCTGAACTTCACTACCCCCGGTGGCTCTCCCACCTGCCCCGGCGCCGTGCGCCGGAGCCCGAAAGGACATCTGTGACCAACATCGACTCGATGCTCCTGCCCGACCTCAAGAAGGTCGCCTCATCGCTCGGCCTCAAGGGCACCGGGCAGATGCGGAAGGCGGAGCTGCAGGCCGCGATCCGTGCTGCGCAGGGTGGCGCGCCGGCCGGCGGCGGCGGCGGCGAGCCGCGCGGGCGCACGCCCGGCGAGCAGTCTGCGCATCAGCAGGACCAGACAGCACCGGCGGCGTCCGAGACCGCCTCGGCCCACGCGAACGGGCGCCGCCGCGCCCGCCGCGAAGCAGGCGCCCCGGACTCACGGCCGGACGCCGCGGCCGGCGGCTCCGCCTCCGACGAGGTGGCGGCGCGCTTGTCCGGGCTGGAACAGGGCGGCCAGGGCGGCGACGACGTCGCCTCGCGGCTGGAGGCCCTCGAGCAGGGGGGACGCCGCACGCGCGACCGCGGCGAGCGGAACCCCGGCGGCGCCGACGATCCCTCGCAGCAGCAGGCCCAGGACCGCACCGACGACTACGGCAACGACGAGGGCGGCAGCGGCCGTCGCAACCGCCGGCGTCGTAACCGGGATCGCAACAACCGCCGCAACCGCGGCGGGAACACGGGCCTGGAGAAGATGGAATCCGAGCCGACGCTCGCCGAGGGCGACGTGCTCGTCGAGGTGTCCGGCATCCTCGACGTGCTGGACAGCTACGCCTTCGTGCGCACCTCCGGCTACCTTCCGGGCCCGAACGATGCGTACGTGTCGCTGTCGATGGTCCGCAAGAACGGGCTGCGCAAGGGCGACATCGTCACCGGCGCCATGCGGGCCCAGCGTGAAGGGGAACGCCAGAAGTACAGCCCGCTCGTGCGCATCGACACGATCAACGCCGACGACCCGGCCAAAGCCCGCGACCGCGCCGAGTTCAACAAGCTGACGCCCCTCTACCCGCAGGAGCGCCTGCGGCTGGAGACGACGCCGACCAACATGACGGGCCGCATCGTCGACCTCGTCGCCCCCATCGGCAAGGGCCAGCGCGGCCTCATCGTCAGCCCGCCGAAGGCCGGGAAGACGATGGTCATGCAGTCCATCGCGAACTCGATCGCGCAGAACAATCCCGAGGTGCACCTCATGGTGGTCCTCGTCGACGAGCGCCCCGAGGAGGTCACCGACTTCCAGCGCTCGGTCGCGGGCGAGGTCATCGCCTCCACGTTCGACCGTCCGGCCGACGACCACACCACGGTCGCCGAGCTGGCCATCGAGCGGGCCAAGCGCCTCGTCGAGATGGGCAAGGACGTCGTCATCCTCCTCGACGGCATCACCCGCCTCTCGCGCGCCTACAACCTGGCGGCGCCGGCGTCCGGGCGCATCCTGTCCGGCGGCGTCGACTCCGCGGCGCTCTACCCGCCCAAGCGGTTCTTCGGCGCGGCCCGCAACGTGGAGCACGGCGGCTCTCTCACTATCCTCGCCACGGCGCTGGTGGAGACCGGCTCGAAGATGGACGAGGTGATCTTCGAGGAGTTCAAGGGCACCGGCAACATGGAGCTGCGTCTGCGCCGCGAGATGGCCGACAAGCGCATCTTCCCGGCCATCGACGCGGTCGCGTCCGGCACCCGGCGCGAGGAGCAACTGCTCACCCGGGAGGAGTTGGCGATCATCTGGAAGCTCCGCCGCGTGCTGAGCGGCCTGGAGGACCAGGCGGCCCTCGAGATGCTCATCAACCGGCTCAAGAAGACGCAGACGAACCTCGAGTTCCTCCACGTCATCAGCCGCACGACGCCGAGCAACGACTGATCCTCGCCGACGCGTTGTCCGGCCCGACGGCGGCTCCATCAGGGGCGACATCGTGCCGGGCACAACGCCGCGCACGGCTGCGGGCCGGGTTTGGGATTCCGGGGCGGCTGCGGCACAATGGACAGTCGGTGCCGGTTCACGCCGCGGCCCCTCCGACGGGGTCCAGCCATGCTGAGGCGACCCGGCTCGCGCGAGACACCAGGAGATCACATGAAGCAGGGAATTCACCCGAACTACGTCGAGACGCAGGTCACGTGCACCTGCGGCAACACCTTCACGACGCGCAGCACCGCCACGAGCGGGACGATCCGCGCGGAGGTGTGCGCTGCTTGCCACCCGTTCTACACGGGCAAGCAGAAGATCCTCGACACGGGCGGCCGCGTCGCCCGCTTCGAGAAGCGCTACGGCAGCAAGAAGTAACGAGCTTCGAGGCGCCGGGTGGTGGGGAGTTCCCCGCCCCCGGCGCCTTCGTCATCCACCACAGGAGGAGCATGTTCGAGGCAGCAGCCGGGCTGCGTGAGGAGTACGCGGCCCTCGAGGCGCAGCTCGCCGACCCCGCGACGCACGCGGACATCGCCGTGGCACGCCGCGTCGGCCGCCGCTACTCCGAGTTGACGCCCATCGTGAAGGCCCTGGGCGAGCACGACCAGCTCTCTGACGATCTGGCCGTCGCGCGCGAACTGGCCGCCGAGGATGCGACCTTCGCCGGCGAGGCGGACGCCCTCGCCGCACGGCGGGCGGCCGTCGAGGAACGGCTGGCCGCGCTGCTCGCG
The DNA here is from genome assembly GCF_029977985.1 of Propioniciclava sp. Lineage (GTDB taxonomy): Bacteria > Actinomycetota > Actinomycetes > Propionibacteriales > Propionibacteriaceae > Propioniciclava. Next base: position 45,917 of record NZ_JARKOT010000098.1, on the reverse strand, counting down.
CCGCGGGACCCGCACGACTCCGCCGATGCTCTCCTCGAGATCAAGTCCGGTGAGGGTGGCGAGGAGTCGGCGCTGTTCGCAGGGGACCTGTTCCGCATGTATGCCCGGTACGCCGAGTCGCGCGGCTGGAAGGTGGAGGTCCTGGACGAGGTCGAGACCGATCTCGGCGGCTTCAAGTCCCTGACCATGGCGGTGAAGGCGCCCGCGAGCGCCGCGCCCGACGCGATGCCGTACGGCGTCCTCAAGTTCGAGGGCGGCGTCCACCGGGTCCAGCGCGTGCCCGTGACCGAGACGCAGGGCCGCGTGCACACTTCCGCCGCCGGCGTCCTCGTGATGCCGGATGTGGCGGATGAGGCCGAGGTCGAAATCAACCCCGACGACCTGCGCATCGACGTGTACCGCAGCTCCGGCAAGGGCGGCCAGGGCGTGAACACGACCGACTCGGCGGTCCGGATCACCCACCTGCCCACCGGCGTCGTGGTCACCTGCCAGAACGAGCGCAGCCAGTTGCAGAACAAGGCGTCGGCGATGCGCATCCTCCGCGCCCGCCTCGCCGCGCTCGCCGAGGAGGAGGCGGCGGCCGAGGCGTCCGCGAACCGCCGTTCGCAGGTGCGCACGGTCGACCGCTCCGAGCGGATCCGCACCTACAACTTCGGCGAGAACCGGATCGCCGACCACCGGGTCGGCTATAAGGCCTACAACCTCGACCAGGTGCTCGCGGGTGACCTTCAGGCCGTGCTGGACGCCCTCGCCGCGGCCGATCTGGCCGAGCGCCTCGGCGCCGCGGAGGCCTGAGGTGCGCACGTCGGCCCTCGTGGCGCGGACGGCCACCGAGCTGGGGTCGGCGGCGGAGGCGCGCACGCTGGTGGCGCACGCCCTCGGCACCGACCCCACGGGTCTGCTGCTCGCCCCCGATCCGACGCCCACCCAGGCCGACGCCGTCGCCGCCCTGGTCGCGCGCCGGCGGGCGGGTGAGCCCGTGCAGCACCTGACGGGCGAGGCCTGGTTCCGGACCGTCCGCGTGGAGGTGGGCCCGGGCGTCTTCGTGCCCCGCCCCGAAACCGAGGTGATGACCGGCTGGGCCCTCGAACGCCTCGCGGAGTTCGCTGCCGCCGGCCGGACGGCGCGCGTCGTGGAACTGTGCGCGGGCTCCGGCGCGATCAGCCTGGCCCTGCACGCCGAGGCCGGCCCGCTGGACGCCCACGCCGTCGAGATCAGCGACGAAGCGGTCGCCTACCTGCGGCGCAACCTGGCCCGCACGGGCGTCCAGGTCGTGCACGCCGACATGGCCGACGCGTTGGGCGAGCTCGACGGCACCGTCGATCTGGTGATCGCCAACCCGCCCTACGTGCCGCTCGCGCACTGGGCCGACGTGCCCGCAGACGTCCGCGACCACGACCCGCTGGTGGCTCTCGTCTCCGGAGAGGACGGCCTGGACGCGCTGCGCGTCGTCGCCCGCGTGGCCGCGCGGCTGCTCCGGCCGGGCGGCTTCGTGTGTGCCGAGCACGCCGAGGTGCAGGTCGCCTCGGCGCCGGCGGTGTTCGTCGCCCACGGCTCCTATGCCCGGGTGTCCGACCACCTCGACCTCACCGGCAGGCCGCGATTCGTGACGGCCGTCCGGGCTGGCAGGATGGCCCCGTGAACGACCGCATCTTCTCCAGCGAGACGGACGCCGCCGGCGCGATCGGGGCCGCCGTGGCCGCGGTGCGGGCCGGCGAGGTCATCGTCCTGCCCACCGACACCGTCTACGGCGTCGGCGCGGACGCGAACAACCCGGACGCCGTCCAGAAACTGCTGGACGCCAAGCAGCGCGGCCGTGACTTCCCGCCGCCCGTGCTCGTGGCGGAGGCGGCGTCCGTGCTCGCGCTGGCCGACGGCGTCGACGACCGGGTGAACGCGCTCGCCGAGGCGTTCTGGCCCGGCGCGCTGACGCTCGTGCTGCGCTCGGCGGCGTGGGTCACGTTCGATCTGGGGGACCGCGGCGCCACCATCGCCGTCCGCGTGCCCGATCACGACTTCACCCGCAATGTCCTGCGCCGGACCGGCCCCTTGGCCGTGAGCAGCGCCAACGTGCACGGGCAGGACGCCGCGGTCACGGCCCAGGAGGCCTACGCGCAGCTCGGCGACTTGGTCGCCGTGTACCTCGACGCTGGTCCGGGAACCGGCCCCGTGGCGTCCACCATCGTCGACCTCACCACCGCGGAGGCGCGGGTGCTGCGTGAGGGTCGCATCACGACCGAGCAGCTCAACGCGGTCGTCCCGGGCCTCCTCCCGGAGCCCGATCCGAAGCCCCAGCCCCAGCCCGAGCTGGAGGCGGAGCCGGCGGCGTCCGGGCCGGAGGCCGACGCCGGCCCAGAACCGGGGGAGACGCCGCCCCGTGCGTGAGTACCTGCTCGTCCTGCTCGTCGCCGCCGGTGTGACCTATCTGGTGGCGAGCCTGGCGCGCCGCCTCGCGTTGCGCTTCAACGCGGTGGCGCTGGTCCGGGACCGGGACGTGCACACCAAGCCCGTGCCCTACTTCGGCGGGCTGGCGATGCTCGCCGGCACCACCGCGGCGCTCATCGTGGCCACGAACCTGCCATGGCTGGGGCGGTTCGAACTGGTGCAGCGGGATGCGTGGGCGGTCTTCTGGGCGTCCGCACTCATCTGCACCGTGGGCGTCCTCGACGACATGGTCGAGCTCGGCGCCCTGGCGAAGTTCGCGGGCCAAGTGCTCGCGGCGGGCATCGTGGTGCTCAACGGACTCAAGATCTATTGGATCCCGTTGCCCGACCGCATCATCTCCCTCGACGACGTCACTTCCATCGCCGTCGCGGTGTTCGTCATCCTGTTCTGCGTCAACGCGATCAACTTCATGGACGGGCTCGACGGGCTCGCCGCCGGAGTCGTCGGCATCGGTGCGGCGGCGTTCTTCGTGTACGCCTATCTGCTCAGTTTCGAACAAGAACTCGTCCGCGCCACGACGAGTTCGTTGCTCACCGTGGCCCTGGTGGGGATCTGCGTCGGCTTCCTGCCGCACAACGTCCATCGGGCGCGCATGTTCATGGGCGACTCCGGGTCGATGCTGCTCGGGTTCCTGCTGGCGACGTCGATGATCAGCCTCACCGGCCAACTGGACCCCTCGCGCATCGACCCCACCGGCAACGCCCTCATCAGCGCCTACCTGCCGCTGATCCTGCCCGTCGCCGCGATGGCGCTGCCGTTCCTCGACCTGGTGAGCGCCTACATCCGCCGCACGATCGCGGGCCGGTTGTGGTTCCAGGCCGACAAACAGCATCTCCACCACCGGATGCTCACGCTCGGCCACAGCCACCGCGCGGCGGTGTCGCTGTTGTGGCTGTGGTCGGCGGTCATCGCGTTCGGCGTGGTCATCATCGGGCTCACCGACACGTGGTGGTCCTATGTGCTGCTGGCGGGTGGTCTGGCGTTCGCCGCCCTCCTCACCTTCCGGCCCGGACGCCGCCCCGTCGCCCATGGCTGAGCCCCGGGCTGCGCGCCGCCTCAGCGCCGCCACCCGGCGCGCCCAGCGGCTGCTGCTCGGGGGGCTGATCGGCGGGCATGCAGCCGCAGCCCTCGCGGTGCTGGGGTTCCTGCTGGCGCGCGGGCCGGCCAGTGGCCTGTCGGCCGTGATCGCGGCCGGGGCGACCCTCGTCTTCTACACGATCGGCCTGGCCGTGCAGGTCGCCGTGGCCGACGCGGCACCCAAGCGCGTGCTGGGGGCGTCCATGGCGAGCTACCTGGTGCGGGTGAGCGTGTTCGGCGTCCTGCTCGGTCTCGCGCTCACCCACGCGGACGCCGTCGCGTGGGTCGACGAGGTGGCCGTCGTGGTCGCCACGATCGCGACCGTGATCGGCTGGCTGGCCGCCGAGGCGTGGGTGCACGCCCACCTGCGCATCCCCGTGTACGACACCGACGACGACGTGGGGTGAACCGGCCGTTCGATGTGACTCGCCGGGCGGCGCGCTGCTAGAGTCCGAAGCGACGAAGGGAGCGGCGCGCGTTCAGCGCGCCCACGGCCGGTGACGTGTGGTGCGGTCGCTCCCGGAGGCGAGCAGGGCGCTCCACGAATCGGCGCTCGAGCCACAGCGCGAGCGTGACGACGAGGGCAAGGAGGCAGGGTGGGCGGTTCGATCCTTCCGTTGGCGGGAGAGGCCAGTTGGCCGCCGGGCCAGCACAGCTTCGACTCGCGTCCCCTCTTCCCGGGCGTCCTGCCTGACTGGGTGAACAACCACGCAGCCCAAGCCGTCATCAGCGTCGCCGTCGTGCTGCTCTTCTGGCTGTGGGTCGCTCGCCGGCAGAGCGTCGTGCCCGGCAAGCGTCAGGCGCTCGGCGAGATGCTGTACGACCTGATCCGCAACGGCATCGCCCGCGACATCATCGGCCCCGAGTTCCGCAAGTACCTACCGTTCCTGGTCGCCCTGTTCTCGTTCATCTGGGTGAACAACCTGTTCGGCCAGTTCTTCCTGTTCATGTTCCCGACGATGTCGAAGATCGGCTACGCGTGGGCGCTGGCCGTCCTCGCGTGGCTGGTCTACAACGGTGCCGGCATCCGCAAGCACGGCTTCTTCGGCTACCTGAAACACACCACGTTGCCGGCGGGCGTGCCGAAGTTCCTGTGGTGGCTGATCATCCCGCTGGAGTTCCTCTCCAACATCATCGTCCGGCCGCTCACCCTCGGCCTGCGTCTCTTCGCCAATCTGTTCGCCGGACACCTCGTGATCGTCGTGTTCGTCGTGGGCGGCACGATCCTGCTCACGTCACGGGAGCCCCTGGCCGGGTTCGCCGTGCCGCTGCTCACGACCGCCGGTGTCGTGTCGCTGGTGTTCAGCTTCGCCATCTTCGCCCTGGAGCTCCTGATCGGGGCGATCCAGGCCTACATCTTCACCGTCCTGACCGCCCAGTACGTGGCTTCGGCGATCGCCGAGGACCACTAAAGACCCAGACTTCGCCCAGAAGAATCCGTCCGAAAGGAATCCTGACCCATGCTTTCCACCCTGATGGAAATCAACATCAACGGCTCGATCAACATGATCGGCTACGCGCTCGCCACGCTCGGCCCGGCTCTCGGCGTGGCCTGGATCTTCGCCAGCGTCATCAACGGCACGGCGCGCCAGCCCGAGGCCCGCGGCGCCATGATGGGCACCGCGTGGATCGGCTTCGCGGTGGTCGAGGCGCTCGCCATCATCGGCATCGCCCTCGCCTTCGTGCTGGGCTGATCTGAGGGCTCCCATGCTGCCCCTCGCAGGAGAATCCCCGCTGGGCCCGCTGCTCCCCGAACACCCGGAGGAGTTCTTCATCGGACTCGTCCTCTTCGGCGTCGTCTTCCTGGTCGTCTGGAAGGTCGTCGTGCCGATGTTCGAGAAGACGTACGCCGAGCGGACGGCCGCCATTACCGGCGGCATCGAGAAGGCCGAGGCGGCGCAGGCCGAGGCATCGGCTGCGCTGGAGGAGTACAAGGCCCAGCTCGCGACCGCGCGCGAGGAGGCCTCCCGCATTCGCGAAGAGGCGAAGGCGCAGGGCGCGGCCATCATCGCCGACATGCGCCAGCAGGCCGCCGACGAGTCGAGCCGCATGCTCGCGAGCGCCAAGGCCCAGATCGAGGCCGAACGCGCTGCCGCCGTGCATCAGTTGCGCGCCGAGGTGGGTGGCCTGGCCACCACGCTCGCCGGTCGCATCGTGGGCGAGTCGCTCGACGACGACGAGCGCGCCCGCCGCACGGTCGATCGGTTCATCGCCGAGCTCGAACAGCCGGCGGGGGTGGAGCAGGCATGAGCAACGCTTCCGCCGCCCGCCAGTCGGCCCTCGACGGCGTCCTGGATGCCCGGCAGGCGACTGCCGCGCTCGCCGGTGACCTGTTCGAGGTCGCGGACGCCGTCGCCGGCCAGCCGGCTCTGCGGCGTGCGCTGACCGACCCGGGGACGCCGGACGACGCGCGTGCCGACCTGGTGCACGCGCTGTTCGACTCCCGGACGGGCGCGGATGCCGTCGCGGTGCTCGCCGAGGCCGCCAAGCTGCGCTGGAGCAACCCCACCGAGCTGGTCGACGCCCTCGAGCGGCAGGCGGTGCGGGCGCTGCTCACGCAAGCCCAGGACACCGGCAGGCTCGACGAGGTCGAGGACCAGCTCTTCAAGGTGGAGCGCCTCGTGGCGGCGAGCCCCGACCTGCGTGCGACGCTGGGCGATCGCCGCACCGACCTCGCGGCCCGCACCGACCTGCTCGGCGGACTCCTCGCCGGCAAGGTGGACGCCGTGACTGACCAGTTGGCCCGGCGTGCCGTCGGCGCCCGGCGCCGCACGTTCGAGCTGACGCTCGAGGACTACCTGAAGACGGCCGCCGACCTGCGCTCAAGGGCGGTGGCGACGGTCGAGGTGGCCCGACCCCTTTCCGACGACCAGTTGGCCCGCCTGCGGACGGCGCTCTCCCGGCAGGTCGGCCGCGACGTGAAGGTCCGCGTCGTCGTCGACCCGGCCGTGCTGGGCGGCGTCCGGGTCACCCTCGGCGACGAGGTGATCGAGGGCACCGTGGCGGGTCGCCTCCACGACGCCCGCCGCCGGCTGGCCTGACAACCACGAACACTCCACACCACAACGACGCAGTGAAGGACGATTTGCGATGGCGGAACTGACGATTCGACCGGACGAGATCCGCGCGGCGCTCGACCGGTTCGTCGAGAACTACACGCCCGAGGCCGCGACGCGCGAGGAGATCGGCGTCGTCACCACGTCGGGCGACGGCATCGCCCGCGTCGAGGGGCTGCCCTCCGCGATGGCCAACGAGCTGCTGGAGTTCGCCAACGGCACCCTGGGCATCGCCTTGAACCTCGACGTGCGGGAGATCGGCGTCGTCGTGCTCGGTGACTCCGAGGGGATCGAGGAGGGTTCACAGGTGCGCCGCACGGGCGAGGTGCTGTCCGTTCCGGTGGGTGACGGCTATCTCGGCCGCACGGTGGACGCGATGGGCAACCCGATCGACGGCCTCGGCGAGATCCCGAACGAGGGACGCCGCGTCCTCGAACTCCAGGCTGCCGGCGTCATGGACCGCCAGGAGGTCCGCGAGCCGCTGCAGACCGGCATCAAAGCGATCGACGCCATGATCCCGGTCGGACGCGGCCAGCGTCAGTTGATCATCGGCGACCGCAAGACCGGGAAGACGGCCATCGCCGTCGACACGATCATCAACCAGCGGGCCAACTGGGAGACGGGCGACCCGACCAAGCAGGTTCGGTGCATCTACGTGGCGGTCGGCCAGAAGGGGTCGACGATCGCGGCGTTGCGGAAGACCCTCGAGGATTCCGGAGCCATGGAGTACACGACGATCGTGCACGCCCCGGCGTCCGACCCCGCCGGTTTCAAGTACATCGCCCCCTACGCCGGTTCGGCCATCGGCCAGCACTGGATGTACGCGGGCAAGCACGTGCTCATCATCTTCGACGACCTCACCAAGCAGGCCGAGGCCTACCGCGCGATGTCGCTGCTGCTGCGCCGCCCGCCGGGCCGCGAGGCCTACCCCGGCGACGTCTTCTACCTCCACTCCCGTCTGCTGGAGCGCTGCGCCAAGCTCTCCGACGAGCTGGGTGGCGGTTCGATGACCGGCCTGCCGATCATTGAGACGAAGGCGAACGACGTTTCGGCCTACATCCCGACCAACGTGATCTCGATCACCGACGGCCAGATCTTCCTGCAGTCCGACCTGTTCAACGCGAACCAGCGGCCGGCCATCGACGTCGGGATCTCGGTGTCCCGCGTCGGCGGCGCGGCGCAGGTGAAGTCGATGAAGTCGGTTGCGGGCACGCTGAAGCTCAGCCTGGCCCAATACCGCGACATGCAGGCGTTCGCGATGTTCGCATCCGACCTGGACGCCGCGTCTCGCCGCCAGTTGGAGCGGGGCGCTCGCCTCACCGAGCTGCTGCGCCAGCCGCAGTACTCGCCCTACCCGGTGGCGGAGCAGGTGGTCAGTGTGTGGGCGGGCACGAACGGCAAGTTCGACGACATCGCCGTCGACGAGGTGCTCCGCTTCGAGCAGGAACTGCTCGAACATCTGCGCCGCAACACGTCGATCCTGTCGACGCTGGCGGAGACCAACGTGTGGGACGACGACACGGCCGCCGCGGTGAGCAAGGAGATCGACGTGGTGAAGGAGCAGTTCCGCTCCGAGCAGCAAGGCACCGCCGACGACGAGCACCACGCCCGTCGCCTCGCCGACGATTCGATGGAGTCCGAGCAGATCGTGGTCAGGGGCTGAGCCGATGGGATCCAGCCTCAGGGAACTGCGCCAGCGGCGGCAGTCGGTCACCTCGACGAAGAAGATCACGCAGGCGATGGAACTCATCGCCGCGTCGAAGGTGATCCGCGCCCAGCAGGCGGCCCGGGCGGCGCTGCCCTACACCCGGGAACTCAACCGCGCCGTCGCGGCGGCCGCGGTCGAGACCCACGGCCAGATCGACCACCCGCTCACCAAGCCGGTCGAGAAGGTGCGCCGCATCGCGCTGCTCCAGATCACGTCCGACCGCGGCATGAACGGCGCCTACAGCTCGAACGTCATCAAGACGGCCGCCCAGATGCGTAAGCGCATGGAGGCGGACGGCATCGAGGTGTACCGCTACTCGGTGGGCCGCAAGATCATCCAGTACAACAACTTCCGCGACCTGCCCATGCAGGCCACGTGGGAGGGATTCTCGGACGCCCCCACGTACGCCCACGCACACGAGATCGCCGACCGGCTGATGGAAGACTTCCTCAAGCCGTACGAGGAGGGCGGCGTCGACGAGATCCACGCCGTCTACACCCGCATGGAGTCGATGCTCACCCAGACGCCGCGCGTCCGGAAGGTGCTGCCGATCGAGGTCGTCCGGGCGGGCGAGGTGCAGAACGTGCCCGACGACGATGACGAGTTCATCCCGCAGTATTCGTTCGAGCCCGACGCCGAGACGGTGCTGGACGCGCTCATGCCGCTGTACGTCCGCAGCCGCATCTGGTTCTACCTGCTGCAGTCTGCGGCCTCGCAGCTGGCAAGTCAGCAGCGGGCCATGAAGTCGGCCACGGACAACGCCAACCAACTCATCGAGACCCTGACCCGCCAGGCCAACCAGGCGCGCCAGGCCGAGATCACCCAGGAAATCACCGAGATCGTCGGCGGCGCCAGCGCGCTGGCCGAGTCGAGCTAGGACGAGGAAACGAGAAGACATGACTGTGACTGAGCAGAACCCGGTCGAAGCGGGCGTGGCCGGCGTCGGCCGCGTGGCCCGCGTCATCGGCCCGGTGGTGGACGTCGAGTTCCCCGCGGACCAGATGCCCGACATCCTCAACGCCCTCAAGATCAAGATCACCGACGCCGGCGAGCTCGACCGCGAGATCACGGCCGAGGTCGCCCTCCACGTGGGCGACAACATCGTCCGGGCCATTTCGCTCAAGCCCACCGACGGCATGCGTCGAGGCACCGAGGTGATCGACACCGGCGCGCCCATCTCCGTGCCCGTGGGTGTGGTCACGAAGGGCCGCGTCTGGAACGTCACCGGCGACTGCCTCAACGAAGACCTGGGGGCATCGGGGGTCCAGATCGACGAGCGTTGGCCGATCCACCGCCCGGCCCCCAAGTTCGACGATCTCGAGCCGAAGACCGAGATGCTGGAGACCGGTATCAAGGTGCTGGACCTGCTGACCCCGTACGTGAAGGGCGGCAAGATCGGCTTGTTCGGCGGCGCCGGCGTCGGCAAGACGGTGCTCATCCAGGAGATGATCTTCCGTATCGCCCACAACTTCGGCGGCACCTCCGTGTTCGCCGGTGTGGGGGAGCGCACCCGTGAGGGCAACGACCTCATCCACGAGATGATCGAGGCGGGCGTCATGAAGGACACGGCGCTCGTGTTCGGCCAGATGGACGAGCCGCCGGGCACGCGTCTGCGCGTGGCCCTGTCGGCCCTCACGATGGCCGAGTATTTCCGCGACGTCGAGAACCAGGACGTGCTGCTCTTCATCGACAACATCTTCCGGTTCACCCAGGCGGGTTCCGAGGTGTCGACGCTGCTCGGTCGCATGCCGTCCGCGGTGGGCTATCAGCCGAACCTGGCCGACGAGATGGGCCAGCTGCAGGAGCGCATCACCTCGACCCGCGGGCACTCCATCACCTCGATGCAGGCCATCTACGTGCCCGCCGACGACTACACGGATCCGGCGCCGGCCACGACGTTCGCCCACTTGGACGCCACCACCGAGCTGAGCCGAGACATCGCCAGCCGCGGTCTCTACCCGGCGGTGGATCCCCTCACGTCCACGTCGCGCATCCTCGATCCGCAGTTCGTGGGTCAGGATCATTACGACACGGCGACCCGGGTCAAGCAGATCCTTCAGCGGTACAAGGAGTTGCAGGACATCATCGCCATCCTCGGCGTCGACGAGCTGTCCGAGGAGGACAAGATCGTCGTCGGCCGTGCCCGGCGTATCCAGCAGTTCCTCAGCCAGAACACCTACATGGCCACCAAGTTCACCCAGATCGAGGGCTCGACCGTCCCGCTGGCGGACACCATCGCGTCGTTCAAGCAGATCTGCGACGGCGAGGTCGACCACATTCCCGAGCAGGCGTTCTTCAACGTCGGCGGCATGGACATGGTCATGGAGAACTGGGATCGCCTGAAGAAGGAAGACTGAGATGGCGTTGCCCGACGAGCCGCTCCGCGTCGAGGTGGTGAGCGCGGACGGCCTCATCTGGGAGGGTGACGTGCTGTCCGTCATCGCACGGACGACCGAGGGCGACATCGGCATCATGGCGAATCACGAGCCCATGCTGGCCGTGCTGGTGCCTTCGGCGGCCGAGGTGATGACCATGGACGGGACGCGCGAGATCGTGGCGATCGACGGCGGCTTCCTGTCCGTTTTCGAGAACAGGGTCGCGTTGCTCAGCGGATACGCCAAGATGGCGCAGGAGATCACCTTGTCGGACGCCGAGCGTGAGTTGGCCGATGCGACGAAGGCGCTGGAGGAGGGTCGGAACGACGAGACCACCCGCCATCACTTCGATCGTGCGACCGCGGCGGTGCGGGCGGCCCGCAAGGCGGCGGATCGACACTGATGCGGTGTCCCTGAGGGCCAGGGAGGACCATGCCGGACGTGGTGCTACTCGGTGAGCTTCTGCTCGCCCTGGTGGCGCTCGCCGTGCTGCTCCCGGTGCTGGGGCTCCTCGTGCGCCGCCTGTGGCTGTCGTTCGGTGGCCGGGTCTTCGACTGCTCTGCGCGTTTGACCATCCCGGGCCGCGGCTCGGGCTGGATGCTCGGCACGGCCCGCTACGCGGGCGATCGGTTCGAATGGTTCCGCACGTTCAGCCTCTCCTTCCGGCCACGCGTGGTGCTGGAGCGCTCCCGGCTGGTCGTCGCCGTCGTGCGCGACCCCGAGCCCCCGGAAGCCCGCGACCTGTTGGGCGGCCAGATCGTCGCCGAACTGGGCCCGCCGCACGCGGGCACGGCGCTCGCCATGGACCGCGACCACCTGACCGCCTTCCACAGCTGGACCGAGGCGGGTGCCCCCGGCGACCCGTACCGCGCGTAGCCGCTACCCCTCGCGCTGCGCCTCCTCGATGCGCGACCGCTGCCGTTCGGCGCGGGCGTCGGCCGGGGCGCGGTCCTTGCCCGGCACCCACAGCACATCGCCCGCGGCGCCGTTGACGGCGCGGGTCAGGATGAACAGCAGGTCGGACAGCCGGTTCAGGTAGGTCAACGCGAGCGGGTTGACGCCGCCCGCGGCGTCCGGTTCCTGTTCGCCCAGTCCGTACGCCTCGGCCGCGGCCCAGCCGGCTCGCTCGGCGCGGCGGACGACGGTGCGCGCGAGATGGAGGTGGGCGGCGCCGAGGCTGCCGCCGGGCAGGATGAACGACACCAGGTTGGGCAGGGGGTCGCCGAAGGCGTCGCACCACGCCTCCAGCCGGTCGATGCTCTGCTGGGTGATCCGCAGGGGCGCCCAGGCGGGTTCCGGAACGACCGGGGTGGCCAGGTCGGCGCCCACGTCGAACAGCTCGTTCTGAACCTCGGTGAGGACCTCGGCAACGGCGTCCGGAAGCCCGACCGCGAGCGCGATACCGAGGACGCTGTTCGCCTCGTCGACCTGGCCGTACGCCTCGACGCGCACGTCGGTCTTGCGGGTCTCGGACATGTCGGAAAGGCGGGTGGACCCCGCGTCTCCGGTTCGGGTGTAGATGCGCGTCAGGTTCACCATGGGGCCAGCCTATGTGAGAGGTTGGTCCGGTGAAGCGCACCTGGATGGCCCTCGTGTCCCTCGGCCTGCTGGCGACAGTCGGCTGCGCCGTGTCCCCGACCGGCGGGGCCACGCCGGCAAGCACCGGCGCGGCCAGCGCCGGGGCGGCGGCGGGCATGGTGACCTGCGACTTCCGGCCCGGCGGGGAGCCCGCGAAAGCGGTGGACCTGCCCAACGGCATCAACGTGCCCGCGTCCGGCACCGCCGACATGACGATCACGATCGGCGGCCAGCCGGTCCACCTCACCCTCGACCGTGCTGCGGCACCCTGCACGGTCGCCTCGTTCGAGAGCCTTGCCGCGCAACGCTACTTCGACGGCACTTCCTGCCACCGGCTGGCCACGACCGGCCTGTTCATCCTCCAGTGTGGGGATCCAACGGGTACCGGCCGCGGCGGGCCGGGCTACACGTTCGACGACGAACTGGAGCAGACGACCGGCTATCCGGCCGGCACGCTCGCGATGGCGAATGCCGGCCCCGACACGAACGGGTCGCAGTTCTTCTTCGTCTACGCCGATACCGATCTGCCGCCCGCCTACACCGTGTTCGGCCACCTCGACGAGGCGTCCAACCAGGTGATCGCCGACATCGCCTACCAGGGCCACGACACCTCCAACCCCGACGGGACGGGCGTGCCGTACGCGGACACGACGATCGGGTCGGTGGTCAGCGGCTGACGGCGGTCAGGAACGCGGCCAGGGTTGCCGTGACGGCCTCAGGGGCGTCGGCGTGCACCCAGTGGGACGCGTTCTTGATCGTGACCAAGCGGACCGCCGGGAAGAGGGACCGCATGGCGGGCCGGTGTTCGTCGCGCACGTAGGGCGACTCGGCGCCGCGCACCCACAGGACCGGGCCGGGCCATGGGCGTCCGATCACCTCGGGCCAGCCGCTGACCGCGTCGATGTTCCGGCGCAGGACCGCCAGGTTGGGCAGCCAACGCCAGCCGTGGCCCTCGCGGTGCAGGTTCTGCAAGAGGAAGGCCCGCACACCCGGGTCGGCGACCGTGGGGGCGAGGCGCCGGTCGGCGTCCCCCCGGGAGGTGAGCCGATCGAGCGGCATGGCAGCCAGGGCGTCGAGGTAGGTGGCGAAGCCGTAGCCGCCGGCCGAGCGGTCGGGCGGGATGTCGACGACGACGAGGCCGTCGAGGAGGTCCGCGTGGCGAAGGGCCAGTGCCATCGCGACCTTGCCGCCCATCGAGTGGCCCACGAGGGTGACGCGCTGGCCGGCGAGGCGGGCGCGCAGGTCGGCGGCGACCAGGTCGGCGTAGTGGGGGTAGGAGACGTCGCCCACCCAGGGGCTACGGCCGTGGTTGGGGAGGTCGAGCAGGACCGACGGCACTCGGTCGCCCAGGCCCTTTGCGATGGTCGCCCAGTTCTTGCCCTGCCCGAGCAGTCCGTGCAGGAAGGCGACGCGGGGCGTCCCGGAGCCTTGGGGGAGAGCGAACAGGGCGGTCACTGCCACCTGGCCCAGCAGGGGGTGTGGAAGTGGCGGCGCGCGTCGACAGCCCGCGACGAACCGATGCTCGGCTCGGCCCGCCACGCCACCACGTGCGCCGCACCGGGGGCGATGGTCTGGTTGCAGGCGGGGCACAGGTACGCCTTCGCGGAGCGGCCGGTGCCCATCGGCTGCACGAGCCACGCCCCGTCGCGACGTTGTTCGGTGCGCGCGAAGCCTGAGGCCAGCAGCGGCCGCGCGGGGCGCAGATGCTTGCTGACACGTCGAGCCATGCCGACAGCATAGGCCGGTAAGCTTCCCGGGTGCGTCTGCTGATAGCCCGCTGCCAGGTCGACTACGCCGGCCGTCTCTCGGCCCACCTGCCGATGGCGAAGCGGCTGATTCTGGCGAAGGCAGACGGGTCGGTCGCGATCCACGCCGACGACCGGGCCTACAAACCGCTGAACTGGATGAACCCGCCCTGCACGCTCACCGTCCGGCCACCGGACGCCTCCGTCGAGGCCGAGGCGGGGCTCGCCGAGGTGTGGGAGGTGGCGAACACCGCCGACGACCGGCTCATCATCTCGATCGCCGAGGTGCTGCACGACTCCAGCCACGAGCTCGGCGTCGACCCCGGCCTCGTCAAGGACGGCGTCGAGGCGCATCTCCAGGTGCTGCTGGCCGACAACCCGGACACCTTCGGCGACGGCTGGACGCTGGTGCGTCGCGAGTACCCGACCGCCGTGGGCCCCGTGGATCTGCTCTTCCGGGACGCCGCCGGCGCGCACATCGCGGTGGAGGTTAAGCGGCGCGGGGAGATCGACGGTGTCGAACAGCTGAGCCGCTACCTCGAGCTGTTGAACGCCGACCCGCACCTGCGACCCGTCCAGGGCGTGTTCGCGGCCCAGCAGATCAAGCCCCAGGCGAAGGTGGTGGCCGCCGCCCGCGGCATCACCTGCGTCACGGTCGACTACGACCTCCTGCGCGGCATCGACCACGCCGAGGACCGGTTGTTCTGAGCCTCAGCGCCGGTCGAGCTCAGGGATGAGCACCTCGCGGTAGAGCAACAGCAGCGACGCCGCCGTCGGGATCGCGATGAGGGCGCCGGCGATGCCGAAGAGCAGGCCCCCGCTGAGGGCGGCCAGCACGACGAGTGCTCCGGGCACGTTGACCGAGCGCTGGAAGATGCGCGGCTGCAGCACGTAGACGTCGACCTGCTGGTAGATGAGGAAGAACACGAGGGTCGCCACGCCGGTGGGCGGCGAGATCGAATAGGCGATCAGCGACACGATGAGCATCGACGTGGTCGGCCCGACGATCGGGATGAACGCGAAGACCACCACGACGAACGCCAGCGCGAGCGAGAGCTGCCCGAGACCGACGATGTTCAAGAAGATGAACGCCGTCGTGCCCGCGCAGGCCACCACGATGAACAGGCCGACCACGTAGCCGCCGATACGCCGGAAGATCTCGTTCGCGAGGTAGCGCACGCGCGGCCGCTGGGAGGCAGGGGCCAGATCGTAGATGGCGGCCTTGATCGACGGCAGGGACGCGAGGAAGTAGAGGGTCAGGACGAGCGTGATCACCAGGCTGAACACCACGTTGGCGATGGCCATGCCGGCGCCCAAGAGGCCACCGAACAGGCCTTCCACCCAGGACCCGCTGGTGATGATCTGGTTCAGGCGACCGATGACGCCGTAGCGGGCCTCGATCTCGGCCAGCGGACCCGAGGCGCGCAGCTCGTTGAGATAGTTGGGCAGGTTACGCACGAGCAAGTTCACCTGCTGGCTGATCACCGGCACGACCGCCCAGATGCCCAGCGCCAGGAACGCCAGGAACAACACCGCGACCAGCCCCACCGCGAAATGGCGTGGGATGCCGCGGCGATGCAGGAAGTCCACCGCCGGGTTCAGGCCCAGGGCGAGGAACAGTGCCAAGATGACGAGGATGACAATGCCCTGCAGGGCCCCGATCATCGCCACGAGCGCCACGGCCACCAGGCCACCCAGCGTCGCGAAGAAACCGATGCTGAACGGCGATTTGTTGAGCAGACTGTTCGGGTCTCCGTCCGAGAGCAGGACAGGGGCGCCGTCGTAGCGTTCCTCGGCCGACGCGTAGGAGGCGACGCGCCGGAACCGATGCCACCAGCGCCTCGGCTCGCCGATGGACGCCGCCGGTGCGGTTGACGGGGCGCTTGGCAGGGCGGGTGGCGCCTCCGCGGCCGGGGGGGCAGCCTCCGGCGCAGGAACGGAGCCGGCGGCGTCCGCACCGCTGTCCGTCGCTGCTCCCCACGCTTCGGGGAGGTCGCCCGAGGCGTCCTGAGTCACTGCTCCGTCTCGTCGCTCTCGTCGTCGGCCGTGGGGGCGGTGATCTCCGCCATGGCAGCGAGGATCGGGCCCGTGTGCTCATCCTCGGGGAACTCGCTCGCGGTCTCCGTGGCGAGGCTCGACAGCTGGGCCATCTGCGTGAGGAGGGCTTGCTTGCGCTGTCGCAGCGTCCGGAGTTCGCGCTTGAGGCGCTCGTTGCGCTCCACCAGCTCGGTGTCGGTCTCCGCCAGCTTGTTCTCGGCATCCTTGCGCGCCTGCGCGAGGATCGAGCCGGCCTCGGTGAGGGCGTCCGCCTTGATACCCTCCGCCTCCGTGTAGGCGGCCTGCTGGCGGTTGCGCAGCTCTCCCGCAGCGGCCTCGAGCGCTTGGAGGAGGTTGATCGACTTGGTGCGGGATTCCTCGACGGCAGCCGTGAGGGCGTCCGTCTGCGTCTTGTGCTCGGCGGCCAACTGCGTGAGGGTGTCCTGCCGCTCGGCGGCCAGCGCGGCGCGAGCGTCCGCGGCCTCCCGCTCGGCCGCCTGGCGGACGGCGTCCGCCTCAGCCTTCGCGGCGGCGAGCAGCGCCTTCACCTGACGTTCGGCGTCCGCGACCAGGTTGGTCCGATGCGAGTCGGCGGCCGCACGCAGGCCGCCGGCCTCGGTGCGCGCGGCGTCCAACTCGACGGCCGTCTGCCGCTCGAGATCGGCGCGCAGGCCCTTGAGCGAGTCGATGCCCTCGCGGCGAGCAGCCTCGGCGGTGTCGGCGGCTTCACGGCGGACGCGGTCGGCCTCGGCCTGCGCGTCCGAGACCAGTTTGTGGGCGCGGAGCTCGGCGCGCTGGACCAAATCGCCCGCCTGCGCCTCGGCCGCCTTGAGGAGCGACGCGGTGTGGGTGCCCAAGCGGCTGAAGTCGGTGTCGTCGACCCGGAGGTTGGCGGCCGTCAACTCGCGCTGGACCTCGCGCAACTGGTGCTTGGCCAAGGACAGCTGGCGCTCGATGTCGCGGATGTAGTCGTCGACGGCCTTCTTGTCGTAGCCGAGCATCGCGTTAGGGAAGCCGCGCACCGCGCTGGCGGTCTCGTCGAACAGGTCGAGCCCGCTCTGGTCCTGCTGCTCCTGGGTCATGCTCCGGTCCTTCCCACCTGGCCGCGGTTACGCCCCGATGCTACCTGCGCGCATGCGGCCGGGACGGGCGACGCGCCCCAGGGACCGGCATGGTCCGCGGGGCGCGTCGAGGCAATGCTCAGTGCGCGGCCCCGGCCGGCGGCTCGACGATCTCGAGCAGGATCCCCCCGGTGCTCTTCGGATGGGCGAACTGGATGCGCGAGCCGCCGGTGCCGATCTTCGGCTCGTCGTAGAGGAGGGTGACGCCGCGCTCGCGGAGGGCCGCCGAGACGGCGTCGATGTCCTTGACCCGGTAGGCCACCTGCTGGACGCCGCCGCGTCCACCATTGCGCTCGAGCCACTTCGCGATCGTGGAGGACTCGTTCAGCGGGGCCAGCAACTGGATCTGCGCGTTCTCGGCGCCCTGCGTGCCGGTGCCGAGCATGGCCTCTTCGACGCCCTGCTCCTCGTTGGTCTCGCGGTGCAGCACGCGCCAGCCGAACACTTCGGTGTGCTGCTTGATGGCCTCGTCGAGGTTCGGCACGGCATATCCCACATGGTCGATGCAGACGAAAAGATCGGTGTTGTCCATGGCTCCAGCCTGCCACTTCTCGCGCGGCCGCGCGGCGCGTCCGGCGTGGCGGCGAGGGGCGATGGGGCAAACTGGGAGTGTCCATTCTTGTGTTCACGACTCACCCAGACTTCCCCCTGGAGGCAACATGAGCAAGATCACCAAGACGATCGTCAGTGCGCTGATCGTCATGTTCCTGATCTTCTACCTGTACACGCGCCCGGAGGCAGCGGCGGAGTTCGTCAAGGCGATCTTCGGCATCTTCGACTCGATCGGCCGGTTCTTCACCTCGCTCGTGAGCTGACGTGTCCGCGCTGTCGCGGTTCTTCGCCCCCGAGGTCGCGCGCCGCATGCTCGTCGACGAAGGCGAGTTCATCGTCGACGAGGTCTATCGGCACTGGGTGACGCGCGTCCTGCCGTCGCTGGCCGTGTTCGGCGGCATGGCCTGCTTCCTCCTCATGCCGCTGCTCGGCTCGGGATGGTGGGTGGGTCTGTTTTGTGGGTTGGCGTTGGGGGCGTGGGGGTTCTACCGCATCCACTTGGAGTTCATGGATCGGTTCGTCATCACCAACATGCGAGTGTTCCGTGTGCGCGGCGTCGTCGACCAGCACATGGCGACGATGCCGATCGCGCGGATCCTGGACATCTCCGTGCGGCAGACGTTCCTCGGTCAACTGCTGGGGTACGGGCACTTCGTGTTCGAGTCGGCTGCGCAGGATCAGGGCCTCAAGCAGATCGATTTCGTGCCCCACATCGAGCGGCGCGACCTCACCATCCAGCGCGTCATCCAGCGCGCCGGGCTGCGGGCCAGGATGGAGCGCGAGCCCGACCCCGATGCGTTGGACGGTGCGTGAGGGCGTGCGCGGGGGCGTCACCTTTTTGACATAGGCTTTTTCGCCACGTGCGCGAAAACGCTATGTCGAAAACGCTATGTCACAAACGTGCACGCTCGGCTCGGACGCCCCCGCGCCCCCGCACGACTCCGTGCCGGCGCGTCCGTGAGGGCACGGCAGGGACTATCGCCCGCACCTGACGCCGGACTCGCGGCGGCGGCGTCCGGCTGAGCGCGGCGCCACTCTCGCGCTGGTGGAGTCCGGGTGGGCGGGTGCCGACAGTCAGATACGCGGTGGAGGTTCCGTGGGGGGCCGCGGCAAGGACGCAGGTGCACGTTTGTGACATACGGATTTTGACATAGGGTTTGTGGGCACGTGCCCACAAACCCTATGTCAAAAACGTGAGCCTCCGGGGCGCCAAGACGCCCTCAGTGGTGGGGAGGGGTCACTGGAGGACGGCGTCCACGACCTCCTTCGCCTCCGCCTGGACCTGCTTCAGGTGCTCGGCGCCCTTGAAGGACTCGGCGTAGATCTTGTACACGTCCTCGGTGCCCGAGGGGCGCGCGGCGAACCAGGCGCTCTTCGTGACGACCTTCAACCCACCGATGGCCGCGCCGTTGCCGGGCGCCTCGGTGAGCTTCTGGACGATCTCCTCGCCGGCCAGCTCGGTCGCCGTCACGTCGGAGGGGGACAGCTTGCCCAGCTTGGCCTTCTGCTCCCGGTTCGCCGGCGCGTCCACGCGCGCATAGGCGGTCGAGCCGAACTCGGCCTCGAGCTCGCGGTAGTGCTCGCTCGGCGTCTTGCCCGTCACGGCCAGGATCTCGGACGCCAGCAGGTCGAGCAGGATGCCGTCCTTGTCGGTCGTCCACGTCTCGCCCTTGAGCGTCAGGAAGGACGCCCCCGCCGACTCCTCGCCGCCGAAGCCGATCGTGCCGTCGGACAGGCCGGGCACGAACCACTTGAAGCCCACCGGCACCTCGACGAGACGCTTGCCGAGCTTCGCGGCCACGTTGTTGATCATCGAGCTCGACACGAGCGTCTTGCCGATGCCCGTATCGGGCCCCCAGCCGTCGCGGTGGCTGAACAGGTACTGGATGGCCACCGCCAGGTAGTGGTTCGGGTTCATCAGGCCGGCGTCCGGCGTCACGATGCCGTGGCGGTCGGAGTCGGCGTCGTTGCCCGTCGACAGGTCGTAGGCGTCGCGGTTGTTGATGAGCGACGCCATGGCATACGGGCTCGAGCAGTCCATGCGGATCTTGCCGTCCCAGTCGAGCGTCATGAAGGGCCACTGCGGGTCGACCGCCGGGTTGATCACCGACAACCCCAGGCCGAGCTTCTCGGCGATGTACTCCCAGTACTGCACGGACGCCCCACCGAGCGGGTCGGCTCCGATGTTGAGCCCGGCGCCACGAATGGCGTCCAGGTCGATGATGTTGACCAGATCCTCGCAGTACGGCGTGCGGTAGTCGTGGCGGACGATGTCGCCGATGATCTGCTCATAAGGCGTCCGCTTGATCGAGCGGTAGTCGGCCAGCAACTCGTTGGCGCGGGCCGCGATGACCTTCGTGGCGTCGGAGTCCGCGGGGCCGCCGTGCGGCGGGTTGTACTTGAAGCCGCCGTCGGTGGGCGGGTTGTGCGACGGGGTGACGACGATGCCGTCGGCCCGGGGGCCGGAATGGTCGCGGTTGTACACGATGATCGCCCGCGACACCGCGGGGGTCGGCGTGTACTCGTCGTCGCGTTCGGCCCGGACGTCGACGCCGTGCGCGTGCAGCACCTCGAGCGCCGTCTTCCACGCGGGCAGCGACAAGCCGTGGGTGTCCTTGCCGATGAAGAGGGGACCGTCGACGCCCTGGGAGGCCCGGTACTCCACGATCGCCTGCGTGGTGGCTGCGATGTGGGCCTCGTTGAAGGCTGTCTTCAGGCTGGAGCCACGGTGACCGGACGTGCCGAAGACCACTTGCTGGTCGGGGTTCGCCGGGTCGGGCACCAGGTCGTAGTAGGCCGCGAGCATCGCGTCGACATCGACGAGATCGGACGGCTGGGCGATTTGTCCTGCGCGTTCATGCACCATGGATCCCATCATGCCGTGGTCGCCGGGGGGCCGTGCGGACTTGGCGGAACGATTCGGGGTCGCGCGGGCGCGGGTGGCACGATGGTCGCCATGAGTTCTCTCCCCTTCGCCGGTGGCGCCATGGATCTGTCCGCCCTCAAGCCGGCCCCGCCGGCCCCCGCGGGCGCCAGCTACGTGACCACCGCCGACGACCGCACCTTCGAGTCGCTGCTCGCCCAGTCGGCGCAGTACCCCCTGGTGTTCGAGTTCACGTCGCCGCGGGCCAATGCCGGCGCCCTGAGCGCCGATCTGGACGCCCTCGCCGCCGAAGCGGCCGGTCGCTTCCTGCTCGTCCGGGTCGACGTGGACGCCGCCCCCGGCATCGCGCAGGCGCTCGGCATCCAGGCGGTGCCCATGGTGGTGGGGGCGCTCGCCGGCCAGCTCGTCCCGCTCTTTCAGGGCACGGCCGACAAGCCCCAGGTGAAGGCCGCGATCGACCAACTGCTGCAGGTGGCCGCAGCGAACGGGCTGTCCGGGCGCGCCCAGCCGGTTGCGCCGCCGGCAGGCGAGGAGCCCACCGGTCCCGATCCGCGGTTCCAGGCAGCGGACGCCGCCCTGGCAGCCGGCGACTTCGCTCAGGCCGTGGCGGAGTTCGACAAGCTGCTCGCGGCGAACCCCGCGGACGCCGAGGCGTCCGCGGGCCGGGCGCAGGCGCGGCTGCTCGTGCGGATCTCGGAGATCGACACCGATGCCATGGTCAAGCGGGCCACCGCAGACCCGACGGATGTGGAGGCCGCGCTCGCCGCGGCGGATCTGGAATTGGCGGGCGGCGCGGTCGCCCGCGCGTTCGACCGGCTCATCAACCTGGTGCGCCTCACCTCAGGTAAGGAACGCGATACCGTCCGTGTCCGGCTGCTCGAGCTCTTCGAGACCGTCGGTGGAGACGACCCGGCGGTCCTCAAGGCGCGCCGCGACCTCACGACGGCCCTCTTCTAGGCCGACCCAGCCCGGGCCCGGCTAGGCCGGTTCGCCGCCCTCGGTATAGACCGTCCGGCCGGACGCCAGCGCGCCCAGGGCCGAGCGCACCCGCGCCGCGCCGAACGGGGTCATCACAGCGTCCAGGTCGTCCGGGGCCACCCAGTGCAACGCCCGGACCTCGAAGCCGTCGGGGACCAGCCGGCCACGGTCGGCGTCCGCCACGACCGCCGAGGAGAAGACCAACTCGACGGCGTCCTCCCACCCGAGGTAGGGGCGGAGCCAGTCCACGACGAGCGGCCCGCCCAGCGGAGGCCCCCAGCCCATCTCCTCGGTCATCTCCCGCGCGCAGCCCGCCGCGGGCGATTCACCCGGCTCGACGATGCCACCGGGCAACTCCCAGTCGGGTTTGAACGTCGTCTCGCAGAGCAGGACGCGGCCGGCGGCGTCCGTGACCAGCGCATGCGCGATGAGCCGCTTGCGGGGGGTCACGGTGTTCATGACCGCGGTGAACCCCTCTCGGCCGTCGGCGACATCGGTGGCGAGCCGGCTGTAGAGCCGCTGGTCGCCGAACGTGTCGTCGGCCCCCGGCACTGACCCGCGCAGGACGCCCTCGAAGCGGAACCCCTGCCGGTGCAGCGCGCGGCGCGCCGTCCGGTCACCCGGTGGGATCCGCGCGATGAGCCGGTGGAGGCGCGCGACGCCGAACCCCTCCAGGCACGCCTTCGCGATCGCCCGCTCCAGCCCAGCCGCGTCGTCGGTGGGCTCCCACGTGAGGATCCCCTCGGATCCGTCACGCAGGAGCCACACGACCAACTCGGGCGGCTGCACCTACTCGGACGCCTCCACGTCGGCGTTCGTCCCCGGCGTCTGCACCGTGGACTCCTCCAGCGCGTCGACAGCCGACAACTCGCCCTCGGACGCCGCACCCTCGGCCTCCTCGGCCACCGGCGCGTCCTCGGCGGGTCCGTCGTAGCGCAGGAAGACCGCGCCGAGCGGCGGCACCTGCACACGAGCGACGGCCGGGAAGTGCTCCCAGTTGCCCTCGGTTGCGACGACGCCGCCCATGTTGCCGAGCCCGGAGCCGTCGTAGAAGGCGGCGTCGGAGTTGTGGATCTCGGTCCAGCGGCCTAGCTCGGGCAGGCCGATCTCGTAGTCGTACCAGGGTTCGGAGCTGAAGTTCACGACGATCGCGATCTGCTGGCCCTCACCGTCGCGCCGGATCCAGCTGTAGCAGTTGCGGCCGGCGTCGTCGGCGTTGATCCACTGGAAACCGGCGGGGTCGGCGTCCAGCTTCCACAGGGCCGGGTGCGCCTTGTAGACCTCGTTGAGGTCCTTGATCAGGCGCTGCAGACCCTTGTGACCCCACAGATCCGAGACCCACCACTCGAGGCTCACGGCCTCGTTGAACTCGCTGCGCTGGCCGAACTCCTGGCCCATGAAGAGCAACTGCTTGCCGGGGAAGGCCCACATGTAGGAGTAGAACGCGCGCAGCGTGGCGAACTGGCGCCAGGCGTCCTGCGGGATCTTGTTGATCATGGAGCCCTTGCCGTGGACGACCTCGTCGTGGCTGATGGGCAGGATGAAGTTCTCGCTGTAGGCGTACACCATGGCGAACGTCATCTCGTTGTGGTGCCACTGGCGGTAGATCGGCTCGAGCTCGAGGTAGCGGAGCGAGTCGTTCATCCAGCCCATGTTCCACTTGAAGCCGAAGCCCAGGCCGCCCAGGTTGGTCGGCTCGGTGACGCCGCCGAAGCTCGTGGACTCCTCGGCGATCAGCTGGACGCCCGGCACGCGCTCGTACAGGTGCCGGTTCACGTAGCGGAGGAAGTCGATGGCCTCGAGGTTGTGGTTGCCGCCGAACTCGTTCGGCACCCACTCGCCGGGTTCGCGGCTGTAGTCGAGGTAGAGCATGGACGCCACGGCATCGACGCGCAGGGCGTCGATGTGGAAATCGGTCACCCAGTAGAGCGCGTTGGAGACGAGGAAGCTCTTCACCTCGTTGCGGCCGTAGTTGAAGATGTAAGTGCCCCAGTCGCGGTGCTCGCCCTGGCGCGGGTCGGCGTGCTCGTAGAGGGCGGTGCCGTCGAAGCGGCCGAGCGCCCACTCGTCCTTCGGGAAGTGGCCGGGCACCCAGTCGAGGATGACCCCGACGCCAGCCTGGTGGAGCCGGTCGACGAGGTAGCGGAACTCGTCCGGCTTGCCGAGCCGGCTCTGCGGCGCGAAGTAGTTGGTGACCTGGTAGCCCCAGCTCGGCTCGAACGGGTGCTCGGTGACCGGCAGGAACTCGACGTGCGTGTAGCCCTGCCACGTCACGTACTCCACGAGCTCGTCGGCGAGCTCGAGGTACGTCTTGCCCTTGCGCCAGCTGCCGAGGTGCACCTCGTAGATGCTCATGGGCTCGTGCTGGAGATTCTTCTTGGAACGGTTCTCCATCCACTCCGCGTCGCCCCACCAGAACTTCGACTCGTACACGATCGAGCTGTTGGCCGGGGCCTGCTCGGCGAAAAAGGCCATGGGGTCGACCTTCTCGTGCCACACCCCGTCGGCGCCCAGGATGTTGTACTTGTACAGCGTTCCCTCACCGACGCCCTCGACGAAGATGCCCCACACCCCCGAGCCGGGGATGAGCTGCATGGCGTCGCCGGTCCACCAGTTGAAGTCCGCGTTGATGCGCACCTCGCGGGCGTTCGGCGCCCACACGGTGAACCGCGTGCCCGTCACCGGCCCGCGCTCGTCGTCCTGGATCGTGACGACGTGCGCACCGAGCCGCTTCCAGAGCTCGGTGTCGCCCCCGTTGTGGAATCCTTCGAGATCCCATCCGGTCAAACCGCCGAACTGATCGTGCGCCATCACTGCTCCTTGGTGTTGTGGTTGTCGTTCCCGGACGCGATGGTCCGGATGGCACGCAGGGGGATGTCCACCCAGTCGGGCCGGTTGCGAATCTCGTAGAGGACCTCGTAGATCGCCTTGTCCGCCTCGTAGGCGCTGAGCAGGTCACCGCGGACGTCGCCGCCGCAGTACCCCGCCAGGAATGCGTCGCGGGCGGCGTCCGCCCACGCGGTGGCCGCAGGGCCGGCCGGGTCGGGGTGCGCCGAGCGGGCGTAGTCGAACGACCGCACCATGCCGGCCACGTCTCGCCAGCGCGAGTCGAACGCCCGCCGCTCCGCCGCCGTCTTCGCCGGCTCGCCCTCGAAGTCGATGATCGTCCAGCCTGCCGGGCTGGACAGCGTCTGGCCCAGGTGGAAGTCCCCGTGCACCCGCTGCACCGCCAACTCCTGGCCGGCGAGCGAGGAGAACCGGGTGCGGAGGGCGTCCGCGTACGGTGCGAGGACGTCGGCCTGGGCGACCGCGGCGTCCAACCTGCGGCCCATGAGCGCCGCGAGGTCGTCACCGGAGGCGCGCTCGGTGCCGAAGGCGTCCGACAGTGCGGCGTGCACCGCGCCGAGGGCCACGCCGAGGGCGTGCGCGTCGGCGGTGAAGTCCTGCCCGGCGGCGCACGCGGCGGTCGCGATGACCCAGCCGTCCGTCGCGTCGGGGACGCGGTCCATGATCATGCCCAAGTCGGTCGTCGTGCCGTGCGGCCAGTCGCCGGTGAGGCGCAACGACACGCCAGGCACGTCGACGCCGCCGCCGAGCGCCACCAGCACCTCGGTGTCGAGGTTCGGCCCCGGTTCGACCTTGCGGAACACCTTGTAGAGATGGGTAACGCCGAGAGTGATGATCGTGTTGGACTGCTCACCGCCCCACACGCCGAGGTCCACGTCGGCGAACTGGGGCGCCGTCGCCGCGACGAAGGCGGCCAGGGCGACCGGGTCGGTCGTCGCGTCCACCACGTCGGCGGCCGAGTCGGGGGCGGTGCCGAGCACGTGCCCGGACGCCGTGCCCGCGGCATGGTGCGACACGAGCAGGTGATAGTGCTCGGTCGCCCCGCCCGGGTAGGTGATGGTCGCCAGCTCGCTGCGGACGCCGACGGGCGCCTCGGGTTGCGTCCACCAGCCCAACGGCTCGATCGCCGTGACGGATGCCCCGGCTCCCTTGCCGCCGAACCAGCGGACGGTCTCCAGATACGCCATCCACGCGGCGTGCAGGGATGCGGTCATGGGTTCCTCTCGATCGGGCGCGGGCCGACTCAGCGGATGGACAAGATGTGCGCGGGCTGCAGCGGCGTCAACCGGACGAAGTTCCGCGCGCCCCATGTGAACGAAGCGCCGGTGAGTTCGTCGGTGACCGGCAGCGGGGCGTCCTGGGCCAGCCCGAGCTTGCTCATGTCGAGGTGCACCTCGGACTCGACAGTGTTGTTCGGGTCGAGCGAACAGATGACGAGCACCTTGTCGTCGCCATCGACCTTCGAGAAGGCGATGATGCTGTCGCTGGGCACCGTGTGGAAATCGATGCGGCGCAACTGCTGAAGGGCCGGATGGGCGTGGCGGATCGCGTTCAGGCGGCCCATGAGCATGTTCAGGTTGGGTTCGGCGGAGTAGTCGCGGGGGCGGTATTCGTACTTCTCCGAGTCGAGGTACTCCTCGCGCCCCGGCGCCAGCGCCGCATGCTCGAAGAGCTCGAAGCCCGAGTAGACGCCCCACGAGGGGCTGAGCGTCGTGGCCAGCAGCGCGCGGATCGCGAACATCGCCTGGTTGCCGCTCTGCAGGTGGAACGGGTTGATGTCGGGCGTGTTCACGAAGAAGTTGGGCCGGAAGAACGCGTCGGTGTCGCGGCTGAGCTCGCCCAGGTACTCCTCGAGTTCGGCCTTGGTCGTGCGCCACGTGAAGTACGTGTAGCTCATGTGGAAGCCGACCTTGCCGAGCGCCGCCATCATGGCTGGCTTCGTGAACGCCTCGGCGAAGAAGAGCACGTCGGGGTCGGTCTTGCGGATCTGGGCGAACACCCAACCCCAGAACTCGACCGGCTTGGTGTGCGGGTTGTCGACGCGGAAGATCCGGACGCCGTGGCTCATCCACAGCTTCAGGATGCGCAGCACCTCGTTGTAGATGCCGTCGGGATCGTTGTCAAAGTTGATCGGGTAGATGTCCTGGTACTTCTTCGGCGGGTTCTCGGCGTAGGCGATCGTGCCGTCGAGCCGCGTCGTGAACCATTCGGGGTGCGCCTCGACCCACGGGTGATCGGGCGAGGCCTGCAGGGCGAAGTCGAGCGCGACCTCGAGCCCGAGTTCGGTCGCTTTCGCGACGAGGCGGTCGAAGCTCTCCCAGTCGCCGAGGTCGGGGTGGATCGCGTCGTGGCCGCCCGCGGCGCTGCCCACGGCCCACGGGGAGCCGGGGTCGGCGTCCGTGGCGTCGAGGGAGTTGTTCTTGCCTTTCTTGAACGCGTTGCCGATGGGGTGGATGGGCGGGAAGTAGACGACGTCGAAGCCCATCGCTGCGATCTCTTCGAGCCGAGTATGACAGGTGTCGAACGTGCCGGAGGTCCAGGTGTCGGTGTCCTCGTCGTAGGTCGCACCCTCCGACCGCGGGAAGAACTCGTACCAGGACGAGAACAGGGCCTTTTTGCGGTCCACGAAGATCGGGAAGTCGGCGGTCGGCGACACAAGCTCGCGCGGCCCGAACTTGCGCATCGCCTTCGCGAGGCCGGAACCCGTCGCCACGTCGAGAAGGTCCTCGGCCGGGCGCTGCGGGATCAGCAACTGCGCGGTGGCGCGCAGGATCGATGCCTCGATCGGATCGCCGGCGGAGTGGGCGACCTGCGCCGTGCGCTCGAAGAGGTCGCGCCCCTCGAGGCAGACGAGTTCGATGTCGACCCCGGCCGGCAGCTTCGCCTCGGCGTTGTGCAACCACGTGCCCCACGGGTCGGACCAGCCCTCGACGCGGAACGTCCAGGCCCCCTCCCGATCGAGGCGCACCCACGCCTCCCACGGGTCGAGGCCGCGCGGCGCCATCGGCGTCATGTCGTGGCGCGTCTCGTTGCCGTCGGGATCGGTGAGGATTACCGACGCGTTGACGGCGTCGTGCCCCTCGCGGAACACCTTCGCTCGGATCGGGATGGCTTCGCCGACGACGGCCTTCGCGGCATAGGCGCCGCCCTCGACGACCGGCGAGACGTCGGTGACGGGGATGCGGCCGAAGCCGTGCGCCACGGTCGCGGTCGGCGTGTGGTCGACCTGGACCGGCACGTGCGGTGTGGTGCGGGGGGAAGGCGGGAGCGGCGTCCCGGGTCGATCAGCGCGTGCGGGGGCGGCCGGAGCTGACTCGGGCTGAGCGGCCTCGGCCGACTGCTCGGCGCGCGCGGGGAACTCGGTCTGGTTGCTCTGCGTCACGGTGCCAAAGCTACTGCACGAACCGCTGCCCTGCAGGCTCCGCGGAGGATGCGCGCACGCTCGTCCGGCGGCGTCAGCGGGCGATCTCGGCGGACTTGCGACGGCTGATCACGGTGGCCTGCAGGACGACCACGGTGCGGGGCGGGACAGGCAGGCGGCGACCCGGAGCGAGGGAGCGGGTGGTGAACTCGTCGGACTCCCCGGTGTGGGCCACGATGCGGTAGCCGCTCGCCCACGGAGCACCCGGCAGGGTGACCTCGATGGGTCCGTAGCCGGCGTGGAAGAAGACGTAGAACGCCTCGTGGGTGTCGGAGATGTACATGCCGAGGCTGCGGCGTCCGCCGTCGTGCCATTCGCCGATCGACATCTCCGTGCCGTGCTCGTTGAACCACGCCGACTCGGTGCGCCCGAGACCGTCGTCGTTCGTGCCGACCACCTCGCGGCGTGTCCTGAACGTCGGCGTCCGCAGCACCGGATGCTTCGCGCGCAGCGCAAGCAGGGTGCGGGTGACCTCGAGCAGATCGGCCCACTCGTCGCTGGTGTGCCAGTTCACCCACGAGATGGGGGTGTCTTGGCAGTAGGCATTGTTGTTGCCGCCCTGGGTGCGCCCAATCTCGTCGCCGGCCAGCACCATCGGGATGCCCACGCTGAGCAGAAGGGTCGCCATGATGTTGCGGGTCGTCCGGTGCCGGGCGGCGACGATGGCCTCGTCGTAGGTCTCGCCCTCGTAACCGTGGTTCCAGGAGCGGTTGTCGTCCGCGCCGTCGCGATTGCGTTCGCCGTTGGCCTCGTTGTGTTTGAGGTCGTAGGTGACGACGTCGCGCAGCGTGAAGCCGTCGTGGGCGGTGACGAAGTTGACCGAGCTCGTTGCGGGACGCCCGTCGTGGTCGAAGATGTCGGCAGAGCCGGCGAGCCGGGTTGCGAGCTCCTCGACGCCCCCCGTGGCGCCGCGCCAGAAGTCGCGGGTGAACCCGCGGAAGCGGTCGTTCCATTCGCTCCAGCCGCGCCCCCACCGGCCGACCTGGTAGCCGTAGGGGCCGAGATCCCACGGCTCGGAGATCATGAGGATGTCCGCGAGCTCCGGATCCTCGGCGATGACCTCCTTGAACGCGTGGTCCTGGCGGACGTGGTGGTGGGCGTCCCGGATGAGGGTGGTGCACAGGTCGAACCGGAACCCGTCGACACCCATCTCGTTGACCCAGTACCGCAACGAGTCGTGCACGAGGTCGAGCACGCCCTCGACGGCGGTGTCGACGGCGTTGCCGCAGCCGGTGACGTCGTAATCGTTGCGGAGGTCGTCGGTAAGGCGGTAGTAGCCGGCGTGGTCGATGCCGCGGAACGACAGGGTGGGGCCCTCGTGACCCCCCTCGGCCGTGTGGTTGTAGACCACGTCGAGGATGACGGCGATGCCGGCGTCGTGCAGGGCCGACACCATCTCCTTGAACTCGCGCACCTGCTGGCCGAGCGTGCCCGAACTCGAGTAGGGGCCGTGCGGGGCGAAGAAGCCCAGCGTGTTGTAGCCCCAGTAGTTCACGAGCCCGCGGCCGACCGCGAACGGCTCGGAGACGAAGTGGTGGATCGGCAGGAACTCGATCGCGTTGACGCCCAGCGACGTCAGGTGCTCAATGACCGCCGGGTAGGCGAACCCGGCGAACGTGCCGCGCAGGTGCTCGGGCACCTGCGGGTGCAGTTGGGTGTAGCCCTTCAGGTGCGTCTCGTAGACGACGAGTTCGTCGGCCTTCGGACGCCGCGCCAGCGGCCTGGGCGCGGGGGAGTCGGCCACGACGACGCTCAGCGGCACGGCCGCGAACGAGTCGGTCGGGTCGGGCTGGTAGTCGGATTCGGCCGTGTGGTCGAGGATCGGGCCCGAGTAGTCGACGCCGCCGGTGATGGCACGCGCGTACGGGTCGACGAGCAGCTTCGCCGGGTTGAACCTCTGGCCGGTCTCGGGGCTCCACGGCCCGTGCACGCGGTAGCCGTAGCGCTGGCCGTGTCCGACGCCAGGGACGAAGACCGTCCAGACACCGTCCTCGGAGCGGGTGAGGTCGTGGTTGAGCTGCCGCTGGGCGTCGTCGACGAGCGCGAGCTCGACGCGCGTGGCGCGGGGCGCCCACAACGAGAAGTGGGTGCCCTCGGGTCCGGCGTGGGCCCCGAGGGTCGACGACGCGAGAGGAGCGGGCAGCGTGGGCCGCGACATGAGTCTCTTTCCTTGGAACAACGGGTGCAGCGAGGTCCCATCCTGCCAAACGTCGGACACAGGGGGAAACCGTAGGGGTCCTCAGGGGACACGGAACCTTCTCACGGGTTCTGGCGGCGGGGAAAACGGCCGGCGCCAGCGTTGCGTCCAGGGCGGCTGTGAGCGTGAGGGCGGAGGTGGCGACGACGCAGGGAAACGTGGGGAACGGGCACCCATCGCGCAGGACGCCGTGGGCCACGAGGAGCCGAGGACAGCGCCGACACCGATCCGGGCGCATCCCCACCCTGCGGACGCCCGGCCTAGGCTGACCCGGTGCGTCACTACCTCGACCATGCCGCGAGCTCACCCCTGCGGCCCGCCGCGGCCGAGGCGTGGGCGGAGGCGGCTGCCCTAACCGGCAACCCGAGCTCGACGCACGCAGCCGGACGGCAGGCCCGCGCGCGACTGGAGGACGCCCGCGAGCAACTGGCGGACGCCGTCGTCGCCCACCCGTCCGAGGTGGTCTTCACCTCCGGCGGGACCGAGGCCGACAACCTCGCCGTGCTGGGGGTCGCGGCGTCCGCGCGTGCCGACGGCCCCGCGAGGTTGGCCACGTCCACCGTGGAGCATCCCGCCGTGCACGACGCCGTCGCCTCGCTCGGTGAGCGGGCGCTCTGGCTCGGCGTGGACGCCGACGGGGTCGTGACCGCCGACGCCCTCGCCGGGCTGTCCCCCGGGGTGGCCCTCGTGTCGGTCATGGCCGTGAACAACGAGACCGGCACCGTGCAGCCCCTCGACGCGGTGGTGGACGCCGTCCGCCGGGTCGGCGCGGTGGCGCACAGCGACGGCGTCCAGGCCCTCGGGCACGTGCCGCTCGACTTCGCGGCGTCCGGGCTGGACCTGCTGAGCCTCTCGGCGCACAAACTGGGCGGTCCGGTGGGCGTAGGGGCGCTGATCGTCCGTCGCGGCGTCCGGCTGGCCCCGACCGGTTTCGGCGGCGGGCAGGAAGCGCGGCTGCGCTCGGGGACGGTGCCGGTCGCCCTGGCCGCGGGGTTTGCGGCCGCCGCGGCGCAGGCGGTGGCCGAACGGTCGAGCGAGGCGGCCCGGCTCGGCGCGCTGCGCGCCGAGCTCGCGGCAGCGGTCCGTGCCCTGCCCGACACCACCGTCAACGGCGGCGTGCACGTGAGCCCCGCGATCTGCCACGTGACGTTCCGCGGCTGCCGCGCCGACGACCTCCTCCTGCTCCTCGACGCCGCCGGGATCGACTGTTCCACCGGCTCGGCCTGCACCGCCGGCGTCCACCAGCCCAGCCGGGTGCTGCTGGCCATGGGCCGGCCGGAAGCCGACGCGACGGCGTCCCTGCGGTTCTCGTTCGGGCCGACCACGACGGCCGCGGACATTCGGGCCCTGACCCAGGCGCTGCCGGGGGTCGTGGCGACAGCCCGGGCTGCGACCGGGTCGGGCGGCACGTAAGCTGGTCCGCCGTGAAGGTGCTCGTGGCGATGTCGGGCGGGGTGGACAGCTCCGTGGCCGCCGCGCGCCTGGTGGCCGAGGGCCACGCGGTGACCGGCGTGCACCTCGCTCTCAACCGCAACCCCGACACATACCGCTCGGGCGCGCGGGGGTGCTGCTCGCTGGAGGATTCCCTCGACGCCCGCCGGGTCGCCGATCTGCTGGGCGTCCCGTTCTACGTCTGGGATCTGTCGGAGCGGTTCCACGCCGACGTGGTGACCGACTTCGTCGCCGAGTACGCGGCCGGCCGGACGCCGAACCCCTGCCTGCGCTGCAACGAGAAGATCAAGTTCGCCGCCGTGCTCGAGCGCGGCGTGGCGCTCGGCTTCGACGCCGTGGCGACCGGGCACTACGCCCGCCTGGAGCAGGCCGACGGCGAGTCGCGCCTCTACCGCGCCGCCGACGCGGCGAAGGACCAGAGTTACGTGCTCGGCGTCCTCACCCAGGCGCAGCTGCGCCGGTCGCTCTTCCCCCTGTACGGCTCGGTCAAGGCCGACGTGCGCGCCGAGGCCGCCGCGCTGGGGCTGCGGGTGGCCGCCAAGCCCGACTCCCACGACATCTGCTTCATCGCCGACGGCGACACCGCCGGCTTCCTCAACCGGCAGCTCGGCGAGCGGTCCGGTGAGTTCGTGGACGCCGCCGGTGCGGTCGTCGGGGCGCACGCGGGCCACCACCAGTTCACGGTCGGCCAGCGGCGCGGCCTGCGTCTCGGGGTACCCGCCGCCGACGGGCGGCCGCGCTACGTGCTCGGCATCGAACCGGTGACCAACCGGGTCACCGTGGGGCCCCACGAGGCGCTGGCGGTGCGCTCCCTCACCGGGATCCGGCCGAGCTGGGCCGTCGCGAGCCCACGGCTCGGGGCGTGGCGCGGGCTCGTTCAGGTGCGCGCCCACGGCGCACCCCTGCCGGCGTCGATCGAGGCCGACGGCGACGGCGTCCGCATCGAGCTGGACGAGCCGGCGTTCGGTATCGCGCCCGGCCAGGCCGCCGTGACGTACGACGGCGACCTCGTCGTGGGCGCCTCGACGATCGCGACGGCGTCCTGATGCGCACCTCCGGTCTGGGGTCGCTGCCCGGCACCGACGTGGCGGCCGGCGTCCGGCTGGGGTTGGCGGCGGCGTCGGTGCCGTGGCTTCCCGAGTTCCCGGCGCGCGGGCCCTGGGCGGGCATGATCGGGCGGGCCCTGGGGCTGCTGGACGGGATCGGGGCCGACCTGGTCGCGGGGGAGTGGAAACTCGCCCGCGTGCCCGGGCTCGACCAGCGCCGGGCGCGGGCGACGCTGCGCAACGACCTCGACACCCTCGAGGAGCAGGCCCAGGGTCTGGAGGGGCCGCTGAAGCTGGCGGTGGCCGGGCCGTGGACGCTGGCCGCGGCGACGCTGCTTCCGCTCGGCGGGCGTGTGCTCGGTGACCCGGTGGCACGCGCCGACCTGGCACAGGCGCTGGCGTCCGGGGTGGGCGACCTGCGCCGCGAGGTCGAGCGGCGCCTGCCGGGCGTGGCGGTCGTGCTGCAGGTGGACGAACCGTCGCTGCCGGCCGTCCTGGCCGGCTCCGTGCCCACCGAGGGCGGGTACTTCCGGCACCGGTCGGTGGAGCGCTCCGAGGTGACCGAGCGGCTGCGGCTGGTGGGCGGCGACGTGCTGCACTGCTGCGCGCCGGGCCTGGAGGTCGAGCTGGTGCTCGGCGAGCACGGGGCCGGATTCGCGGGGGTGTCGCTCGACCAGTCGCTCATGACGCGCACGCAGTGGGACGCCGTGGCCGCGGCCATCGAGGCCGGCCGGGAGCTGTGGCTGGGGTGTTCGCCGACCGTGCCCGCGCAGGCGCCGACGGCCGACGCTTTAACGCGCACGGTGCTCGGGGCGCTGCGGTCGCTGGAGCTGGGCCCGGTGCTGCGCGACCGGGTGGTGCTGACGCCGGCGTGCGGGCTGGCGGGCTGGCCGGTCCGCGAGGTGACGCCGCTCTTCCGGGCGCTGGCGACCACCGCCGAGCGGATGGACGACGAACTCGCCCGCTGAAGGATTGTCCGAGGCGCACGGTAGGTTGCGGCTCGTGACGAAAGACTCCGAAGCGGCCGACCTGCGGGCCCAGCACGCGCTGCTCGCCGAGCAGATCAACGATGCGCGGTTCCAGTACTACGTGCTGGACAACCCGACGCTGACCGACGCCGCGTTCGACCAGCTGCTGCGCCGGCTGGAGGCGCTCGAGGAGGCTCAGCCCGAGCTGCGGACGCCCGACTCGCCGACTCAGCAGGTGGGCGGCGGGCTGTCGGCCACCTTCGCGGCGGTCGAGCACCTCGAGCCGATGATGAGCCTGGACAACGCGTTCACCGTCGAGGAGGTGGAGCGCTGGTACGCGCGGCTCGGCGGGGCGGGCGAGTTGCTGTGCGAGGTGAAGATCGACGGGCTGGCCCTCGACCTCGTCTACCGCAACCGGCGCCTGGTGACGGCCGCGACGCGGGGGGACGGGCGCGTGGGGGAGGACGTGACGGCGAACGTGCGGACGATCGGCGACATCCCGCTCACGCTGTCGGACGAGGCGCCCGACCTGGTCGAGGTGCGCGGCGAGGTGTACATGCGGCCCGACGACTTCGCGGCGCTCAACGAGTCGCTGCTCGAGGCGGGGCGCCAGGCGTTCGCCAACCCGCGCAACTCGGCCGCCGGCTCCCTTCGGCAGAAGGACCCGCGGGTGACGGCGTCCCGGAAGCTGCGCTTCTACTGCCACGGTCTGGGGGCGCACTCGGGCGCGGAGATCGCGCGGCAGTCCGACGGGTATGCGTTGCTGCGCAGCTACGGGCTGCCGGTGAGCGACCACAACGCGGTCGTCCCGGGGCTGCCCGAGGCGCTGGCCTACATCGGGACGCTCGAGGGGCGGCGGCACAGCCTGGAGCACGAGATGGACGGCGTGGTGCTCAAGGTCGACGAGCTGGCCCGGCAGCGCGAGCTGGGGTTCACGTCGCGGGCGCCGCGGTGGGCGATCGCGTTCAAGTACCCGCCGGAGGAGGTCAACACCCGGCTGCTGCGCATCGAGGTGAACACGGGGCGGACGGGGCGGGTGACCCCCTACGGCGTGATGGAACCCGTGGTGGTGGCCGGGTCGACGGTCGAGATGGCGACGCTGCACAACGCGCACGAGGTGGAGCGCAAAGACGTGCGGCCGGGCGACACGGTGATCCTGCGCAAGGCGGGCGATGTCATTCCGGAGATCCTCGGCCCGGTGCTGGCACTGCGTCCGGACGGGCTACCCGCCTGGGTGATGCCCACGCACTGCCCGAGCTGCGGCACGGAACTGCGCGAGGAGAAGGAGGGCGACAAGGACCTCCGCTGCCCCAACAAGCGCTCGTGCCCGAGCCAGTTGCGGGAGCGGCTGTTCCATGTGGCGTCGCGGGCTGCGCTGGACATCGAGACCCTGGGCTGGCAGGCGGCCGACGCCCTGCTCTCGGCCGGGCTCGTCAGCGACGAGGGGGATCTCTTCGGGCTCACCGAGGCCGACCTGCTGCGTGCGGAGTTCTTCCGCACGAAGTCGGGCGCGCTCACGGCGAACGGGGCGAAGCTGCTGGAGAACCTGCAGGCGGCCAAGTCGCGACCGTGGGCGAAGTTCCTCGTGGCGCTGTCGATCCGGCACATCGGGAAAGGCGTGGCGCCCGACGTGGCGCGGGCGTTCCCGAGTGTGGACGCGCTGCGGGCGGCGTCGGTGGAGGAGCTGTCGGCCGTCGAAGGCATCGGGCCCACGCTCGCGGCGTCCATCGCCGCGTGGTTCGCGGTGGACTGGCACGCGGCGATCGTCGACAAGTGGCAGGCAGCCGGCGCTCTGATGGCGGACGCCGCCGGCGCGGCCCCGGCGGTGGCGCAGACGCTGGCCGGGCTGACCGTGGTCGTGACGGGCGCCGTTCCGGGGTACACGCGCGAGACCGCGCAGGAGGCGATCACGGCGCGCGGCGGCAAGGCGGCCGGCTCGGTGTCGAAGAACACCTCGGTGCTGGTGGCGGGAGAGTCGTCGGGCTCGAAGTACGCGAAAGCCGAGTCCCTCGGGGTGCCCATCCTGTCGGCGGGGGAGTTCGACGAACTCCTGCGCCGCGGGGCCGAGCTGCTGGCCGAGGCCTGAGGGTCGCACGGTCGCAACCGGCGCTGCCTGCAGTTCTAAGCTGTGCGGGTGTCGACGCAGCCGCCGGAATCAGCGGCCCCCACACCGTGGGCGCGGACGGTGGCTGCCACACGCCACGGCGCCATCGTCGCCACGCTGGGGGTCCTGACCGGGCTCGGGTCGGCCGGGCTCACCTGGATCCTGCACGCCGTCGAGGAGCTCGTCTACGGCCACGGGGAGCAGCCCGGCGCGGTGCTCACCGACGGCGTCGACCCCTGGCGGATGAGCATCGGGGTCGCCGTCGTCGCCGCCGTGCTGGCGCTCGCGTGGTGGGCGCTGCGCCGCTGGGGTCGGCCCCTGGTGGGCGTCAAGGGCATGGTGCGCGGCACGACGCCGCCGACGGTGTCCACCGTGATCAACGCCGTACTGCAGATGATCGGGGTGGGCTCGGGCCTGCCCGTGGGCCGGGAGGTGGCCCCCCCGAACTCGCCGCCCTGTTCGCCGTGTGTTTCTGCGAGAGGATGGGCGTGAACGGCGGCCGCCGCCGGGTGCTCGTGGCCGCCGCGGCCGGGGCCGGCCTGGGGGCGGTGTACCAAGTGCCGCTGGCCGGGGCCGTCTTCGCCATGGAGCTCCTGCTCAA
Organism: Propioniciclava sp.; assembly: GCF_029977985.1. Classification (GTDB taxonomy): domain Bacteria; phylum Actinomycetota; class Actinomycetes; order Propionibacteriales; family Propionibacteriaceae; genus Propioniciclava. Next base: position 9,725 of record NZ_JARKOT010000098.1, on the reverse strand, counting down.
GGAGGTCTCGATGCGCATCGCCGCGACCTGCCTGGGCATGTCGGCGATCGCCGTGGTGACGGCCCAGGTGGTCGTCAGCCCCCAGCCCCAGTACGTGGCGGCGTTGATCGACAGCACCGACACGGGCGTGCTGATCTGGGCTGGCGTGGTGGGCCTGCTGCTGGGCCCCCTGGGCGGATGGTTCGGCGACCTCGCCGACCACGTCAAGAAGCACTCACAACGGGGGACGCCGACCTTGGTGACGCTTCCCCTGGCCGGGCTCGGGGTGGCCGTGCTCGCCTGGTTCTGGCCCCTCGTGCTGGGCAACGGACGCAGCGCCGCGCAGGCGGCCTTCCTCGGGCTGACCCTCGGCATGGCAGCCCTGCTCTTCGTCGCGAAGACCGCAGCCACGATGCTCACGCTGCGGGCCGGCGCGGTGGGCGGCACGCTGGCCCCCGCGATCGCCGCGGGTGCCACCGGCGGCATCGTCATCGGACGCCTCGGCGAACTGGCCGTGCCGGGTCTCGAGGTGCCCATCGCCGTGTTGGCGGTCCTCGGCGCGGCAGCGATGCTGGCCACCTCGCTGCGCGCCCCCGCCACCGGCATGCTCCTGGTAGCCGGTGTGACCGGGCAGGGGCACATGGCGTTCGCGGCGTTGGCCCTCGCGGTGGCGGCGGCGTTCGCCACGTCCGCGGTGCGCCCCAAGCTGTACCGGATCAAGCGCGGCTGAGACGGGAACGGGCACACGGGTACGCTGGCCGGCGTGGACGGCCTCAACAGCAACCTGAACCTCAATGGTCGCGTGTCGCCCCGCGTGATGCCGACCATCGGCGAATGGGGGCCCGAAGGCGTCCCGACGACGCGCAAGAAGAAGCGCGCCCGCTGGCTGACCCTGCTCGTCGCCGTGCTCGTCCTCGCCGCCGTCATCGCGTTCGGCTCCTTCGCCTACCTCCAACTGCGCGGCTTCTGAGCGCCCCCACAGGGCGGTCGGCGCACCTCGCTGCGGCTTGCGGCGTCAGGGCGTCGGGAGGCGGAGGTCGGACAGCATCGCCAGGTGGCGCAGGCGCACCAGTTCGGAGCGGCGGAACTCGGGCCCGGGGCGTCCGAGGACGATGGCGTTCAGCGACCCCCGGAACGGCGCCACCGCGACGGCGTGCTCGCCCCAGCCCTCGGCCCAGCCGGCAGGCAGGACGGCGACGTGGGGCGTCCGGAGAGAGCCGAACACCGCTTCGCGCAGCACGAGCCCGGCCGGGGCGAGGGGCGTCGAGGCCTGGACGATGCCCGCCCGGTCGGTGACGAGCGCCCACGTGCTGTGGAACGCCGCCGGGGCGGCGCGCAGGAGAATCTCCTCGGCGCGCTCGGGGTCGGTGGTCATCTCTTCCAGGACGTCGGTGTCGCCCATGAGGCTCCAGTTGTCGGGGTAGCTCGATACCCACATCACCTCCACACCCGGCACGCCCGCGCAGGCGCTGAACAACGCGTCGGGGCGTCCATGGGTGGGAAGCGTGAGCATGAAGTCATCGACGGCGTAGCCGGCACCACGCTCGACGATCTCCACCGCGTGGATGTCGGCCTGGGCGTGGCCGAGCGCGGTGGCGACGGCGCCCAGGGAACCCGGGCGGTCGGGGAGCATCACTCGCAGCAGGAACACGCCGCCCAGTGTGGCCGACGCGGCGACCTCCGTCGCCCCGCCCATGCCCGGCAGGGGGCCTTGTAGCGCGATTGTCACAGAGCCGGAATCCGCCCGAATCGCAGCGTTTCGATTGGCTGTCGCCCGCCGGTGGTGGAGGATGGACGCCGGACGCCGGCGCACCGCCGGGACACGAGCAGGAAGGGACGACCCCATGGCCACCACGAGCACCGCCACCACCCATTGGGAGGGCAGCCTCGCCGAGGGCACCGGCACGACCGAGCTCGTCACGTCGGGCGTCGCGACCTTCGACGTCACGTGGGGCAAGCGGGCCGACGCGGGCGAGGGGAACACCAACCCTGAAGAGCTGATCGCCGCCGCCCTCGCCACCTGCTATTCCATGGCGCTCGCCCACGCTCTGTCGCAGAACGGGACGCCGCCGGCGCGCCTCACCACGAGCGTCGGCGTCGACTTCGTGCCCGGCACGGGCATCACGGGTGCGGCGATCAAGGTGGTCGGCGTGGTCCCCGAGTTGCCGCAGGCCGACTTCGAGAAGTTCGCCCAAGACACCACGGAGAACTGTCCGGTGAGCAAGGCCCTGGCCGGCGTCGAGAAGACCCTCGAGGTCGAGTTCGTGGGCTGAGGCACGCGCCGCAGGCGCCGCGCACGGCCCTAGGATGGGCGGGTCTCTGACCGGTCCCACCACAGGAGCTGCCACCGTGGCCCTCACCACCGCCGACGTAGCCCGGCTCGCCGAGCTCGCGCGCATCGAGTTGAGCACCGCCGAGCTGGAGCGCCTTGCGCCCCAGCTCGACGTCATTCTGGACGCCGTCGCCTCCGTATCGGAGGTGGCCGGCGCCGACGTCGAACCGATGTCGCACGCGCTGCCCCTGACGAACGTGTTCCGGGCCGACGTGGTCACGCCGAGCCTGCCCGCCGCCGCGGTGCTCGCCGGTGCTCCCGCCGTCGAGGACGACCGGTTCCGGGTCCCCCGCATCCTCGGGGAGGAGCAGTGACCGACACCCGCGGCATCCTGACGGCCACGGCGTCCGACCTCGGCATCCGCATCGCCGCCCGCGAACTCACCTCCGTCGAGGTCACGCAGGCCTTCCTCGACCAGATCGGCCGGGTCGACGGCCGGGTGCGCGCCTTCCTGCACGTGGACGCCGCCGGTGCGCTCGCGCAGGCGGCCGCGGTCGACGCCCGGTTGGACGCGGGGGAGCAGCTCGGTCCGCTCGCCGGCGTGCCGCTCGCCCTGAAGGACCTGTTCTGCACGCAGGGCGTCCCGACGACGGCGGGATCGAAGATCTTGGAGGGGTGGCGTCCGCCCTACTCGGCGACCGTGACGGAGCGCCTCCGGGCGGCGGGCATCGTCATCCTCGGCAAGACCAATCTCGACGAGTTCGCCATGGGCAGTTCCACGGAGAACTCGGCGTACGGCACCACGCACAATCCGTGGGACCTCGACCGCATCCCGGGCGGATCGGGCGGCGGATCGGCGGCGGCACTGGCCGCCTTCGAGGCCCCGCTCGCCATCGGCACCGACACCGGCGGCTCGATCCGCCAGCCGGGCTCGGTGACCGGCACGGTCGGCGTGAAGCCCACCTACGGCGGCACGTCGCGCTACGGCGTCATCGCCATGGCGTCGAGCCTCGACCAGCCCGGCCCCTGCGCCCGCACGGTGCTGGACGCCGCCCTCCTCCACGAGGTCATCGGCGGCCACGACCCGCTCGACTCCACGTCGATCGACGCCCCTGTGCCGCCCGTCGTCGACGCGGCCCGCTCCGGCGACGTGACCGGCCTGCGCATCGGCGTCGTCAAGGAACTGGGCGGCGAGGGCTACGCGCCCGGCGTCGAGCAGCGGTTCCGCGAGGCGCTCGGGCTGCTCGAGGAGGCGGGTGCGGAGATCGTCGAGGTCAGCTGCCCCCATTTCGTCTCCGCGCTCGGCGCCTACTACCTGATCATGCCGAGCGAGGTCAGCTCGAACCTGGCCCGCTACGATGCCATGCGCTACGGGCTGCGCGTCGGCGACGACGGCACCCGGAGCGCGGAGGAGGTCATGAACCTCACCCGCGACGCCGGCTTCGGCGAGGAGGTGAAGCGGCGCATCATCATCGGCACGTACGCGCTCAGCTCGGGTTACTACGACGCCTACTACGGCTCGGCCCAGAAGGTGCGCCGGCTCATCGCGCAGGACTTCGACCGGGCGTTCGGCACTGTCGACGTGCTCGTCAGCCCGTCGACGCCGACCACCGCGTTCCGCATCGGGGAGCGCACGGCCGACCCGCTCGCCATGTACAAGTCCGACCTGTGCACGATCCCCTCGAACATGGCGGGCAATGCGGCCGGGTCGTTCCCCTGTGGGCTGGCCCCCGAGGACGGTCTGCCCGTCGGCTTCCAGGTGATGGCGCCGCCGCTGGCCGACGACCGCGTCTACCGGGTGGGGGCGGCGCTGGAACGCGCGCTGGCGGCGTCCGGCCCCGCGGTGCTGACCGACCGCATCGCTTCGACGTGGACGGAGGCCTGACATGGACGACCTGCTCAGCTACGACGAGGTGATCGAGCGCTTCGACCCCGTGCTGGGGCTGGAGGTGCACGTGGAACTCAACACGGCGTCCAAGATGTTCTGCGGCTGCGACAACACCCCGGGCGGGGAGCCGAACACGAAGACCTGCCCGGTGTGCCTCGGCCTGCCCGGGTCGCTGCCGGCGGTGAACGGCAAGGCGGTGGAATCGGCCATCCGGATCGGGCTGGCGCTCAACTGCAGCGTCGCGCCGTGGTGCCGGTTCGCCCGGAAGAACTACTTCTACCCGGACATGACCAAGGACTTCCAGACGTCGCAGTACGACGAGCCGATCTGCTTCGACGGCTGGGTCGACGTGGAGGTCGACGGCGAGACGTTCCGCATCGAGATCGAGCGCGTCCACATGGAGGAGGACGCCGGCAAGCTCACCCACGTCGGGGGCGGCACGGGTCGCATCCACGGGGCCGACTACTCGCTCGTCGACTACAACCGCGCGGGCACGCCGCTCATGGAGATCGTCACGAAGCCGATCCGGGGGCTGGGCGCGAAGGCGCCGGCGGTCGGCCGCGCCTACATGGCGCTGCTGCGCGACCTCATGCGCGCGCTCGGCGTCTCCGACGCGCGCATGGAGGCCGGCAACATGCGCTGCGACGCGAACGTGTCGCTCATGCCGAAGGGCTCCGACGAGCTCGGCACCCGCACCGAGACCAAGAACGTCAACTCGCTGCGGTCGGTCGAGGGGGCGCTCACCTACGAGATGCGCCGTCAAGGGGCGATCCTCGCCGGCGGCGGGCGCGTCCACCAGGAGACGCGCCACTGGCACGAGGACGGCGCCTACACTTCGCCGGGCCGCAGCAAGGAACAGGCGGAGGACTACCGCTACTTCCCCGAGCCCGACCTGGTGCCCATCGCGCCGGCCCCGGAGTGGGTCGAGGAGTTGCGGGCCACCCTGCCCGAGAACCCCGCCCAGCGGCGCGCCCGGCTGCAGCACGCGTGGGGCCTGACCGACCTCGAGATGCGGGACGTCCTCGGCACCGAGGGGTCGCTCGACCTCATCGAGGAGACGGTCGCGCTCGGCGCGGCGCCTGCGGCGGCCCGCAAGTGGTGGCTGGGCGAGCTCGCCCGGCGCGCCAACGAGGCAGGCGTCGAACTGGCTGCCGTGGGCGTCACGCCGGCTCAGGTGGCCGCGGTGCAGGCCCTGGTCGACGCCGGAACGGTCAACGACAAACTGGCCCGGGAGGTGTTCGACGGCGTCCTGGCCGGCGAGGGCACCCCCGAGGAGGTCGTCGCCGCGCGCGGGCTGGCCGTGGTCTCCGACGACGGCGCCCTCGGCGCGGCGGTGGACGCCGCGATCGCCGCGAACCCGGACGTGGCGGACAAGATCCGGGCGGGCAAGGTGCAGGCGGCGGGCGCGCTCATCGGGGCGGTCATGCGCGACATGAAGGGCAAGGCGGACGCCGCCCGCGTCCGCGAGCTGCTGCTGGAGAAGCTGTCCTGAACCGTCGCGTCGTCCTCGCCGTCGTGGCGGTGGTGCTCCAGAGCCTGGCGCTGTACTGGCCCCGGGCGATCGAGACGCCACCCGTCATCGGCGTGCCCCACCTCGACAAGGCGGTGCACGTGGCGCTGTTCGCCCTCACCACCTGGGCGCTGCTGCGCGTGCTGCCGCGCTGGGTGACGCTCGCCCTCATGGTCGTGCAGGTGGGGCTCAGCGAGGTCATCCAGGGCGCGTTCCTGCCCGGCCGCTCGGCCGACCCCCTGGACGCCGCCGCCGACCTCGTCGGCATCGCGCTGGGATTTGGGCTGTGGCGCGCGCGTCAGGGCGAGCCGAGGACGAGGACCACGCCGGCCACCCGATCGTCGGGGCTGAGGTAGAGGTCGACCGCGAACCAGTCGATGCAGGAGTCGACGCTGTCCGCGGCCGGCTGGATCGTGACGCGGACGTGGTCGGCCAGGGAGGGCGGCGCCGCGACGTGCTCTTGCGGGTTGTTGCAGGACGGATAGTCCACCACCATCCGGGTGTCGAACGCGGCCGCCTCCGCCCGCGCAGCGTGGTCACGCAGGGTGGTGATCGCGTTGAACGGGCCCGACCGCTCGGCGTGCGCGGTCGAGGCGTCGCCCGTGTCCCAGCCCGCCTGCGTCGCCAACCGATTCTGGGGCACCTGCTCCGTCAGCTCGCCCCCGACGCCGAGCAGCACGCGGTCGGCGAGTCCCAGTCCGGCGACCGGCGAGTTCTCCGGGTCACGAGCGAACGCGATGAACGCGGCGGCGTGGGCGCGGGCGGCGTCCTCGGTGAGCGGTGGGAGGGACGCGAGCGTGGGCGCCGGGAGGTCAGTGGGGGCGGTTGCGGGCGGCGCAGGGGTCGTCACGCCCGCGGTGGTGACGGGCGCGGCGGGCACGCCGCTCAGCGGCGGCTGCACCACGAGTGGTAGGGCGAGGAGGGCGACCAGCACGAGGGACGCCGCCGCGGCGAGTCCTGTGCGGGCGCGCCTGGCCCGACGGCCCGCCCGGAGCGCCGCCTCCGGCAGTCCGGCGGCGGGGGCGGCCGCGTCCGTCTTCGTGGCGAGCGCGTCGCGCAGGCGACGTTCGAGGTCGGTCATCGGTCCTCCTCGGCGAGGTGGGTGCGGAGGTGCGCGAGGGCGCGCGCGAGCTGGCTCTTGACGGTGCCGACGCTGATGCCGAGCTCGTCGGCGATGACCGGCTCGGTGAGGTCGGCGTAGAAGCGCAGCACGACGACGGCGCGCTGGCGCGGCCCGAGCCGGGCCAGGGCGCGCCACACCAGATCGGCGTCGGCCACCCGGTCGTGCTCGGCCACCGCACGCTCCGGCAGCTGGTCGGTCGGGTATTCGCGCGACGAGGCCCGACGCCACCACGAGGCCTGCGTGCGGGCGAGGACGCGGCGTGCGTAGGCGAGGGCGGCGTCCGGCTGCTCGATGCGACCCCACGCGAGGTACAACTTGGCGAGCGAGGCCTGGAGGAGGTCGTCGGCGTCGGCGTCCGAGCCGGTGAGGGCGAGGGCGTACCGCTTGAGCGCGTGCTGATGGGTCTCGACGAATTCGGTGAACGCGGCGTCCACGAACCCTCGGGCTTCGCGCTCCGTCATCATCTGCACACCTTCAAGACGCCGCGCGCATCCCTCACGGTTGCATCACAGGTGGCGGTTGCTGCGCGGGCTGCCGTGCAAGCGCCGCACGAGGCCGAGCACCAGCGCCACGACGAGCAGGATCGTCGCCATGAACAGCGAGCCCCACATGAGCGCGGCCCCCACCGACTCCGCGGCCAGCCCGCCGGCCACGGTGTTCACCACGCCGAGCAGGAGCGCCAGGAGGGCGAGGGCGATGAAGCCGAGCCAGGTGACTGCCAGCCGCTCGCGGCGGGCGAAGCTGCGCCAGTAGGACGCCCCCTCGCGCGGCGCCTGGGCGGCGATCGGCAGCAGCCGAGTGCGCACGAACCAGGCCACGACGAGACCGAGGGCGACGCCCACGAGTCCGAGGAAGCCGAGCCCGAGGCCGCGCTGGACGCCGTCGAGCCCGGGGGCGACGACGGTCGCCAGGCCGAGGACGACGACGCTGCCCAGCGCGATCACCTGCAGGCCCGAGAGCTGGTCGACGACCCGTTGGTCGAGGGCGACGACCCCGGCCTTGCGGGCCGGGTCGGTCGCGAGACCGTCGGCGACGCCGTAGCGGCGCCCGAGCCCGGCGTCCGCGGCGTTGAGCCGCAGCGCGGAGAGCGCGTGGATGGACGCCTGGTGCTTGGGCGCGTGTGCGAGGGCGGCCTCGTAGGCGTGCTTGGCGTCTTTCGGGTGGGAGTCGTTGAGCGCGTGGCCGAGGGCGAAGTGCGCGTCGGGGTCGTTCGGGGCGAGCCGGATGGCCTCCTCGGCGGCGGCGCGGGCGTCGCCGATGCGCTTGAGATCGCTGAGGGCGAGCGAGCGATGGACGTGGGCGGCGGCCCAGGCCGGCTCCAGCGCGACGGCCCGGTCGAACTCCTTCACCGCCTCGCCGCGCTTGCGGGCGGCGCGGAGGGCGCTGCCGAGGGCGTCGTGCGCCTGGGCGGAGTCGGGGGCGAGGCTGATGGCGCGGCGTCCGGCCTTGAGGGCGCCCTTGGTGCGCCCGGCCGCGCTGTGCGTGAGGGTCAGCAGCACCTGAATCTCGCCCTCGCGGCGCGGGTGAGCCGCGAGCAGGGGCTCGAGGATCTCCAGGGCCCGCCGGTCCTGCCCGCGCTCGACGCAGCGGCGCGCCTTGGCGAGCTCCTTGTCAACGGTGTCCGAGGCCGCCACGGGCCACCCCCCTCCGTCTGCGTGTGTCCGTGTGCGTGTGTGACGTCTCGGCCATGCTACGGGCTGGGGATGGCGGCGGCGTCGGTGACACCCACGCCGGCGACGGCCGGACCGCGGTAGGCCCACACGAGCAGTTCCAGCGGCGCCCCGGAGACGACCGTGGTCTCCGGACCGAGCAGCACCGCCGCGGACGCCGCCACGTCGGTCCGGACGAGCACGAGACCCCGGCGGCGAGTGCGACCGAAGTAGGCGGCGACGCGCTGGGCGCGCGCCCACAGCGCGTCCGCCAGGTCGGCGTCCGCGGCTGTGCCGGGGACGTGGTTGGGCCGGGCCATGTCTTCGGTGTGGACGACGTATTCGCCCAGGTGGTGCAGCATCGGGCCGCCGGGCAGGTCGTCGGGCATGACGGGGAAGCGGGGCGAGCGGGCCGCCAGGGTGTCGAGGGCGGCGTCGAAACCGGACGCCACCTGGGCGGCCATGCGCCGCTCGGTGAGCCCGGCCAGGGCGGGGACGCCGACGCCCGGCCAGGCGAGCGGGTCGCGCTGCAGGACGAGCAGGTGGGCCACGAGGTCGCGGACGACCCAGCCCGCGCAGAGCGTGGGGGCGTCCGGGCCGAGGTCGCGGGCCAGCTCGACGAACCGGTCGCGCGCGGCGACGACGCGCGCCAGGCCGGCGACCATGGCGTCAGAAGCCCTTGTGGGTGGCACGCACCTTGGCGACGACCGACGGCTCGCCGACGACCTCGACCTCGGCTTGGTCCATCCGGCCGAACGCGAACAGCAGGATCTCCGACGGCTTGCCGATGATCGTGATCGTGGATGCCCCCGGCTTAACGCGGAGTGACTCGGAGGCGTCCGTGCGCTCGAACACCACGCCGGCGTCCACATCGCGCAACAGCGGCTTGGCGGTGGTGACGAGGGCCTTCGCCACGGACTCCTCGAACTCCCGGCCTAGGTCGCGGGGGCCCTGGCCGTTCGCGCGGCGCACGTCCTCGGTGTGGATGAAGAACTCACCGGTGTTGGCCAGTTCGTCCACGGCGGGGATGGCGAAGAGGGACGCCAGCCCCGGGCCCTTGCGGATGCGCTCGACGAGATCGGGGTACGTCCACCGCGTACGGACGGCCTCCGTGCGCGCTTCTGTCACGCCCGCGAGCGGCTTGATGAACGAACCGGCGACGCCGAGTGGATCGTTCTCGCGCATCCACACGTGCACGGCCAGGTCGTGGGCGTCCCACCCCTCGCACAGGGTCGGGGCGTCCGGCCCGAACTCCAGCAGGGCGTCACAGAGGGCGGCACGTTCGGTCTTGGCGAATCCCATGC
>NZ_JARKOT010000064.1 GCF_029977985.1 Propioniciclava sp. | reverse complement strand
GTCAGGATGAACGGGGCCACGAGGATCGGGTTCATGACGATCGGGGTACCGAACGTGATCGGCTCGTTGATGTTGAAGACGGCCGGAGCGGCGCCGAGGCGGCCCAGGGTCTTGAACTGCGCGGACTTGGCGAACACGAGCATGTAGACGACCAGACCGATGGTGACGCCGGCGCCGGTCATGTTGACGTAGTTGTCCAGGAACTGGGCAGTGAAGATCCGGCCACCGTTGGCGATGGTGACCTCGCCCTGCGCGTCGACGATCGCCTGGTTGGCGGCCGTGTTGGCAAGGCCGATCGGGCTCATGACGCCACCGACGATGGACGATCCGTGCACACCGAAGAACCACAGGAACGGGATGAGGAACGACACCACGAGAATGCCCGGCAGCGAGTCGGACAGACCCATGAGCGGCGTCTGGATGGCGGAGTAGATCGCCTCGATCATCGTGGTGTTGAAGGCGAGGAAGATGCCCATGATGATGGCGGCCAGCGTCATGATGGCAGCACCCGGGATGAGGGCGGTGAAGGCGTTCGCGACGTTCGGCGGGACACCGTCGGGCATCTTGATCGTGATGTTGCGGCGGATGAACCACACGTAGACGATCGACACGAAGAACGCGATCAGGATGCCCGCGACCATGCCCTGGCCGCCGGTCCAGCTCAGCGGGATGACGGACGTGACGCGCTCGCCGGCCTCGGTCTCGGCCCACAGCGGCAGGAGCAGCACCATGGTGCACAGCGCCCACAGAGCGGCCGGCAGGGCCTCGATGCCCTCGCCACGGACCCAGCTGTACGTGATGCCCATGCAGGCCACCAGGCCGAGCAGGTTGAACGTGGCCACGTAGACGCCGTTGAAGATCGCGGCGAGGATCGTCGGGAAGCCGGGCTGCGCGAGGAACTCCGTCCACGCCGGGATCGGCAGGTTGCCGGCCAGCAGGAAGATGGCACCCACGATCGTGAGCGGCATCACGTACATCATGCCGTTCTTCAGCGCACTGATCGGCTTCGTGTTGGTGAACGCCAAGACTGGCGGAATGACTTTGTCATTCAGAATTTCTGCGAAGGACGCCATCGCCCTCTCCTTTCGAGTCCCGGAGACTCTTATTGCGGTTCTCGGACACTCAGCACCCATGCTCGTGTCACCGCCTCCCATGATGGTGCACCTAAACGGGTCAGTTCCACCAGATCCCCTTCCGCAGTGGCGGAAGTCTTTCCTCTTCCGGAACTTCCGCCATGGCGGAAACGCACTGGGTGGAGGCGGCGGCGTCCCATTACTAGGCTGAGGCCCATCATTCAGCGCAGAGGACGGGGAGGGCCAAGGATGGCCACGACCCGCGAAAGGGAGGACGCATGAACCCCGAGGACTACGAGGGCGCATTCAAGCTGATCTCGGTGGCCGGCAACGCCAAGTCGAGTTCCATGATGGCGATCCGCGAGGCACGCGAGGGCAACCTGGAGGAGGCGAAGAAGCTGCTCGAGGAGGCCGACAAGGATCTGCGCGAGGCCCACGGCTCCCAGACCAAGATGCTCACCCAGGAGGCGCGCGGCAACGCCGTCCCCGTCAACATCATCCTGGTGCACGCCCAGGACCATCTGACCGGCGCCATGATCATCCGCGATCTGGCCGAAGAGTTCATCGAGATCTACTCCAAGCTCAACGCTGACGCCTGAGCTAACATCGAACCCACAAGCACACCCACGGAGGTAACCAATGAAGGTCCTGCTCGTCTGCGCTGCTGGTATGTCCACCAGCCTGCTCACCAACAACATGAAGAAGAACGCCGATCCTGACGACGTCGTCGACGCCGTTCCCGTGGGCGAACTCGAGAGCGTCATCGACAAGTACGACGTGATCCTCCTCGGCCCGCAGATCCGCTTCAAGGAGAAGGACGTCAAGAAGCTCGCCGAGCCCAAGGGCATCCCGAGCGGCGTCATCGACATGCGCGCCTACGGCATGATGGACGGCAAGGCCGCCATGGACCAGGCTCGCAAGCTGGTTGCCGGCAAGTGATGCACCGTGACGCCTGACAAGCGTCGCGCACTGATCGAAGCACTGGCCCGCTCTCCTCACCCCCTGTCGGGTGAGGAGCTCGCGGGCCAGTTGCACGTCTCGAGCAGGAGCGTTCGCACGTATGTCGCGAAGTTGAACGCCCGCGGCACCGTGATCGTGACCTCGCACCGGGGTTACGCGCTGGACCCGCGCGCCCGCGCGCGGCTGGCGAACCTGGCCGAGCCGACGGCGTCCCTGGACACGCCGGACCGGAGACTGGAGTACCTCTGTCGCCTGCTGTCGCAGGCGAGCGCGCCCGTCAACGTCCATACGCTGGCGGACAAGCTGTACGTGAGCAACTCGACGATCGAGTCCGATCTGTCGCGTGCGCGCGAGGTGTTCCGCGAGCACGAACTGACGTTGAACCGCGATCACGAGAACGTGTGGCTCGACGGTCCGGAGCGGTCGCGGCGGCGCGTCGTGCGGCAGATGATGCAGCAGGGCGGCCAGGGCATCGTGCCGACCTGGCAGGCGTTCAGCCGCGAGTACGCCCACCTCGACCTCACCAAGCTGCGCGCGACGGTGAGCCAGATTGTGGCCGACTCCGACCTGGAGCTCAACGAGTACGCGCTGTCCGACGTGTTGCTGCACATCGCCGTGACCGTCGAGCGCGTCCGCGACGGCCACACCTTGCCGGCGGCCGAGTGGCCCCTGCGGCGGAAGGACCGCCTCATCAACGAGGTGACCGAGCTGCTGGCCAGCGCCGTCGACACGCAGTTCCACATCACCTTGCCGCCGTCCGAGCACGAAGCGCTGTACGGCGTCCTGGCCGTGCGCGCCGTCCGCATCGCCGACCCGAGTGCGGCCGAGGCAGTGGTCGACCCGCAGATGAAGGTGCTGGTCGCCGAGCTGCTCGAGCTGGTGGCGTCCAAGTACCTCCTCGGCCCGGCCGACCCTTCGATGCTGCTCAAGCTCACCCTGCACGTGCAGAACCTGGTGGCTCGCTGCCGCTCCAACCTGGCCCTCACGCACCCGCTGGGCGAGGCGTTCAAGAACAGCCACCCGCTCGTGCACGACCTCGCCCTCGACTTCGCCCAGCGCCTCGAGAAGCGGCTGACGATCGACATCAACGGCGCCGAGGTCGACTACCTCGCAATGCACATGGGCATGCAGTACCTGCACTATCTCGAGCAGCGCGATCTGCTCACGATCACCCTCGTCGTGCCCCACTACTACGACATGGCGAGCGCGGTGGCCGACACCCTCGAGCGGTCCCTGCGGGGGCGGGCGATCATCGAGGACGTCGAGACGACCCTCGACTTCGACTTCTCCGGCGTCACGAGCGACCTGATCGTCTCCTGCGTCGAACCCCGCGGGACGCCGTCGGCGCCGGTCGTGCAGGTGAGCCCGCTGCTGCCACGCTCCGACATCGCGACCGTGAGCGACGCCGTCAATGCCGAGATGGACCGCAACATGCGCCGCCGCATCCGGACGACCCTGTTCACCCTCATCGACCCCGCCCTGTTCATGACCGTGCACGCCCTAGCGACGAAGGAGGACGCCCTCGCCCTGATGAGCACGCGCCTCGTCGAGGAGGGGTACGTCGACGACAACTTCCTTGACGACGTGCTCGACCGCGAGCGGCGCTCGTCCACATCGTTCGGCGGCGAGTTCGCCATCCCGCACTCCATGCGCATGGACGCCTCCGCCACGGCCATCTCGGTGCTCGTGAGCGACAAGGGCATCCCGTGGGGGTCGTCGTTGGTCCGGCTGGTGTTCCTGTTCGCTCTCTCCCCCGACGGCCGCCAGGCCTTCCGCGACGGGCTCGACCAGATCATCAAGCTGCTGTCCGAGCGCGGTAGCGTGAGCGCGCTCGTCGCTGCGGGAGCCGACGCGGACACCTTCCTCGCCGCCCTCCGGGACCTCCTCGACCGCTGACCCACCGCCCCTCAGCCCCCCGCTTGGCCGGGCTCCCCCACCGCGGCTCCAGCCACCCCCCTTTCGCGTCGGTCACCGGCCGGCTTCAGCGGGCTCTGCCCACGGCGCGCGGTGCAATACTTCCCACCATGACGCACGACGCCCCGGATCTCGCCCGCCAAGGCGGCAAGGGGGCCAACCTCGTCCGCCTCGCGGCCGCAGGCCTGCCGGTCCCCCGGTTCGTCGTCCTCGAAACCACCGAGTACGAACGGTTCGTGACGGCGTCCGGGCTGGACGGGGCGATCCGCCGCGCCCTTGCGCAGGGTGACCGGGCGACGGCGTCGGAACAGATCCGCGCGGCCTTCGGCGCCGCGCGCCTGCCGGTCGCGTTGCGGGCGACGATCGCGGACGCCGTCGCCCCGCTCGCCGACGGGCCGGTCGCGGTGCGGTCGTCCGCGACGGCGGAAGACCTGCCGGGCTTCAGCTTCGCCGGCCAGCAGGACACGTTCCTGAACGTCGTCGGGATCGAGGCGATCCTGACCGCGGTGGTGCAGTGCTGGGCGTCGCTGTGGACCGAGCGTGCTCTCACCTATCGCGACCGCAACGCCATCGGCCACGAGGGCGTCGCGCTGGCCGTCGTGGTGCAGGAAATGGTGGCGGCGGAGGCGTCGGGGGTGATGTTCACGGCGAACCCGCGGACCGGTCGCCGCGACGAGACGGTCATCGAGTCGGTGGCGGGGCTGGGCGACGCGCTCGTTTCGGGGCAGGTGACCCCCGACACGTTCAGCCTGGCCGGGGCGACAGCCGAGCTGCGGGGCCGCCATCTGGCCTGCCGGACAGCCTCGCTCTCCATCGGCGACGCGCGGCGCCTCACCGAGCTGGGCCAAGTGATCGAACGGCTCTACGCCGAACCCATGGACATCGAGTGGGCGCGCACCGGCGAGGAGTTGTCGATCCTGCAGGCCCGGCCCATTACCAGCCTGTACCCCCTGCCGGCGCCGGCGCCGGGGGCGTCCGAGATGCGCGTGTGGTTCAGCTTCGGAGCCGTGCAGGGGATGCTCGAGCCGATCACGCCCCTCGGGCAGGACGTGCTGCGGGTGCTGCTGTCGGGCGCAGGCCGGCTGGTGGGCCGCCGCGTCGACTGGCGGACGAACGCATTCGTGCAAACCGCCGGCGAGCGGCTGTGGCTGCGGGTCGACGCCGCCCTACGCGCCGGCATGACGCGCAAGCTGCTGTTCCAGGCGATGCCGGTGGCCGATCCGGCGATCGCGGGGATTCTCGCCGACCTCGCGAAAGAGCCCGAGCTGAAGATCGTCCGGGCGACGCCGAGCACCCGCACGATGACGGCCATCACCCGGCTCGTGACCACCACCACGCCGCGGGCCCGGGCGGCGCTGCGCGATCCGGTGCGTGCGCGGCAGCATGCCGAGCGGGTGGCCGAGCGGCTGGTCGAGTCGTTCCGACGGATCGTCGCGGCGACCGGTCGGGCAGCCACGCCGCAGGCCCGGCTCACCGAGCGCGTCAAGGCCGTCGAGACGATGGGGGCGCGCTTCTTCCCGACCCTGCTGCCCGCCCTGGCTCCCCTGTGGGGCGGCGTCCTGATCGCGCTGCGGCGCCTGCGGGAGGAGGCGGCCCGCTCGGGCCTGCCGGACGCCGACGCACTCGTCCTGTCGATGCTGCGCGCGCTGCCCGGCAACGTGACGGCCGAGATGGACCTCACGCTGGCCGACGTCGCGGAGACGATCCGGCACGACGCGACCGCGTGGGGCTGGCTCGCCGAGACGCCGGCATCCGACCTGGCTGCCCAGCACTTGCGGGGCAATCTGCCCCGCGTCGCTCAGGACGCCATCGGCCAATTCCTGGCCGACTACGGCATGCGCGGCATCGCCGAGATCGACCTGGGCGCACCGCGGTGGCGTGACGACCCGACCCCGGTGATGGCGACCCTCAAGGGCTACCTGGCGACGCGGCGTGCCGTGACGCCGCGGGAGGCACACCGGCTCGCGCAGCAGGATGCGGGGCGAACGGTCCGGTCGCTGATGGACGCAGCACCCAAACGAGCGGGCCGGATCCGGGACGCGGCCAAGGCCGTCCGGGGCATGTTCGGCATCCGGGAGACACCGAAGTTCACGATCGTGCGCGCCTTCGGCCTGCTGCGCGACGCGTTCGACGCGTCCGGAGCAGAACTCGTGGAGGCAGGAAGGCTCGCGGCGGCGTCCGACATCTACCTGCTGCACCTGGACGAGCTGCGCCGCGCGTTCAGTTCGGACTGGCACCAGGTCGTGGCCGACCGCAAAGCAACGCTGGTAGCGGAGGGACGCCGCACCCAGGTGCCGCGCGTGCTCATCTCGGACGGGCGGGCGTTCTTCGAAGGACTCGACGCGGGCGACGACGGGTTGGGCGGCATGGGGGTCTCGCCGGGCGTAGCGGAGGGCGTCGTGCGTGTCGTGCACGACCCCCGGCGCGAGCATCTGGAGCGGGGCGAGATTCTCGTCTGCCGAGGAACGGATCCCGCGTGGACGCCCCTGTTCCTCACCGCCGCCGGCCTGATCACCGAAGTCGGCGGCCTCATGACGCACGGTTCGGTGGTGGCGCGCGAGTACGGCATTCCGGCCGTGGTCGGCGTGCACGACGCGACGACGCGGCTCACGACCGGCCAACGGATCCGCATCGACGGGTCCTCGGGCGCCATCGAGCTTCTTTGAGTTCCCCACAGGGCTGTCCCCACCTGTGGATAAATCACAACGGTGTCATTCGTCGACCCAAACGTGCCGGCGCCCAACACCGATGTCCGGCGCGAGCGATTCTGCGAGTAACGGCGGGATTCTGCGAATGCGTGAGTGCGCCACCCTCAGGGCTCCGGAACATGCGACAAACCTAGTCGGGTTGACTAGATGTCCACGTCAGGCGGCATTGCTACCCGGCGCGTGACGTCACGGTCATGCCGA
>NZ_JARKOT010000075.1 GCF_029977985.1 Propioniciclava sp. | reverse complement strand
CTCCATGGGCCCGCTGGGTGGCAACATCAGCCGCCTGGGCGTCGAGATCTCCGACAGCCCGTACGTGGTGGTCAACATGCGGATCATGACGCGCATGGGCAGCGAGGCTCTCGCCGCGATCGCCGAGACCGGCGACTGGGTGCCGGCCGTCCACACGGTCGGCTACCCGCTCGTGGACGCCGACGGCAACCGCCGCGACGACGTCCCGTGGCCGTGCAACGACGAGAAGTACATCTGTCACTTCCCCGAGACCCGCGAGATCTGGTCGTACGGCTCGGGCTACGGCGGCAACGCGCTGCTGGGCAAGAAGTGCTACGCGCTGCGCATCGCGTCGGTGCTGGCCCGCGACGAGGGCTGGCTCGCCGAGCACATGCTCGTCCTCAAGATCACCGGGCCGGACGGCCGCGTCTACCACCTGACCGCCGCTTTCCCGTCGGCCTGCGGCAAGACGAACCTCGCGATGCTCCGCCCGACGATTCCCGGCTGGAAGGTCGAGACCGTCGGCGACGACATCGCCTGGATGCGCCCCGGACCTGACGGCCGCCTCTACGCCATCAACCCCGAGGCCGGCTTCTTCGGCGTCGCGCCCGGCACGTCGGAGAAGACCAACCCGACCGCCCTGGCCGCGCTCGATCACGACACGATCTTCACCAACGTCGCCCTCACCGACGACGGTGACGTGTGGTGGGAGGGCCTCACCGACGAACCGCCGGCTCACCTCATCGACTGGCAGGGCAACGAGTGGACGCCGGACTCCGGCCGTCCAGCCGCCCACCCGAACAGCCGCTTCACGGTGCGGGCCGATCAGGCGTCCTCGATTTCCGACAACTGGGACGATCCGGCCGGCGTCCCCGTCGACATCATCCTCTTCGGCGGACGCCGCGCCTCCAACATTCCGCTCGTCACCGAGACGTACGGGTGGGAGCATGGCGTCTTCGTCGGCGCGACGGTGTCGTCGGAGCAGACGGCCGCCGCCGAGGGGGCGGTCGGCTCGCTGCGGCGCGATCCGTTCGCGATGCTGCCGTTCTGCGGCTACAACATGGCCGACTACTGGTCGCACTGGCTCGAGGTGGGCAACTCTCTGGGCGACAAGGCGCCGAAGATCTTCCAGGTGAACTGGTTCCGCAAGGACGCCGACGGTCGCTTCCTGTGGCCGGGCTTCGGGGACAACGCCCGCGCGTTGGAGTGGGCGCTGCGCCGGGTCAACGGTGAGGTGGAGGCAGAGGATCGGTTCAACGGCCGCCTGCCGAAGCTGGCCGACCTCAACGTGGAAGGCCTCGACATCACCGAGGAGAAGCTCGAGGAGTTGTTCCACGTCGACCCGGAGGCGTGGAGCGAGGAGTGCGACCTGACCGAGGAGTACTTCCTCAAGTTCGGCGAGAAGCTGCCCCCGGCGCTGATGAACGAGTTGCACCACATCCGCACCCGCATCGCTGCCGAACGGGCCTGACACCGCGACCCGGGCGCCTTCCTCGTGTTGAGCGCGCCACGGGCTCGAGGTTCGATCGTCGGGGTTCCCGGCCGTGGTGTGGTTTGGCGCGCTCGGACGCCGCCGGCTGCGGCCAACCCGTGCCGTGGTGTGGGTTTCGTATGCTCGGGACGCCGTTGGTTTCGGCCAACCCGTGCCACGGTATGACCTTGGCCTGCACTGGTGGGGAGTGCTCCCCATGGCGTCCTGGGGTGGAGTCGCTTCTAGGTTGGAGTCATCGAAAGGGCCCACCCGGGATCATCAACCGACAAGCGAAGGAGCACCCTCTGATGAGTGGCATGGTCGGAATGGACATCGCTGGCGTTCGCCAGCTCAGCAAGCTCATGCTCACCAAGGCCGACGAGATCGACAATGCGGCCAAGCAGATCACCAAGCAGCTGAACAGTGTGAAGTGGGTCGGCAACGATGCGCAGCGGTTCCGCAACGACTGGAACGGCCGGCACACGGCGGCGCTGCGGAACGTGTGCGACGAACTCCGCACGGCGGGTCAGCAGGCCGCCAAGGACGCCGACGAGCAGGAGAAGGCCTCCGCCTAACCCCCACACCCCCCACCCTGCGCGAGCGCCCCGGTCACCACCCCGACCGGGGCGCTCCCGTCTGCCCGACCCATACCCCCCAGACGCTCAACCTCCGGGCCGCGAGGCAAACCAGCGAAATCCCCGAGGGATGTCGATCCC
>NZ_JARKOT010000072.1 GCF_029977985.1 Propioniciclava sp. | reverse complement strand
TGGCGGGCATCACGAACCCCGCCTACAGGCAGCTGTGTCTCGAACAGGGCGCCGGGCTGTACGTCTGCGAGATGATCACGTCCCGCGGCATCGTCGAGCGCAATCCCAAGACCCACGCGATGCTGCGGTTCGCGCCCGGCGAGTCGGTGCGCTCGGTGCAGTTGTACGGCGTCGACCCGGCCACGATGGCCCGCGCGGCCCACCTCTTGTGCGAGGACTTCGGCGTCCACCACATCGACATCAACCTGGGCTGCCCGGTCCCCAAGGTGACGCGGCGCGGCGGGGGCGGCGTGCTGCCGTGGAAGCTCGACCGGACGGCCGAGTTGCTGGCCGCCACGGTGCGGGCGGCTGACGCCCACGGCGTCCCTGTGACCATGAAGACCCGCCTCGGCATCGACGCCGACCACCTCACCTACCGCGATGCCGGCCGCATCGCCCATGACGCCGGCATCGCGGCGGTCGCCCTCCACGGGCGGACGGTCCAGCAGGCGTACGCGGGGCAGGCCGACTGGGACGCCATCGCGATCCTCGCCGGCGAACTCGACATCCCCGTCCTCGGCAACGGCGACATCTGGGAGGCATCGGACGCCCTGGCCATGGTCGAGCAGACGGGGTGCGCCGGCGTCGTCATCGGGCGCGGCTGCCTCGGCCGCCCGTGGCTGTTCCGCGACCTCGCCGACGCCTTCGCCGGCCGTGACACCCGCCAACTGCCGACGCTCGGTGAGGTGGCGCGCATGGTGCGCCGCCATGCCGAGTTGCTGGCCGAGATCCACGGCGAACGCCACGGCCTCACCGACCTGCGCAAGCACATGGCCTGGTACTTCAAGGGTTTCCCGGTCGGCGGCGAGCTGCGCCGCGGCCTCGCGACCGTCTCGAGCTTCGCCGAGCTCGACGCCCTCATCGCTCAGGTGGATGCGACAGCCGGTTTCCCGGTGGCTGAGCTCGGCACGCCGCGCGGACGCCAAGGGACGCCGCGCGACAAGGTCACGCTGCCGTACGGCTGGCTCGACAGCAGGACCCTCGGCGATG
>NZ_JARKOT010000066.1 GCF_029977985.1 Propioniciclava sp. | reverse complement strand
GTCGATCGGGACGGCGTTCGTCGGCGTCGTGCTCATCTGCGTGTCGTCCTTCTCCCCGTTGGCGCTCTACAAGCTGTTCGCGTTCACCGACCCGGGCAGCACGTCCGGGTCCGCCTTGCGCGCCGGGCTCGCCGCCGCCGGCGGCATCGGCGGAGTCCTCGCCGGACGCCAGACCGGCAGCAGCGCCGCCACCACGACCGACGAGGCCGGCCGCACCGCGGGCGAGGACGGAGCCGCGGCGACCACGATCGGCCGATTCGCGGCCGGCATGGGCCCCGTAGGGCAGGCGTTCTCGACCGGCATCGGCGTCATGGCCGCCGTGGGCGGGACAGCCGCTGCCATGGGCGCCGATCAGACCAACCAAATGGGCGTCGGCCACAACAACTTCCCCCCCGACTACTCACGCCGCGGCGTTCGGGCCACCAGCGGTCAGTCGGGATACGACGGTGCCACCGACGAGTCGGCCAACCCCGACGACCCAACCGTGGCTGACGGCTACGACGGAGGCGGGTGGGGAGGCCCACCCTCGGACGCCGCGGATGGCCCGGTGCCCGGAAAGGCCGCGTCGGGGTCCGGGCCACTAGCGGTCCCCGGGGCGCGCGGTGGCGCGGTCGCCAAGGGCGCCAGCACGACTGAGGTCGCGGAGGTGGCCGAAGTGGCGGCCCTGTAGCTGCTGAAGATCGGGCGGCGCCAACGGATTCCGGAGGTCTCCCGCATTGGCCGTCTCAACCAGCGGCGCGACCATCCCTGGGCTCACCAACAGCACAAACCAGGGCGGTGGCGAATCCATCAATGCGTCGACCGAGTCCGCAGCGGCGTCGCATCGCACGAGGGTTTCGCAGCCCTGATATTGCGGACTCAGAACAATCCTCATAGGCATCGGTCTACCACTAAGGAACCGCGCTCTCAGGACGAGGCGCCGGATTCGGATTCCTGAACTGAAATGTGAGGGAGTCGCCGAGCACCCCACATCGGCCGTCCTCTAAGAGTCAGCTGTTCGGGCCCCCAATTCAACCCCTGCCAATACTACGTATCGATCCCGCGCCGTTAGGCAGTCGCCATATGATGCGCTGTAGTCATCCAAGTGCGACGCCTCCCTTATGGCTGAGGCGAGGTCCCAAGCGGCCTCTACCACTTTGGGGTCGCATATGAGCCGCATGCGACTTGCAAGACCTTCTAGGCTCGTGGATAACTGGGCCAGGCCAGGGTGGATCCCAGGTTCACCGGATCCGTACCATTCCGGCGGTGCAGCGGTGGGATGAGCGTCGCCCGCCTTGCGGGTGTGGCGGACACCCATCTCAGCGTCCACCAGCTGCACGAATTGGCTGTGGATTGCTAGTCGCTCCTGGCGCAGGCCTTCGGACGCTCGGAGCGTCGCTTCAAATTGCTGCCTCGATCGTTCGGTGCGATCCGCTCTTCTTGCCTGCCACCACGTGATGACTCCTGTCATCCCAGAGCCGAGCGCCACGCCGAACAGGCCTATCCACTCTGATGCCATGCGTACACTCTGCCCTACCCACATCGTTCACGGTTGGGGCCAAATTCTAACAGGCGGATGCACCAGCGCTCGACTGGGAGTCGATTGCACAGACATCGGTTGGGGCCGACTTCCCACCCGTCCCTCGCCCGAGAACGCTCACCCATCCGAGGCGCGCGTGGGTGACCGGCGAACTGCCGAGCACCCTTCGCGGTTCTGCCTTCCATAGGTCTGCTGCCGTGCACGACTCAAACGGACCCGGTCTTCCGTCTGGGGGCGTCCACGAGATAGCACCAATCCCCGTTATGCAGATGCATGACCGCCCGGTCATGGCACCTGACAGGAGGCTCCCGAATGGATGACTGGACGTACGACGTGGACGCCGACGTACCCGACACGCAGCCACCGCTCCTACACGAGGACGGACGCGCGATGGAGGCGCGTCGAGCCCGCGCGCAGCAGGCGGAAGCCGCCCGCGTCGCCGAACTCCAGCAGACCCAAGCCTTCGACGCCGCCGGCAGCCCCGCCGAGGCAGACCTCCCGCTCCCGTTCGCGACACCGCCCGGTGCCGCGCTGACCTTCTGAGCGGCCGGTTCTCATCATGGCTGCGGTGTACGACGACTACGGCCCGGACCGGGTCGGCTTCTTCTTCGGGCTGACCGGCCCCCGGCTGGCGGCCCTGACCCTCGCAGTCATCCCCGTGTTCGTGGCTGCCAACCAGCAACGCTGGTTGCTCGCGGCCCAGCTCGCCGCGATCGCAGCCGTGGTCACGGTGCTGGTCGTTGTTCCCGTCCGTGGCCGATCGGCCACCGGGTGGCTACTCGCCAGCCTCAGCTTCACCGTCGGGAAGGCGTTCGGCTGGACGTCGTGGCGCAGCAAGGCCGCCACAGGCAAGGCCGAAGCCCTCGAGAACGCGGACCTGCCTGGGGTGATGACCGGCATCGAGGTCCACGACGGGGCACCGAAGGGTCCGACGCAGACCCGGTACGCGGTCATCCAGGACCATGGCTTGCGCACCTGGGCGATGACCGCCGCGATCCGGCACCCCGGCGTCGGCATGGCCGAGGGCGATCGCCGAGACCAGTACGGCCGCGGTCTGACCGAACTGCTCGACGTGGCCGCCCGGGCGTCCCTGATCAGCGACGTGGTGTTCCTGGTCCGCACCGTCCCGGACGACGGCGCCGAGCGGCAGCAGTGGATCGCCGCGCATCGGCGTCCCGACGGCCCCGAGCTGGCCCGGCGAATGAACGACGAACTCGCGACCGCGTTGACCCGGGCCGCGGTGCGCACCGAGTCGTTCGTCACGTTCGTGGTTCCCGAGGCGCGGATCACGAAGCAGGCCCGCGAGTTCGGCGGCGGCCTCGAAGGACGCACCCGCGTCCTGTACGCCCTGGCCGACGAGATCGCCGCAATGCTGCGCGGAGGCATAGGCATGACCGACGTCACCTGGCTCACCTCGCCCCAACTGGCGCTCGCGGTCCGCACCGGCTTCGCGCCCGCCGACCGGGCAGGCATCATCGACGCCCTCGCCGCCCACCAGACCGACCCGACGGTGTGCACTGAGGTGCCGTGGGCGATGGCCGGACCCTCAGGCGCCGACACCACGATGCGGCACTACTCCCACGACGCCTGGAACTCGATCAGCTCCACCCTCAAGCTCCCCGACCGGGGCGCGTGCCTCGGCGCCCTCGCCCCGGTGCTCACGCCGTCCGAGCCGGGAGAACGGCGCAGCTACACGGTCGTGTTCCCGATCCTGCCGTTCAGCCGCGCCGACCGGCAGACCGCCTCCGGCGAATGGGCCGCCGACATGGGCGAAGGGCTCCGCGGCCGGCTCCAGATCCGACAACGCTCCCGCGACCGCGACAACGTGACCCGGGCCCACCGACTCGACGCGAAGCTCGCCTCTGGCCACGCCCTCACCCGCCCCTACGCGGTCGCGTGCGTCACTGTCACCAAGACCATGCGCGTCGCCGAGTTCGGACGCCGCCTCGACGCGTCCATCCGACGCGCCGGCTTCGCACCCCTGCGCCTCGACCTCGCTCAGGACGCCGGTTTCGCCGCAGCCACCCTGCCCCTCGGACTTGGGCTGACCAGGAAGGCCGACGAATGAGGACGCCGCCCCGCGGGCGTTCCACCGCCCAACTGCTCGCCGACTTCGGCCACGACCTGCCCACCAAGCCCGAACCGGAGAGGCCAGGCAAAGAGCCGTACCTGTTCCACGCGTCGCCGCGGCG
>NZ_JARKOT010000062.1 GCF_029977985.1 Propioniciclava sp. | reverse complement strand
GGGCGGGGTGACCGGCTCCTCCGTGACGACCACCGCCTACGCCGTGCCGATCGCCGACGCGATGGCGGTCGTGGAGCAGATCCGGTCGGGGCGGGAGACCGACACCGTCGAGATCGGGGCGCGCGCCTATCTCGGCGTTTCGGTGGGCAGCCGCGACCTCACCGTGGTCAACACGGCGACGGACGGACCGGCGGCGTCCGCGGGCATCACCACCGGATCGGTGATCACTGCGGTCGACGGAACGGCGGTCTCCTCGCAGGCGCAGCTGTCGTCCGTGCTCGACGCGCTCGATCCTGGCCAGACCGTCACGGTGACGTGGACCGACGCCGGCGGGAGCGTCCGGTCGGCGTCCGTGACCTTGGGGAGCAGCCCCGTCAACTGACGGGCAGGGTGACGTAGCCCTCGCGGGCCAGGTCGCGCACGTTCGCGACCACCTCGCCCGCGAGGGCTGCGGCGTCCACGTCGAGGAGGCCCGCGACGGCCTCGATGAGGGCGCCGAGGGGCAGGTCGCCGTCGCAGGCGCCGAGGACGGCCGCGAGCCCGGTGTCGACCTCCACGGCGCGACCGAAACCGTACCGCTGGCGCAGGACGAGGTGCTCGGGGTCGGCGGCGCCGGGGCGGCCCAGGGTTTCGGCGTCGACCCGCGGGTCGAGGACGAGGTGGCTGGCGAGCAGGTCGGCGTCCGAGCGATGGGCGAGGGCGAGCGCGGCCGGGTGGGCGGCGAAGGCCTCGCCCACCGGCTGGTGGACGGCGTGCGGCCAGGACTCGACCGTGATGTCGCCGGCGGCGTCGGCGTAGAGAGCGATCCAGCCGAGGCCGATGCCCGTGATGCCCAGCCCATCGAACCAGTCGATCCATTGCCGATAGCGGGGGCCGTAGTGGGGCGTGCCCACAAGTCCCGCGTCGGCGAGCCAGACCTCCACGTACTCGTAGGGGTCGAGGCGCTCGCGCTCGAGGACGAGCGCCGAACAGCCGGTGGGGGCGACCCAGCCGCGGATCCGGTCGGCGGGGTCCCCGCCCTCGGTGACCGCCCAGTTGCCGAGCACCTGCAGGATGCCGCCGGGGGCCAGGTGGGCGGCACCGTCGGTGACGACGCGCCGCATGAGCTCGTCGCCGGGCAGTGATCCTTCGCGGTAGACCAGGCGCTCGGGGGACGGCGGAGCCATGACGAACGGTGGATTGGTGACGATCAAGTCGAACCGCTCGCCGGAGACCGGCTTGTAGAGCGAGCCGAGGCGCAGGTCGGCGTCCACGCCGTTGAGGCCGGTCGTCCAGGCGGCGAGGTCGAGGGCGCGGGGGTTGAGATCGGTGGCGACCACCCGCCCCGCGTGGCCGGCGAGGTGCAGCGCCTGCACGCCGCACCCGGTCCCGAGGTCGAGGGCGGTGCCGATGGGACGCCGCACGGTCAGCTGCGCGAGTGCCGTGGAGGCGGGCGAGAGGCCGAGGACGAAGTCGGGGCGGGAGGCGGCGATCCGCCCGTCGAGGGTGGGGATGCGGTCGTGGACGACCCAGCCGTCGACGGCGCCTCCCGGGCCGGTGCCCGCGCCGGGCGCGACGGTCTCATCGTGGACGCCCGCGGACGCGTAGGGGCGGATCTCGACGCGAGCGCGGGCGCTGCCGCCCTGCTGGTCGAGCAGGCCGGCACGCTCGAGCGCATCGAGGTCGCCGACCGCGGCGGCCAGGTCGCGGGTCGGCACGGCGTCCTGGAGGACGAAAGCGCGCAGGCACGTGGCCTGCGGGTCGGTGGCATCGGCGAGGACGTCGCGGGCGGCCAGGGTGGTGTTGCGCGCGAGGGCGGCGGTGGCCGTGGCGCCGATCCTGTCGGTGACCGCATCTAGGGTGTAACCAGCGTCCGTGAGGTGGCGGGCGAGAGCGGCGGCGTCCGCAGGGCGAGGCATGGGCCCAGCCTGTCATGGCGCCGGACGGGGTGGCGAAAGGGGTGGGCCCATGGACGACCTGCTCGTCCGCGATGCCCGCCTCGTGCCGCTCGACGGCGGGCCGTCGCCGGTGGTCGACGTGCGCATCCGCGGGGGCGTCGTGGCCGAGGTGGGGCGCGGGCTGCCGGGGCGCGGTGAGGCCGAACTGGCCGCGTCCGGGCGTTGGGTGGCGCCGGGCCTGTGGGACGCCCACCTCCACGCCGAGCAGTGGGTGCGTTCGACGACCTGGCTGCCCCTGGCCGGGGTGGGCTCCGCGGCGCAGGCGTGCGCGCGGGTCGCGCAGGCGCTCGCTGGGCGGGTGCTGGCCGGGCGGTCACCGGCTGGGCGGGTGCTGGCCGGGCGTGCGCCGGAGCGAGCGCCAGATCGGGCGCTCATCGGGTTCGGCCATCGCATCGCGACCTGGCCCGCGCCCCCCACCGTCGCCGAACTGGACGCAGTGACCGGCGCCTTGCCCGTCGTGCTGGTGGCAGGAGACGTGCACAGTGGCTGGCTGAACTCGGCGGCGCTGGCGGCGCTGGGTGTGGCTCCCCGCGCCGGGATGCTCGCGGAGGATGAGTGGTTCGCCGTCTTCGCCCGGTTGGGAGAGCTGCCGGGGGCCGCGCCGGCGACGGCCGATTGGCGGACGGCTCTGACCAAGCTGGCCAGCCTGGGCGTGGTGGGCATCGTCGACCTCGAACTCACCGACGCCTGGCGCGCCTGGCCCGCCCTGGTGGCTGCGGGTCTGACGCCGGTGCGCGTCCGGGCAGGGGTGTACCCGGACCAACTCGACGCCGTCATCGCGGCGGGCCTCCGGTCCGGCGACCCGCTCGACGTGAGGGGCCTGGTCCGCATGGGACCGCTGAAGGTCATCTCGGACGGGTCGATGGGCACGCGCACGGCCTGGTGCTGCGAGCCGTACGCGCCGTCGCCGGCCGATCCCGGCCCGCACCTGGGGGCGCCGAACGTGACGCCGGCGCAGCTGCAGGCGTTGCTCGCCCGCGCCCGCGAAGCGGGGCTGGAGGTGGCGGTGCACGCGATCGGCGACGCAGCCAACGCCGCCGCACTGGCGGCGTTCGCCACGACGGGTGCCCGAGGCTGCATCGAACACGCCCAACTGCTGCGCACGATCGACCTTCCGCGGTTCGCCGAGCTGGGCGTGACGGCGTCGGTGCAGCCGGTGCACCTGCTCGACGACCGGGACGCCGCCGAGGCGGTCTGGCCCGACCGGACCGCCCGGCTGTATCCGTTCCGTTCCCTGCTCGATGCGGGCGCCCGCCTCGCGTTCGGGTCGGACGCCCCCGTCTCGCCCCCGGACCCGTGGGGGGCCATGGCCGCGGCGGTGCTGCGCAGCGGCGACGACCGGGACGGCTGGCACCCCGAGCAGGCGATCACCCCGCGGGAGGCGCTGGCAGCGTCGGTCGACGGCGTCCGGATCGCCCCCGGCGCCCCCGGGGACCTCGTCGTGCTCGCCGCCGATCCGCTGGCCGCAAGCGAGCCCCGGCGGGCGGCTGCCGTGCTGCGCCGCATGAACGTCGTGACCACGGTGCGCGCCGGCGCGGTGACGTTCCGCCGGGAGTGCGCGCGATGAGGGCCCCGGCGTGGCTGCTGGCCGACGAACGCGTGGCCCATGTCCGGAGGCTGGAGTCCGCCCCGGGCCGGCATGCGGAATGGCCCGATTGGGTGGCGCCCGATCTCATCGCCGCCCTCGCCGCCCAGGGCATCGAGCGCCCCTGGCAGCACCAGATCGCGGCGGCCGAGGCCGCTTTCGCGGGGCGACACGTCGCGCTGGCGACGGCGACGGCGACCGGGAAGTCGCTCGCTTACCTGCTGCCGGTCGTCACGGCCGCGCGGACCGGCGCCGGCGGTCGGGGGCCGCTCCAGCGGGCCGGTGGCATCCGGCTGTCGGGGCGCACCACCGCCCTCTATCTGGCTCCCACGAAGGCGCTCGCGCACGACCAGTTGCGGGCGGCATCCGGGCTGGGGCTGACCGGCTGGCGGCCGGCCACCCTCGACGGCGATTCCGACGACGACGAGCGCCGTTACGCCCGCGACTTCGCCGACTTCGTGCTCACCAACCCCGACATGCTGCACCGCTCGATCCTGCCCAACCACGGCCGGCACGCCCGCCTGCTCGGCAGACTGCGATTCGTCGTGGTCGACGAGGCGCACCGCTACCGCGGGCTCTTCGGCGCGCACCTCGCCGCCGTGCTGCGCCGCCTGCGCCGACTCGCCCACCACTACGGCGCCGACCCGACCTTCGTCGTCGCCTCCGCCACCCTCACCGAACCTGAGTCCACCGCCTCGGCTCTCATCGGGGAGGAGGATGTCCTTCCCGTCACCGCCGACGCGTCGCCGCGGCCCGCCCGCGAGGTCGTGCTGCTGCGGCCCGACGGCAACCTGACCGCCACCGCCGCCGCCCTGCTCGAACGCCTCAGCCGCGACGGACAGACCCTCGCCTTCACCACCTCGCGCCTGCAGGCCGAACTGGTCGCGATCCGCGCCAAGGAGATGTCGGACGCCCCGGCTGGCCTCGCCTCCTACCGTGCGGGCTACCTGCCGGGTGACCGGCGCTCGATCGAGTCCGCTCTCAGCAACGGCCGGCTGCGTGGCGTCGCCTCGACGAATGCCCTCGAGCTGGGCGTCGACATCGCCGGCATGGACGCAGTCGTCACAGCAGGTTTCCCCGGCACCCTGGCCGCCTTCTGGCAGCAGATCGGCCGTGCCGGACGCAGCGGTCGCGCGGCGCTGGCCGTCCTGGCAGCCCGCGACGACCCCCTCGACGCCTACCTGGTCGACCACCCCGAGCTGCTCTTCGACGCCCCGGTCGAGCGCGCGGTCGTTCCCACCGGGAACCCGTATGTGCTCGGCCCCCATCTCGTGGCGGCCGCCCAGGAGCTCCCCCTCACCGCGGAAGACGCCGCCTGGTTCGGGCCCCAGACCGTGCCGCTCGCCGAGCGGCTCACCGCGCAGGGCGTGCTGCGCCGGCGGCCCGCCGGCTGGTTCTGGGTCCACGCCCAACGGGCCGTCGACTCCATCGACCTGCGCGCGGCCCAGGGCAAGGCGGTCGAGGTGGTGGATGCGGCCACCGGGCGGGTCATCGGCCAGGTCGATCCGGGCGCCGCGGACAGGACGGTGCACACCGACGCCGTGTACGTGCACCAGGGCGAGACATGGATCGTCGAGGAACTCGACCTCGCCGACCGGGTGGCGCTCGTCCGCGCCGCCGCGCCCGCCTACTTCACCCAGGCGCAATCGATCTCGGACATCCGCATCCTGACCGACGACGCGAGCCGAGCCCTCGGCCACGGCACCGTGCATGTCGGCACGATCGAGCTCAGCCATCGAGTGACCGGCTACCTGCGGCGCGACGCCGAGAGCGGCAAGGTGTGGGACTCGACCCCACTCGAGCTGCCGGAACACCGCCTGACGACGCGCGCCACCTGGTGGACCCTTCCCCCCGCACTTCTCGCCCAGCTGCCCATCGGGGATTCCGCACTGCCCGGGGCGGTGCACGGCGCCGAGCACACCGCGATCGGACTGCTGCCGGCGCTGGTCCCTTCCGACCGTTGGGACATCGGCGGCCTCTCCACCGTGCTCCACCCGGACACCGGGCTGCCCACCGTATTCGTCCACGACGGGCTGCCGGGCGGCTCCGGCATCGCGGACGCAGCGTTCGCCGTCGCCGAGCGGTGGTGGGAAGCCGCCCTCGACCGCTTGCTCACCTGCGCCTGCGAGGCCGGTTGCCCCGCCTGCGTCGTCAGCCCGAAGTGCGGCAGCGGCAACAACCCGCTCGACAAGGACGCCGCCGCCCTCGTCGTGGCACTGCTCATGGATCCGCACCAGTCACCACCCCCGCGTTCGCCCGCGCGGTCAGTGCCTCCCGGACCGGACCGAAGCCGACCGGCAGCCGCACGCTGACCGTCACGACGAACTCCACCTCGTCGCCCGTCACGCCGCACGAGACGACCTCCACGTCGTTGGCGGCCGCCGACGACCGGGCCGCGCCGCAGGCGTCCGCGCCGCCCACCTGCGCCTGGGCGCCTGCGACGGCGGCCAGATCTGCCGCCCCCGCCACCTTGTGGCCGCCGAGGGCGAAACTCGCCGCACCGAGCAGCACCAGGACGAGGAGGGCGAGCGCCCACAGGCCGATGCCGGCGAGGAGCGAGCCGGATCCACGCTCGCCGCGCCGGCTCATGGCCGCACCTCGTCGATCACCTGGGCACTCGCCTCAACCGGCACCCGGACCGGGCCGACCCCCACGTCGAGCGCCACCGTGACGCGCGTCACGCCGCCCTGCTCGCCGATGGTCACGCGAGCACCGCGCGGTGCGTCCGCCTTGGCCCGGGCGACTGCCGCGTCATCGCCACGCGCCGCCTGTCGCGCCACCTCGTTGGCGGTCAGCTGGCACTGCGCCAACTGGAACGCACCGCCGGTGACGCCGATGGCGGCCCCCACGGCCGCCGCCACGCCGATGCTCACGAACGCCGCCTCGACCGTGACCAGGCCGCGCTCCCCGTGGTTCCGCATCGTTCCTCCTTCTCGATCGAACGGTGGGCGCGGGGCCGGCCCGCCCCAGACCGGCCCCGCGCGTTCCTCACCCGAGGCCCATGCCCTTGATGACGGTGGCGAAGAGCGCCTTGAAGAGGTCCTGCACCAGCTGGGTGAAGAAGCCCTGGTGCGTGGCGAGGACCATGGCGCCGATGATCGCGATGATGAGCGCGATGCCGATGGCGTACTCGACAGTCGTCAGACCCCGTTCGGAATGCCGGCGGCTCACCGGCTGGGACGCCGCGGGCTGCAGCGGCGCATCCACCAGTTCCTCGGTGTCATCGACCTGGATGGCCAGTTCCGCCGC
Organism: Propioniciclava sp.; assembly: GCF_029977985.1. GTDB lineage: Bacteria > Actinomycetota > Actinomycetes > Propionibacteriales > Propionibacteriaceae > Propioniciclava. The sequence continues at coordinate 13,524 of NZ_JARKOT010000062.1, read as the reverse complement.
GGTGATGGTGTTCTCGGTCATGTCCTACTTCCTCCTGTTCCGTGGCCGCCCCTCGCGGCTCACCCTTCACATTCGCCCTCGGAGCCCCGAATCCGTCACCTGATTCGCCGCCTGTGGAAAACCCGCACTGATCCGAACCGCCTGTGGATGAACCGCGCCTCAACCGACCAGCCCGCCGATCACGGAGGCCAGCATGGGCACCACCCCGAGCAGAAGGAACGAGGGCAGGAAGCACACCATCAGGGGGACGACGCTGTGGACGCCGGCCGTTCGGGCCCGCGCCTGGGCCGCGGCCGCCGCGTTGGCGCGCGCGTCGGCGGCGTGCCTGCGCAGCAGGTCGGCAAGACCGGTCCCGTGCCCGACCGCCCGCCCGAGGTCGCGCGCCACAGCGCGGTAACCCGGCACGTCGGCGAGACTCTCCCACGCCTGCCGTTCGTCGACTCCGAGCGCGATCCGGAGGCCGACCCGGCCCAGCTCCTCGCCCACCGGCCCGCCGCAGGCCTCCCCGACCAGCGCCAACGCCGACCGCGGCGGCGCGCCCGCCTCCAGGCACACCGCCAGTAGTTCGCACACGCCGGGCACCGAGGCGAGCACGGCGGCTGTCCGCACCCGAGCCGAGCGCCCGGCCGGCAGTCGCTCCCGCAGGCCCCTCAGCGCCTCCACGAGACGTCTCCGGTCCCACCGCTCCCCCGTCGGACCCAGACGCCCCAACGGCGGTGGCGCCCACGCGAGCCACACCGCCACCCCGGACGCCGCCGACGCCACCAGCAGCCACCCCATCACCGCACCCCTCTCACCGCCCACCGGCCCGGTCGGCCACGTGGTCGCTCCACAACACTCCGGCGCACCCCAACGCCACTCCTCCAGCCAGACACGCCCAGCCGAGCGGCGTTCCGACCAGGAAGGCGAAAGCGTCACCCCCGAGCACGTAGGCGAGCCCGAACCCCACCAGGGGAAGGGCCGCCATGATGCGGCCACCCGCCCGGGCGGCAGCGATCTCGGTGGCAACGATGCGCTCCACCTCTTCCTGCGCCTCAAGGGCCTCCGCGGCCCGCTCCCAGGCGCCCGCGAGGCTGGCGCCGGAGCACAACGCCACCTGCCACGACTCCGCCAGATGGATCAACCCCTCGTGCCCGGGCAGGTGTGCGGTGCGGCGCAACGCCTGGCCCACATCGCCACCTGCAGCCGATTCGGCCGCCGCGACCCGCAGCACCGCGGAGTCCTGCGCCGCCTCGGCGAGCGCGACGCTCGGCACCCGCCCCGCGCGCAGCAACGCCGCCACGGTCGAGGCCCCGCTCGCCACCGCAGTACGGGCAGCCCGCCTGTCGTCCCGGGCACGTTGTCGCGAGGCCAGCACCGCCCCGGTCGCGACCGCGCACGCCAGCACGAACGCGGCCACGCCCCCGCGCACCCCGTCGAGCATCCCGCCCGCCGCCACCGCGAGCACCACGCCGGCCGCCCACAGCCACCGCAGGCGCCGTGCCGGTGGGGGCGCGACCTTCACCTCGGCCCGCACCGTCAGCCGCCCGTGAGCGGCCGGGGCCGGCACCGCGAACCACACGGCGAGCCCGACAGCGAGCGCCGCCACCCAGACGAGCACGTCACTCACCCGTCAGCGCGGCGAGCCGCTCCCAGCCGAGCCCACGGCGGGGGCGTCCCGTCGGCTCCCACGTCACCGCCGGCTGCACGGTGACCCAGCCGTCCACGCTCGCCACCACCCCCACCTGTTCGACGAATCGGTGGCCGTCGCCGGTCCGGCGCACATGGACCACAGCGTCCAGCGCCGCCCCGACCTGAGCGTGGAGCGCCGCACGGCCCAGCCCGCCCAGCGCTCCGAGCGCCTCCAAGCGCGCGGGCACGGACTCCGCCGTGTTCGCGTGCACCGTCCCGAGGCCGCCCTCGTGGCCGGTGTTCATGGCCGCCAGCAGGTCGCACAGTTCCGCGCCGCGCACCTCGCCCACGACGATCCGATCGGGTCGCATGCGCAGCGCGTTGCGCACCAGATCGGTCATGGTCACGCGACCGGCGCCCTCCGCGTTCGCCACCCGCGCCTCCATCCGCACGACGTGGGGATGCGTGGGGCACAGTTCGCGCGAGTCCTCGACCACAAGCACTCGCTCACGCGCATCGATGATCCCGACGAGCGACGCCAGCAGTGTCGTCTTCCCGGACCCGGTGCCGCCTGAAACGAGCACCGCGCGCCGGGACGCGACCAGTCCCTCCAACAGCGCGCGGCCGTCGCCGGTCAGTCCGCCGCCGGCCTGCCAGTCGTCGAGCGTGAGCGCCACGCGGGCCGGCACACGCAGCGACAGGCAGGTGCGCCCGGCCAGGCAGCCCAGCACGGCGTGGACGCGCGTGCCGTCCGGCAGGCGCGCGTCCACGAACGGCGAGGCGTCGTCGAGCCGCCGCCCGACCAGCGCCGCCAGCCGCACGGCGAGTCGCCGCACGGCATCGTCGTCGGCGAACTCCACCCTCGCCGCCTCCAAGCCGCGGCCGCGGTCGATCCACACCTCGCGCGGGCCGTTGACGAGGACGTCGGTCACCCCGGGCAGCCGCAGCAGCTCGTCCAGTGGCCCCGCCCCCTGGCTCTCGCGCCGCAGCGCGTCGACGGTCGCCAGCACGGACGCATCGCTCACCACCTGCCCCAGCCCCGCCAGGGCCGCCGCCACCTCCGCTGGCCGTCCCGCCTGTCCCGCCGCGGTCAGCCGCGCGCGGACGGCGTCCAGGTCAATCGCCATCGGACGCCTCCGCCAGCACCCGCGCCACGATGGCGTCCACCGCTCGCCGCCAGGCGGCCCGGCCTCGCGGGAGTTCCCCGGCCTCGGCGGCCGCAGCGAGTGCTGCATCGTGCGGCACGGCGCCCCACAGCTCGAGCTCCAGCGTTTCGGCGACCAGTTCGGGCGGCACGCGCACCCCGGGCGTCCCCCGCACGATCACCCCGGCATCCACGAGGTCGAGCGCTCGCACCACGGACGCCGTCGCTGCCACCGAACGCACCCCCGCCCCGGTCACCACCAGTGCCGGTCGGGCGCCGCGCACGAGCATCCGAGCGGCCGGCCACGGGCTCCGCCCGCAGTCGAGCACCACCAGACCATGGTGGCGACACAAGGATGCCGCCACCGCCTGCACCGCCTCAGGCCCCGCTGCCTCGCTCTCCCCGCGCCCCATCGCCACCACGCTCACCCCGGCCACCGCCGGCAAGAGGTCACGGACGTCACCGACCTCGCCGTACGCCCCGGCCAGGCGCGGCCACCGATAGCCGGGCGTACGCTCAGCGCCGAGCAGCAGGTCGAGGCCGCCGCCGAGCGGGTCGGCGTCCACCAGCGCGCACGGCACGCCCGAACGGGACGCCGCCAGCGCCAGACCCGCCGCGAACGTCGAAGCACCCGCGCCCCCGCTGCCCCCCACGACGGCGACGACGGGACACGCCTCGTCGCTGTCGGCCCCCACCACGGCCGACAGCCACGTCACGCCGTGCGGCAGCCCGATCACCTCGGCCCCCAGGGGCACGGACCACGACGCGAGGTCGGCCGCGTCGAATCCCACCAGGTAGACCCGTGGCCGCCGCTTCGGCGCCTCCGACGCCAGCGCCGCCGCCAGATCGGCCCCGACCAGCAACACGGCCGCCGTCCGCCAAGCCAGCAGCGCTCCCGCCGCCGTCACCTCCCGTCCCACACGCAGCCCCAGCGCGGCGGCCACGGACTCGACGGCGTCCGTGACCGCGGGATCGTTCGTCGCCAACACGACCGATGCAGTCCTCACGCCCTTGCATTAGCCCTCGGGCCCCCAAATCCGTCACCGGATTGGGGGGAATCCCACATGCCGCCCGTCCTGCCCGGCGCGGCCGGCTCGCATGGCTACCATCGGGGAGCATGAGCAGCCCCGGCCTCCCGTCCTACCCCGAGGCCGCCCTCGAGTGGCTCGTCCCCGCTCCGCTCGGGGACGCCAAGGTGCTCGTCCTGGGCCGTTCCAGCGCCCCGGTGATCGAGTCGCTCGCCCGCACCTCCGCTGCCCTCTTCGCCACCGACGCCAGCCGCGCCGGCCTCCGCACCCTCCTCCACCGCGCCCCGCGCGCCCTGCCCACGGTCGCCCGCGCAGACAGACTCCCCTTCGTGCCCTGCGCGTTCGACGCCGTGGTCGTCCACCAGTCGCTGCACACGCTCGACCTCGATGCCGTCCTGCCCGAGATCGCCCGCGTCCTCGTGCCAGGCGGCCGCCTCGCCGTCTCCTGGACCATCCGCGACGACTCCGTCCCCTGGGTCCGCCGCCTCGCCACCCTCATGCGCGGCGTCGACCCCAGCGCCATGACCGGCGACTACGGCACCGACGCCGTCGCCGCCCTCGGCGCCTCGCCGCACTTCACCGACGTCGAGCATCGGGGCCACCGCCTCTGGGTGCCGATCAGCCGTGTCGATCTCATGGACATGGTCGCCAACCGCTTCCCCTCCCTCGAACCCGAGCGGTTGTCCGAGCTCCTGGACGCCGTCGGTGCACTCTACGAATCCTCGGCCCGCCCACCCACGCCGCTGCTCCTGCCCTACCAGGTGGCCTGTTGGCGGGCGACGGTCGACCACAGCGAGTTCACCTCGCAGCTCGAGCCGCCGACCCAGAGCCTTCGGTTCAGCCTCTGAGCAGCGAGAACCCGCGGCGGCTAGGCTGGCGACACACGCACCGTCATGCTTCAGGGAGGTTGACATGGCACAGCCCGAGATCGGCGAGGTCATCGCCGACATCAAGGCCGACATCACCACCATCGTCAAGGGCGAGATCGAACTCGCCAAGGCGGAACTGATTCCGCAGGCGAAGAAGGTCGGCATCGGTGCCGGGCTGTTCGGGGCCGCGGGTTACTTCGCGCTGCAGGCCGCGACGCTGCTCTTCATCTGCGGCGGGTTGGCCTTTACGGCCCTCTACCAGGGCGCCGTGGGTCTCATCTGGGCCTTCGTGCTCGGCTTCCTGACGATGGCGGTGATCTGCCTCGTCGTCGCCGCGATCCTCGCCTTCATCGGCAAGAGCAAGATCGACGTGCCCGGCCCGAAGAAGACGGTCGAGGAGGCCCAGCGTTCTGTGGACGCCGTCAACACCGCCATCGCCCGAGGTCAGGACAACGTTCGTGCCATCGCCGCCGGAGAGACCCGCGCCCAGACCGAGGCGCGCCTGCCGGCGTCCCTCTCCTGACGTCCCCTTGGGGCGGCGTCAGTTCCGGATGAGGTAGACCCGGGCCTCCCACGGGTCGAGCGTCTGGATGTCGCCCCCGCTGCCCCCGAGCAGCAACTCGGCCTCGCCGAGGCGGGGAAGTTCGTCCACCGGAACACCGCACGCCTCGGAGCTCATGTTCGCCACCACGAGGACCGTCTCCGACGAGAGCGTGCGGGTGAAGACCCAGAGCTTCGGGTCGTCGGCGAGCAGCAACTCGAAGCGGCCGAGTTGCACCACCTCCAGCTCGTGCCGCAGCGCGATCAGCCGCTTGTAGTGCTCGAGCACGCCGTCGGACGCCGCGAGTGCGGCCTGCACGTTGATCGTGTCCGCGTTCGCGTTGAGCGGCAGCCACGGTGTTCCCCGGGTGAAGCCGTAGGAAGGTTCGTCCGAACCCCACGGGATCGGCGTGCGGGCGTTGTCGCGGCTCTTCAACCCCAGACCGGCCAGCACGGCAGCTGGGTCGGCACCTGCGCCGACAGCCTCGTGGTAGAAGTTCAGGCTCTCGATGTCGCGATAGTCGTCGATGCTCGTGAAGCCGGCGTTCGTCATGCCGATCTCCTCGCCCTGGTACACGTAGGGCGTCCCCTTGTGCAGATGCAGCACGGTCGCCCACGCCTTGGCGGCGGCCACCCGGTGCCCGGGGGAGTCGTCGCCGAAGCGGCTGACCACGCGCGGCTGGTCGTGATTCTCCCAGTAGAGGCTGTTCCAGCCGTCGTCGGCGAGCGCGGTCTGCCAGTGTGCGAGGTTCTTCTTCAACTCGGGCAGGTGGAGCGGTCGCAGGTCGAACTTGCTGAACCCACCTTGGTCGAGGCTCATGTGCTCGAAGGTGAACACCATGCCGAGCCGCGGGTGCTCGCGGCTGGTGTAGGCGCGCGCCCGGTCCGCGTCGCAGAGCACCATCTCGCCCACCGTGAAGAGCTGCCGCTCGTCGATCCCGACCGCCGCGTTCATCTCTTCCAGGAACTCGATCATCCGCGGCCCGTTCGCCACCCGCTCGACCTCGTCGCTGTAGGGCGCCCCCTGCTCCTGCCGCCCGTCGGCCAGCGGCAGGGTCTTGCTGATCAGGTTGATCACGTCCATCCGGAAGCCGTCGACACCCCGGTCGACCCAGCGCCGCATCATCGCGTACACAGCCTCGCGCACCTCGGGGTTCTCCCAGTTGAGGTCGGGCTGCTTGGGACTGAACAGGTGCAGGTAGTACTCTCCGGACGCCTCGTCGTAGGCCCAACCCGACCCGCCGAAGAACGAGGCCCAGTTCGTCGGTTCCGCCCCGGGGGTGCCCGGCTCGAAGCCCTCCCGTGCCGGGCGCCAGTGGTACCAGTCCCGCTTCGGCGAGGCCGGGTCACGCGATTCGACGAACCAGGCGTGCTCGTCGGACGTGTGATTGACGACCAGGTCCATCACCAGCCGGATGCCCCGATCGTGCAGCCCGGTGGCGAGCTCGTCGAAGTCGGCCAGCGTGCCGAACAGGGGGTCGATGGCGTCGTAGTCGCTGATGTCGTAGCCGTTGTCGTCCTGAGGCGAGGCGTAGACCGGCGAGAGCCAGAGCACGTCGATGCCGAGGTCGGCGAGGTAGTCGAGTTTGCCGATGATGCCCCGCAGGTCGCCGATGCCGTCCCCGTCGGAATCGCAGAACGACCGCGGGTAGATCTGGTAGACGACCGCACTGGACCACCACGGATGCGACAGCTTCTCCATGGGTCGATCCTGCCTCACTGGCCGGTGTCGCGGAAGAATCGGCGCGGAATCGACGTCCGGACGCCGGCGTCCCAGTCCTCCTCCCAGCCGGCCGCACGCAGGAGTCCGTCGAGCAGGTGGCCGGTAAACCCCCACACGTACAGATCGTCCGTGATGAACGCCGGACCGCTGTAGCCGGCGGGGTGCTCCCAGGTGACCCGCAACGCCGGGTCGACGAGATCGGGCACCGCGATCGCGTGCACGGCGGCGACCTCGAAGGTGTCGACGGGAACGAGCGATCGCGGCGTCCTCCACCAGCCGACCACCGGGGTCACCCGGTAGCCGCTCACAGCGACCATCGCGGCCGGCAGCACACCGAGCACCTCCACCTCCTCCGCGTGCACGCCGATCTCCTCGGCCGCCTCCCGTAGGGCCGCGGCGACGGCGTCCGGGTCGTCGGGCTCGATGCCGCCGCCGGGGAAGGCGAGCTGCCCGGGGTGCTTGCGCAGCCGCGACGACTTCTCGATGATCACGAGCCGCAGGCCGCCGATGCCACCGTCGTCGCGTGCGTTCGGATCCCACGCGAAGAGGATGAGGACAGCCGCGCTGCGGCCGGTGTCGGTGGCGCGGGTGCCCACCACCTCCCGCCCGGCGGCGGGGTCGGCGAGCACGTCGCGCAGCGCGACGAGGCACGAGGGCATCCCGGTCACGAGCGCACCCCCAGATACGTGCGGGTCAGGTCGACCAACTCCTGGGAGGACTCCACGGGGCCCACGACTCGCTGTGCGATCACCCCGTCGCGGCCGACGAACAGCGTCGTCGGGATGCCCGAGATCCGCAGCGCCCCCTGCGTCTGTTTCGTCGGGTCCGCCACGTGCGGGTAGGTCCAGCCTGCCTGCCCGGCGAACTCGAGGGCCAGCGCGGGATCGGGGTCGTCGAAGTCGACGCCCAGCACCAGCACCTCGTCACCCATGCGGCTTGCGAACTCGGCCAGGTGGGGGGCCTCCTGGCGGCACGGGCCGCACCACTGCGCCCACACGTTGATCACCATCGGCGTCCCGCGCAGTGCCGCGAGGTTCACCTGCCGACCACTGCCGAGGCAGGTCAGCACCAAGTCGGGCAGTCCGCCGGGCACGGCCTCGGCGTCCAGCGGCGTCGCCGGGCAGTCGGCGATGCCGGCCCCCTCGCGTTGCGCCACGAGCGCCGGGTCGGCCGGCAGCGGCTCCGGGATCTCGGCGGGCGTGGGAGCGCAGCCGGCGAGCAGGACACCGCCGGCGACGATCCCTGCCCCGAAGCGCCTCAGTCTCACGCCCTCGGCTCCCGGATCAGCCGCTCGGCCGCCGCGGCGTCGGTGGGGCCCTCGCCGTAACTCGGGCACAGCCCGGCCAGGGGGCAGGCGCCACAGGCGGGACGCCGGGCGTGGCAGCGGCGGCGGCCGTGCCAGATCACGCGGTGCGACAAGGGCACCCAGTCCGCCGGCCCGAACAGCTCCCCCACCTCCCGCTCGACGGCGTCCGCCTTGGTGGTGCTCACCCAGCCGAACCGGTTCGACAGGCGGATGAAGTGCGTGTCGGGGGTGAGCCCGGGGACGCCGAACGCGTCTCCGAGCACCACGTTCGCCGTCTTGCGGCCGACACCGGGGAGCGTGACCAGTTCGGCCAGTGTGCGCGGCACGATCCCGTCGAACCGTTCCACGAGGGCCGCCCCGAGGCCGATGAGATGGGCCGTCTTGGCCCGGAAGAAACCGGTGGGCTTGATCAATTCCTCCAACTCGGCGGGGTCGGCGCCGGCGTAGGCGGCGGCGTCCGGGTACCGGGCGAAGACGGCTGGCGTGACCTGGTTGACGCGCCGGTCGGTCGACTGGGCCGACAGGACGGTCGCCACGAGCAGCTCCAGGGGCGTGGAGAAGTCCAGCTCGCAGCGGGCCTCGGGGTAGAGTTCGCCCAGGGCCTCGAAGATCTGCTGGGGTTGGCCGGGTTTCACGCGGGGCGTGCCTCGATGGTCAGTTCGATCTCCACGGGCGCGCCGAGCGGGAGCGCGGCCACTCCGACCGCGCTGCGGGCGTGCGCGCCCGCGTCGCCGAAGACGTCGCCGAGCAGCTCGCTGGCGCCGTTGGCGACGAGCGGCTGGCCGGTGAAGTCCGGAGCGCTCGCCACGTAGACGACGACCTTCACGATCCGCCCGATGCGGTCGATGCCGCCCACCACGTCGGACGCCGCGGCGAGCGCATTCAGCACCGCCGTACGTGCCGCTGCGGCGGCGTCCTCGGGACTCACCTCGGCACCCACCCGACCGACGGCGACGAGACGGCCGGCGATGCTGGGCAGCTGGCCGGACGTGACGACGAGCCCTCCGGCCTCGACGGCCGGCACGTAGGCGGCGACCGGCTTGGCCACCGGAGGCAGCTCGATGCCCAGTTCGGCGAGGCGTCCGGACGCCGTCACTTGGCGTCCTGCAACGGGCGTTTGAAGTAGGCGACCACGTTCTGCGGATTCGGGCCGGGCACGATGGAGACGAGCTCCCAGCCGTCGGCGCCCCAGTTGTCGAGGATCTGCTTCGTCGCATGCACCAGCACGGGCGCGGTGGCGTACTCCCACTTCGTCATGGCGGCAGCCTATGCGATGGCCGGGCGGCGCGGCCGGGGGTCAGAGGTTGGCGGGCGAGGGTTGGCAGAGGACGGACTGCCACGAAGTGATGTCCGCGCGCTGGCGGAGCAGCTGGCGCCGCTCCCGCTCGGTCATGCCCCCCCACACACCCCACTCGATGCGGTTGTCGAGGGCCTCGGCGAGGCACTGGGATCGGACCGGACAGCCGGCGCATACCGCGCGGGCCCGCTTCTGGTCGGCGCCGTCGGGGAAGAGCTGGTCCTGCATCCCGCGGCATCGCGCCTTGAGCGTCCAGTGTTCCGATTCCAGGATCGTCATGGATACCGCACCCCTTCTGGTCGCGCCGCCACCGCCGTTGGTTGACCGCCGAATGTAACGCGTGCGGGTGACACCCGGCGCCACGTACCCCGCAGAATAGGAGTATGACCATCGTTTGCACAAGAGTCCTCGGGGGATCGTACCGACCCGTGGCGGATGGCCTACTGAAGCGGGTAAGCGACCCCTCCTTGAGGCGGTCGTGACCACACCGTGACAGACGCGTGGCCAAGCCTCGCCTGAGCAGGGGAGAGAATGACAGGGGTGTCGCGTACGCTGGGCCCATGCGTGCCCCTTCCCTCGGACGAAAGCTCTATTCGAGCCTGATGTTCGTCTTCGTGAGCGTGCTCGGCGGACTGCTCGCCGCGGGCCTCGCCGTGCCGACTGCCGGCATGGTCTCGGAGATGACGAAGCTGGGCGACACTGCGCTCGACCAGGTGCCCGCCGAGCTCGAGACCCCGCCCCAGGCGCAGGGGTCCAAGGTGCTGATGGGCAACGGCGAGGTGCTGACCAACTTCTACGAGGAGTACCGCGTCTACGTCCCGCTGTCCGAGATCAGCGACAGCATGAAGCAGGCGCAGATCTCCATCGAGGACCGGCGCTTCTACGAGCACGGTGCGATCGACGTGATCGGCACGCTGCGCGCCCTCGTGCGCACGTCGGCCGGCAACACCCAGGGCGGCTCGACCCTGACGCAGCAGTACGTGAAGCTCGCACTCATCGACAAGGCACTGGCCGCGGGCGACCAGGAGGCATTGAACCAGGCCTACGACCGCACGGTGTCGCGCAAGATTCTCGAGCTGCGCTACGCGCTCGCGCTCGAGCAGAAGCTGAGCAAGGACGACATCCTCGAGCGCTACCTGAACCTCTCCTACTACGGGGCGGGCGCGTACGGCGTCGAGGCGGCGGCGCGGCGGTACTTCGGCACGACCGCCAAGGAACTCACGCTCGCCCAGTCGGCGATGCTTGCGGGCTTGGTGCGCACCCCGGCCACCACCGACCCGATCCGCAACGAGAAGCTGGCCATCGAGCGCCGCAACAATGTGCTCGACGTCATGCTCACCCAGGGCGTCATCACCAAGGCGGACGCCGACGCCGCCAAGGCGGAGGGCTTCGATCGCAGCAAGATCACCGACACGCCCCACGGCTGCAACGCCGCCAGGTACCAGCAACTCTGCGACATCGTCTACCGCACGCTCATGCAGATGCAGAGCCTGGGGCCGGACCGGGACAGCCGTGAGCGCCTCCTCAAGCGTGGCGGCCTGACGATCCAGACCGAGATCGACCCGGCGACGCAGGACGCCGCCCAGGCCGCCGTCTCGGCCTACATCTACCCGACCGACCCGGTCATGGGCGTCGTGGCGACGATCCAGCCGGGAACCGGCCTGATCAAGGCCATCGCGCAGAGCCGGCCGGAACGGGGCGACCAGCCGGGCCAGAGCTACTGGAACTACGCCATGGAACCCGACCTCGGCGGGGCCGAAGGCTACTTCGGTGGATCCACCTTCAAGATGTTCGTGCTCGCCGCGGCCATCAACAAGGGCATGCCGACGAGCCGTTCCTACGAAGCCCCCCGGACCAAGGACTGGTCGGGCGAGCGCTTCCGCACCTGCGACGGCAGCGTGACCGCCAAGAACTGGGAGGTCAGCGGCGTCGGCGGCAACTTCGACATGTACACGGGTGCCACCAACTCGGTGAACAACTACTTCGTCGCGTTGGAGCAGGACGTCGGCCTGTGCGACGTCGCGAAGATGGCCGAGACGCTGGGACTGAAGCTGTCGGGCGACCTGTCCTTCGCGTCGCCGGCCGAGGAGGGCAAACGCACCATCCAGAACCCATCGCTGACGCTCGGGACGGCCGAGGTGTCGCCGATCTCCTTGGCGAACGCGTATGCGACCATCGCTGCCCGCGGGCTGCGCTGCAACCCGATCATCCTCAAGTCCGTGACGGGCCCGAACGGTGAGAGTTACGAGGTGCCGGGTTCGGACTGTCAGCAGGTCATCCCGCAGGAGGTGGCCGACCGCATCACCGACGTGCTGCGGGGCCCATTCCGCAGCGGCACCGCACGCCTGGCCAACATCCCTGGCTACAGCATCGCGGGCAAGACGGGTACCGACACGAACGCCCCGACGATCTGGACGCTGGGGTTCACGCCGCAGCTCGCCACCGCCGCGATGATCACGATCGACAAGCAGTCGGATCGCTACCGCAGCGGGCGGACATCCCTCGAGGGCGCCCCCATTCAGGACGGCCGCATCCGGCTTCGGGGCAGCTCCGGCGGTGAGGCGGGCCGCTTCCTGTGGAAGCCCACGATGGAAGTGGCTCTCCAGCACTACGAGCGGGGAAGCTTCGTCCCGCCGACCAAGTACAGCCCGCCCGAGGTGGACGTGCCGAGCTGCCGCGGTCTCGGCGTCCAGGCCTGCCAGCAGACCCTGCGGGATGCGGGGTTCGGCACCTCGATCAGCCGGCAGACGAACAACGCGCGGGCCGGGACACTCCTCGGGATCAGCCCCCGCGACACGGCTCCTGCCTACAGCACGATCCGCATCATCGTGTCGAGCGGACCGGCACCCGCACCCGCAGAGCCGTCCGCACCGGGCACCACCGCACCGCCCGCGGAAAATCCTGCCGCCCCACCCGCCACCCAGGCGCCGCCCGAGAACCCGGGCAACGGCTGATGATCGGGCGTCTCGCCGCCGCCGTGCTGGGCGTCGGCGCGGCCTGCGTCGCGTACGGAACCTACATCGAGGCACACGACTTCCGCGTGCGCCGCTACCAGGTGCCGGTGCTCCCGCAGGGGGTCGACCCGCTCACGGTGCTGCACCTGTCGGACGCCCACCTGCTGGCCCGGCAGACGCGCAAACGCGACTTCCTGCGCGGCCTCGCCGGGCTTGAGCCCGACCTCGTGGTGAACACGGGCGACAACATCGCAGGCCCGGACGCCGTGGGTGCGCTACTGGAGTCGCTCGGCCGCCTGCGGGACGTTCCCGGGGTGTTCGTGTTCGGGTCGAACGATTTCGAGGGACCGCACTTCAAGCTGCCCACCAAGTACCTGTTCGGCCCCTCGAGCCCTCGGGGCACCCAGCGGAGGGGGACGAGCCTGCCCACCGAGGAGTTGCGCGCGGCGCTGGCAGGGATCGGCTGGGTCGACCTCGACAACCGCCGCGCGGAGGTGACCGTGGCCGGCCAGACCGTACGCTTCCGGGGCACGGGCGACGCGCACGGCCACCGCGACGACTACCCGGCGGTGGCAGGGCCGGCGGCGTCCGATGCACTCGAGATCGGCGTGACGCACGCCCCCTATCGCCGCCTCCTGGACGCGATGACGGCCGACGGTGTCCCGTTGATCCTGGCGGGCCACACGCACGGCGGGCAGGTCTGTGTGCCCGGTCACGGGGCTCTGGTGAGCAACTGCGACCTGCCGCCGAGCAAGGCGAGCGGCCTGTTCGCGCACACGGTGGGCGAACACACGGCGCAGGTGCACGTGTCGGCCGGCTTGGGGATGTCGCCCTATGCGCCTTATCGCTTCGCCTGTCCGCCGGAGGTGTCGCTGCTGACGCTGATCCCAGCGCCGGCCCCGATGTGAACTTCTGGCGGCGGATCGGTTAGACTACTCGTCGGCTCACCGGCCGTCGGTCGGGAAGCCGATCGGGGTGTGGCGCAGCTTGGTAGCGCGCTTCGTTCGGGACGAAGAGGTCGCAGGTTCAAATCCTGTCACCCCGACCAGCGG
>NZ_JARKOT010000055.1 GCF_029977985.1 Propioniciclava sp. | reverse complement strand
TACTTCGACCTGAAGAAGTCCGGTGGCGCCGGTCGGCTGGCTGGCCGGGCTGACGGCGCGGGCCCTTCCTGACTGGGAGTCTCCCGGCTCTGGGGGTCAGCCGGCCAGGAGGGCGCTGATCTTGATCAGGTTGTGTGCCAGGACTCCGTGTCCGGTCCAGATGCGGGCTCCTTCGGTGGTGTCGATCCGGCTGCGGTCCCAGCCGTAGCCGCGTTTCAGGGTGGCGATCCGTCCTTCGCAGCCGGTCCGCCATTTCACGTGCCGACGGAAGGTTCGTTGTCGTTCGTCGGCTTGCCGGGCCTTCCCGGGTCTGCCCTTGCGGGGGATGACAACGTTGGTGACACCCAACTCGTGGAGGGCGTCGTCGATGGCTTGCTCGCCGTAGCCGCGGTCGGCGGCCACCACCCTGGGGGTATGCCCGGTCCGCTTGATCACCCGCTCGATCGAGGGGGTGAGCCGGGGTGCATCAGGCGGGTTCCCGGGCTGGACATCGTGGTCGAGGATGATGCCGTCGGCGTTGTCACAGACCTGGGCCTTATGGCCGAACTCGACTGGCTTGCCGAGCCGGCCCTTCGCGATCGGCCGCGCGTCGGGATCGTGAAGGCTGACCCGCCGGGTGGCTCCCGCCGGGGTGACCCCGGCGACGCGCTGCCGGGTCTGGTCGGCGATCTTCCTGGTGGCCTCGAGCAGGTCGGTCAGGTCGTTCACGGCCCGGGCGAGGCGTCCCCGCCGGCGGCCCGCGACCGCGTCCTTCTGCCCGACGGCAGCCAGGTCGGCGGCCTTCTTCCGGGCGACCCGCAAGGCTCGTTTGGCGTTGGTGAGCACCCGCCCGGCCTCGCGGGCGGCGACCTCGGCCAAGCCGGCCAGTTCGGCGTTCTTGCGGCGGACCACGGCCATCGCCTCGTCGCGGCCCTCGGCGCTGCGGGTGCGGAGCTTCGCGTTCAGGTCATGGGCGCGACGTCCGGCCGCCCTTGATCGGTCCCGCAGCTTGGTGCGGACCGCCCCACCAGCGGCCTGGACCCGCCGGGCGGTGGTCGCGATCCGGCGGACCGCCTTGGCCAGCAACCCCGAATCGGTCGGGTAGGCGACGTTGGAGGGCACGACGGTGGTGTCCACTCGCACCCGAGCGCAGCGCAGCACCTTCGCCTGGGCGGCCTTCGCCAACAACGAGTTGTTCAAGCCGTCGACCGCCGCCGACCCGCACCGGGTGGTCAGCTTCATCAACGTGGTCGGGTCCGGCACCGACTGGTCCAACCCAATCCGGCAAAACTGCCGCCACGTGATCGAGTCCGACACCTCCCGGCACAACGACTCGTATCCGAGCTGGTAGCGGAACTTGAGGAACATCAACCGCAGGTAGGTCTCCACCGGCGTCGACGGCCGCCCCAGCCGGGCGTGGAAGAACGGCTTGAACGGCTCGAAGAACACCGGGTCATCCAGGAGGGCGTCCACCCGGGCCAACTCCACCGGCAGCCGCCGAAGTTCCTCAGGCAGGATCGACTCCCACAACGTCGGCTGGTCAGCTACCGTACGCAACATGAATGGTCCCAAGCCCTTCTAGCCCAAGGGTTTGAGACCATTCTCCCTTGTCACAAGCCGATTCAGGGTTCGACACGCCCTGACTTTTTCAGGTCGAAGTAGGTATAGAAGCGCCGGGTCTGCGCGGCGTATGAGCACCTACGCGGCGTGCGAGTGGATCCGAAGCGGCGTTAGTGCACCCAAGCGGCGTGGACGCGACCAAGCGGCGTGGCTGCCGGTGGAGGGACCGGGGTCCCGACATGATCGACCAGCGGGGCGGGCTCGACCAGCCATCAGGCCGTGAGGTGGTGCACGTAGCACCAGCGCCACACCTCGTCGGGCTGCGCCGACTGCATGACCGGGTGCTGGGTCGCATGGAAGTGGGCGGTGGCATGTCGCCCAGGTGAGGAGTCGCAGCAGCCGATGTTGCCGCAGTCCAGGCAGCGCCGCAGCGCCACCCAGCTGAGCCCCTCGGCGATGCATTCGGCGCACACCGGCTGCGGCGGCGTCGGTGTCGCCGGCTGGGCGAGCAGTTCGGGGCATTCTGAGGCCTCGTCGAGGCGCAAGGCCGACGTACGAATGCGCTCCCGGTCGCGCGCCGCGACCGTGATCGTGGTCTCCTCGATGTCGAGCATCGCAAGCACCTCACTGACCACTTCCGAGGGCGCTCCGCCCGCCGAACGCACCTCGAGGACCCGCTCGCGCTCGGCCTCCAGCATCGCCAGGCGCACCCGCGCGTAGGCCTCCGACGGCGATTCCTGCCCGCCGACGGTGCCCAACTGCTCCCACGCGGCGAAGTTGCGCTCGTCGATCCGCTTGCGCACCAGGTCGCACACCCCATGCGGGTCGTCGCCGTCCATCTCCGACAGGCGGGAAAGCCCGGCCTGACTCGCTTGCTCCAACAGCGTGGCGCGCGCGAGGGCGTCCTTCGCCGGGTCGGGAGCCGGCACGTCGAGCCGGCGCGTCAGCCAGGGAAGGGTGAGCCCCTGCACGAACAGGGTGCCGCCCACGACGGCCAGCGCGATCAGCAGCAATACCTCACGGTGCGGGGTGTCCGCCGGGATGATGAAGGCCGCCGCGAGCGTCACCACGCCCCGCATGCCGGCCCACCCGGCCAGCAGACCGTTCTGCCAGGGGACGCCCCCGCGACGCCGCGCCCCACCAGCGGAACCTGCAGGGCCGACACCCAGACCAGTCGCACCACGATGACCGTGGCCAGGACGGCCGCGCACAACCCGGGGATCTGCCCCACCCCCAAGGTGGACGCCCCCACGGCCTCGATGATCCACCGGGCCTGCAGGCCGATGAGCAGGAAGACGGCGTTCTCGAGCAGGAACGAGATCGAGCGCCACGTCGTGCGCTCGGTGATGCGTGAGGGGGCGCTCTGGATGATCGGCGCCTTGTGGCCGAGCAGCAGGCCCGCCACGACCACCGCGATCACCCCGGACGCATGGATCTCCTCGCCCGCCAGGTACGCGGCGAAGGGCACGACGAACGACAGCGCCGTGTCGAGCAGCGGGTCGCTGATATGGCGGCGCACCGAAGCGACCAGCCAGAACACCACGAACCCGACCAGCGCCCCACCCGCCGCGGCCACGAAGAAGTCGACGCCGACCTGCACGGCCGACACGGTGCCCGCGATGGCCGCGATCGCGCTGCGCAGGGCCACCAGCGCCGTCGCGTCGTTGAGCAGCGACTCGCCCTCGAGCACCGTCACCACCACGCGCGGCAGCCCGATGCGGCGGGCGATCGCGGTGGCGGCCACGGCGTCCGGGGGAGCGACGACCGCGCCGATCGCGAGCGCGGCCGGCCAGCCCAGGCCGGGCAGCAGCCACTGGACGACGGCGCCGACCGCCACCGTGGTCACCACCACCAACCCCACCGACAACATGAGGATCGGCTTGCGATGGGTCGCGAAGTCGACCAGCGAGGTCTGGATGGCGGCCGTGTTGAGCAGCGGCGGCAACAGGCCCACGAGGACGACCTCGGGCTCGAGGTGCACCTCGGGCAGGGCCGGCACGTCGCCAGCGCCACGCCGACCGCGATCAACAGCAGGGGCGCGGGCAGCCGCAGCCGATCGGCCAGCGCCGTCCCGGCGAGCACGACGGTCGCCAGCGCCACGAGAAGCAGGGCAGTTTCCACGGTGCCATTGTGGGGCAGGACCCCGACAAGACGGCCGGCGGCCCAGCCGGACCTCAAGCCCTCAGCCGGTGACTCCCACCGGCGCCGGCCCCTGGGTCTGCGCCCGGACGCCGCCGGCGCGGCTCCCTGCCAGGACGCCGCCGACGACGAGGAGGCCGCCCAGCAGTTCGACCGGAGTCGGCACCTCGCCGAGCGCCAGCCATGCCGCCGTCATGCCGAAGACGGGCACGAGCATCGAGAACGGCGCCACCGTCCCGGCGGCGTGCCGCGCCATGAGCCAAACCCACACCCCTGACCCCACGACCGTGGCCAGCACGATCGTGTAGGCCAGGCCGAGCCAGGCGCCGGCGGCGTCCGGCTGGAACGAGGTGGCGATCGCGGTCGTGATCGCCTCGGGCCCCTCGACCACCAGGGACAGGGCGAGCATGGGCAGCGGCGGGACGACGCTCATCCAGAGGGTGAGGTGGAGGGGGTTGTCGGGGGCGGCGAGCCGGCTCGCCAGGTTGCCGAACGCCCAGCCGAGCGCCCCGAAGAGGACCAGCAGGAACGGGATGACCGGTGCCGCCTGCGCCCGGCTGACGCCGACGACGGCGAGCCCGAGGATGGCGACCATGATGCCGAGGGCGCGGCGGCGTCCGATGCGTTCGTGGAGGAGCAAGGCGCCGAGGACGACCGTGAACGGCGCAGAAGCCTGCAGCACGAGCGAGGCCAGCCCCGGCGGGAAGCCTGCGGCCATGCCGAGGTTGAGGCCCACGAACTGCAGCGTGCCGAAGCCGAGGCCGTAGCCGAGCAGCCAGCGCAGCCGGACGGCCGGCCGCGGCACGAAGAGCACGGTCGGGATGGCCAGCAGCCCGAACCGCAGCGCGCCGAGCAGCAGCGGGGGGAATTGGTCCAGCGAGGCGTGGATCGCGAGGAAGTTCACGCCCCAGAGGGCTGCCACGGCGATGGCGAGGAGGCGGTGGGTGACGGGCACGCTTTCCAGTGTGGGTGGTGTGATCATGCAGGTCCAGCGCGTTTTCCTTCATCGACACCTTAGGCTGACTTCATGGATGTGCGGCATCTCGACCTGCTGCGGGAACTGGCCACCCGGGGCACGCTCGCGGCGGTCGCGGAGGCGACCCATCGGACGCCCTCGGCCCTGTCCCAGCAACTCCGCACTGCGGAGCGCGAGTTCGGCGTCCGGCTGGTGGAACGCGAGGGGCGCGGCCTGCGGCTCACGGCCGAGGGGCGGCTGCTCGCCGAGGGCGCCGAAGAGGTCAACGCCGCCCTGGCGACGGTGCGGGCGCGCCTGGACGCCGCCCGCGGTGAGGTCGGTGGTCCGGTGAGCATCGGCTGCTTCCCGAGCGCCGGCGCGGCGTTGCTGCCCGAACTCGTCCTGCGGTTCGAGGGCACCGGTGTCGAGCTGAACCTCGACGACTTCGACCTCATGGAGGCGGAGTACGCCGGCCGCACGCTCGACCACGACATCGTGATCGCCCACAGCCTCAGCGGCGAGGGCCCTGCGGGTGCCGAGCGGCTCGTGCGGCGGGTGCTCGCGCGCGAGCCCATCGACGTCGCGCTGCCGGCCGCCCACCCACTGGCGGCGCGCGCCGCCCTGCGTCCCCAGGATCTGCGGGGCACCGTGTGGGTCGGCGTGCCTGCCGGCTACCCGTTCGACCACCTCCTCATCGCGATCGAGACGGCCGCGGGGGAGCGGTTCCCGCGGCGGTTCCGGCTGCGCGACAACCGTCTCATCGCCGCGCTGGTGGGGCGCGAGGTGGGTCTGGCGTTGCTGCCGCGCTTCACCACCCCTCATCTCGACGGGGTGGTCCTCCGGCCGCTGACCGGCCTGCCCGCCCGGCGCAGCATCGTGGCCCTCTGCCGCCCCGACCGCCATGCCCGACCGTCGGTCCGGGCCATCGTCGAGGCCCTCGTCGCCATCGGCGCGCGCTTGTCCGACGACATCGTCGGGCCCGACCGTTACGGTGGGGCGCGACAGGAGGAACCTCATGACCCACGAACCCGCCCCTGACGAGTTCGGCGCCCTGCTGAGCGAATTGCAGGGCATCACCCGCCGCATCGCCGAGATCGACGGCCGCATCACCGCCCTCGCCGAGCAGCGCGTCGAGACCCTGCGGCGCACCCTCGGCGACCTCGAGCAGCGCGTGCCCGCAGCCCCGGAGACGCCGGCCGCGCGGCCACACTCCAGGCCCATCGTCGTGCGGGAGCACGGCGTCCGCGGGTTCGTCGGGGTGTGGCGGGACGCCCGCGCCGACGGATCGGCGTCGTTCCCCGTCCCCGTCGGCACGCCCCTGCGGGTGACCGATCGGGTCGTCGACGGTCGAGTGCTCGTGCTCGGGCCCGGCTGGGAGGGTTGGGCCGACCCCGTCCAACTCGCCACGGACGCCCGGATGCCCTACCCGGACCCCGCCGGTCATGGGGCACCCCTGCCGGGGACTACGGCCGACGTTCCCGACCAGCCAGTCTCGACCGTGCCCGTCCCGAGCGCGCCCGACCCGGCTCTTCCCGGCCCGGCCGGCACGGGACCCGCGGCGTCCCCACGCTTTTCGCCGCCGCGGCCGCCGGTGTGGGAACGGCCCCAGTTCGTGGCGCGGCTGCTCGCGGTGGTGGGCGCGGGCATCACGCTCATCGGCATCGCGTTCCTGCTCGTGCTGGCGGCGCAGTACGGGTTCTTCGGCCCGTTGGCCCGCACGCTGGCTGCCGCCGGGCTGGGCGTCGTCCTGCTCGCGATCGCGTTCTGGGTGCACGGGCGCAGCCCCGACAACCCGGGTGCCCCGGCACTCGCGGCGACGGGTGTGGCGTCGGGGTTCCTGAGCGTGGTCGCGGCGACGGTCATCTACGGGTGGCTGCCACCGTGGGTGGGGCTCGCCCTCGTGGCCGCCCTCGGCCTGTTCGGGCTTGCCCTGGCACGGCGCTGGGAGAACGAGGTGCTGGCAGTCGTGGCCGTCGGAGCCAGCCTGGTGCTGGCGCCGTTCGTGGGAGCCGGGGAGCCGGTGGTGACCTCGGCCCTCATGGTCGCCATGACGGGGGTCACGCAGTGGCTCGAGGGCGGACGCGGCTGGCGGGTGTTCCCGCTGGTGCGCGTGCTGCCCACCGCGGGCGTGCTGCTGTACGTGGTGATCAGCGGCTCCTCGCTGGAGGAGGGGGAGCGGTTCGCGCTCGTGGCGCTCGCGTTGATCCTCGTCGGTGTGTCGCTCGCGGGGGTCGTCACGGCGCGCCGCGAAACCCAGGGGCTGTTCGCCACGCGCCTCGGCCTCGTGGTGGCGGCCGCCGTGCCCGCCGTGTTCGCGCCCGCGCTGCTCGACTCGATCGTGCTGCAGGCGCTCGCCTTCTGGGTGGTGGCCGTGGCCTTCACCGTGGTGGGCGCCCTACCATCCGCGCGCCCCGGAACCGCGACGGCCCTCCTGCCCCTCGGCGCGCTGTTCCTCTTCCTCACGGTGTTCGCTCTCACCGAGCAGCGCTACGTGGGCGCGATCGCGATGGGCATGGCGATCGCCTACCTCGCGGCCGGCCTGGGGGCGCAGTCGCGGGTCAGCTGGCTCGTCGGTCTGGTGCTCGGCGCCGTGGCGCTGCTCTCGTGGTTGCCGCAGGTAACGCATGTGCTCGGTCAGGCAGCCGCCGTGACCGCCGCGGGCGAGGACGTGCTGAGGTCGGTGCTGGGGGTGCCGCTCGGCGTGCTGGCCTACTTCGGCGTCCGGAGATTCTTCTGGTCGCGGCCCGCCGACCTCTATGTGGCGTGGGCGGTCTCCCTCGCCACCGGCTCCGTCGCGGTCGTCGAGCTGGCTACCTTGGTGGGCCGGCTGCTGCAGAACCCGACCGCCGGCTTCCAGCTCGGGCAGTTCCTCGTCACCAGCTCGTGGATGCTCCTGTGCGTCCTGCTGCTGCGCCGCGGGCTGGCGTCCACCCGCGACCGCGCCGAGGTGTGGCTGCGCCTGGCGCTGGTGCTGGCCGGGCTGGCGCTCGCCAAGCTGTTCCTGCTCGACCTGTCCATGCTCGACGCCATCGCCCGCGTGGGGGCGTTCCTCGTCGTCGGCCTGCTGCTGTTGTTCGTCGGGACCCGGTACGCCAAGGCGTGGGAGCGTGCCCGGGCAGCAGATCCGGGCCCGGACGCCGCCGCCGCAGACCCGAGCGGTGACGGACCGACCGGAGCACCCCTCGGCGGCCCGCCCGCTCGTTAGGATGACGACACCGGGACGACGAGAGGACTCCACACCCATGACCGAACAGGCGACGAGCGTGGCGGCGGTGATCGTCCTCGCGGCGGGCGCGGGCACGCGCATGAAGTCCACCAAGAGCAAGCTGCTGCACGAGATCGCCGGACGGTCCCTGCTGAGTCACGCCGTCGACGCCGCCGAACACCTCCACCCGAGACGCATGGTGGTCGTCGTCGGCCACGAGCGCGAACAGGTCACCGCGCACCTCACCGAGATCGCTCCGGGCGCTCTCACCGCGGTGCAGGAGCGGCAGTTGGGCACGGGGGACGCCGTGCGCTGCGGCCTGGCGGTGCTGGAGTCGACCGAGGGAGAGGTCGTCGTGACGATGGGCGACGTCCCCCTGCTCGAGGGGGAGACGCTCGAGGCCCTGGTCGCGCAACACCGGGCGACCGGCGACGGGGTCACGATCCTCACCTCAGAGCTCTCCGACCCGACCGGCTACGGCCGCATCGTCCGCGACGCCGGCGGTGACCAGGTGGCCGCCATCGTCGAACAACGCGACTGCACGGCCGAGCAGGCGGCGATCCGCGAGATCAACGCGGGCATCTACGTGTTCGACGGGGGCGTGCTGCGTGACGGGCTGGCGTCCCTCACGACGGACAACGACCAGAGTGAGCTGTACCTGACCGACGTGGTCAGGTACGCGCGGTCCGCCGGCCGAGGCGTCCACACCCTCGTCCTGGCCGACCGGTGGCAGACCGAGGGGGTGAACGACCGTGTCCAGTTGGCCACGCTCGGCCGCGAACTCAACCGGCGCATCGTGGAGAGGTGGATGCGGGCCGGGGTGACCGTGGTGGACCCGGCGACGACGTGGATCCAGGCGAGCGTCGACCTGGCGCCCGACGTCACCCTGCTGCCCAACACGAGCCTCGAAGGAGCGACGAGCGTGGCGTCCGGGGCGACGATCGGGCCGGACACGACGCTGGTCGACGTGGAGGTCGGCGAGGGGGCGACGGTGATCCGCACGCACGGGTCGTTGTCGGTGATCGGAGCGGGGGCGTCCGTGGGGCCGTTCTCGTTCCTGCGGCCGGGCACGGAGCTCGGGGTGAAGGGCAAGATCGGCGCGTTCGTGGAGACGAAGAACGCGGTCATCGGCGACGGCGCGAAGGTGCCGCACCTCACCTACTGCGGCGACGCCGAGATCGGTCCGGGAGCCAACATCGGCGCCGGAACGATCTTCGCGAACTACGACGGCGTGGTGAAGTCGAAGACGCGGGTGGGGAAGGCGAGTTTCGTGGGCAGCAACAGCGTGCTGGTGGCGCCCGTCCAGATCAGCGACGGCGCCTACGTGGCGGCCGGCTCCGCGGTCACCGAAGACGTCGATCCCGGACAACTCGGAATCGCACGGTCGCGGCAGCGTAATATCCCGGGCTGGGTGGAGACGCGCCGCGGCGACACAGCGACGTGGCAGGCAGCCCGCGAGGCGATCGACAACGAAGGGGCCACCGAGCAGTGACCGGGATCAAGCGGCAGTCCGAGAAGCACCTCATCCTCGCGTCCGGCCGGGCGTATCCGGAGCTGGCGGAGGAGGTGGCCTCGCTGCTGGGGGTGGAGCTCGTCCCCACGCGGGCGCTCACGTACGCCAACTCGGAGATCTACGTGCGGTTCGAGGAGTCGGTGCGGGGCGCCGACGCGTTCGTCATCCAGTCCCACTGCGCGCCCGTGAACGAGTGGCTCATGGAGCAGCTCATCATGGTGGACGCGCTGAAGCGGGCCTCCGCCAAGCGCATCACCGTGGTGTCCCCGTTCTACCCGTACGGGCGGCAGGACAAGAAGCACGCCGGCCGCGAGCCCATCTCGGCCCGCCTCATCGCCGACCTGTACAAGACGGCCGGCGCCGACCGGCTCATGTCCATCGACCTGCACGCCTCGCAGATCCAGGGCTTCTTCGACGGTCCCGTCGACCACCTCATCGCGCTGCCGGTGCTGGTGGAGTACATCATCCAGAAGTACCCGCTGGAGAACCTCACCGTCGTCAGCCCCGACGCCGGCCGCGTCCGTCTCGCCGATGCCTACACCGATCGGCTGGGCGCGCCGCTCGCGATCATCCACAAGCGGCGCGACCCAAACAAGGCGAACGAGGTCGCGGTGGGCGAAGTGGTGGGCGATGTCGCCGGACGCGTCTGCCTGCTGGTCGACGACATGATCGACACGGCCGGCACCATCTGTGCCGCCGCCCAGACGCTCAAGGACCATGGTGCCCAGGCCGTCATTGCGGCCGCGACGCACCCGATCTTGTCCGGGCCGGCAGCGGAGCGGCTGAACGCGTCGGCGTTCGAGGAGATCATCGTGACGAACACCCTGCCGATCGCCGACGAGCTGGACATCCCGAAGCTGACCGTCCTCTCCGTGGCGCCGCTGCTGGCCGAGGCGATCAAGCAGATCTTCGAGGACGGCTCCGTCACCAGCCTCTTCAACGGCGCGACCACTTAGCCGCGCCCGCGGCGTCCCGCTGCGGTGGTTGCGGTGGTGGACTGGGAGCGGGGCGGGTCACATTTTTGACATTGAGTTTGTTGGCACGTGCCCACATTCTCTATGTGAAAAAGACTATGTCATAAATCCGCGTAGCACCTCCGGGTGAGGGGACTGCAGGTTTGTGACATAGTTTTTTTGACATAGCGTTTCGTCGCACGTGACGAAAAGAACTATGTCAACAACGTGACGGCCCACCCCACCCGGACGCCCACGGGGCGGCGTCGGCCCTAGTCTGGGCTCATGGAAGCCTCCCCAAGGGTGCTCGGCATCACCCAGGCCGGCGGGCAGGGCAGCCGCATGGACGTCCTCACTCGCGAGCGCGCCAAGCCGGCCCTGGCGTTCGCGGGCTCGTACAAGCTCATCGACTTCGCCCTCTCCTCCTTCGCCCACAGCCACATCAGCGACGTCTGGGTCAGCGTGGCCTACCTCGCCGCAAGCCTCGACCCCTACATCGCCCACGGCCGCCCCTGGGACCTGGACCGCACCCGCGGCGGCTACCGGCGCCTCGTGCCCGAGCAGGGCCGGGCGACCAGCGAGTCCGGCTTCGCCGACGGCAACGCCGACAACCTCGTCCAGATCGCCGGCCAGATCCGCCAGTTCGCCCCGGACGCCATCGTCGTCATGAGTGCCGACCACGTCTTCCGGCTCGACCTGCGCCCCGTCGTCCGCGAGCACCTCGAGCGCGGTGCCGAGTGCACCATCGTCACCGCCGACGTCACCCGCAGCCAGGCCGCCCACAAGGCCGTCGTCACGGTGGACGCCGCGGGTCGCGTCACGCGGTTCAGCTACAAGCCCGACCGGCCCGACAGCACCACCATCGCCACCGAGATCTTCGTCTACGACCCGCAGACCCTCCTCGCCGAGCTCGCCCGCCTGCGCATCGATCTCGGCCACGAAGACGACGACAGCTCCGGGCTCGGCGACTTCGGCGACCACCTCCTGCCCGCCCTCGTCCGCCGCGGCAAGACCTGGGCCACCCCGATCACCCACTACTGGCGCGACCTGGGGCGTCCCGAGGAGTACCTCCAGGCCCACCGCGACCTCCTCGCCGGCCGCGTCGACGTCTTCGACGACCTCGACCAACCGATCCTGTCGCGCTGGCCGGAGCGGCCCCCGGCGCGCGTGGGCGCGTCCGGCGAGGTCAACGACAGCCTGCTGTCGCCCGGCGTCGACGTGCGCGGCACCGTCCACCGGTCCGTCCTCGGCCCCGGCACCGTCGTCGAAGCCGGTGCGGTCGTGGAGGGCTGTGTGATCGGTTCCGGCGTCCAAATCGGCCGGGACGCTCGCGTTCACACCGCCATCGTGGACGACGGCACCCGCATCGGGCGCGGTGCGAGGGTCGGTGCGCCCCCGCGGGCCACCAAGGTGCGGGACGCCGACATCGCCCTCATCGGCATCGACTGCCGCATCGGCACGAACGCCGTCATCGAGCCCGGCGCCCGGCTGGAACCCGGTGGCAGCGCCTGATCGACCACGGCGCCGACGACCCCTTGCCTCCTCGCATGCAAGGATGCTAGCATTCTTGCATGGCACGTGAGCAAGCCTCGGGGGCCAAGGTGCAATTCAACGTCTACCTGCCACCCGACATCGTGAAGCAGACCAAACACCGCGCCATCGACGAGGGGGCGAGCCTGTCCGCCCTGGTCGAGCGCGCCCTGACCGAGTACCTGGAGGCCCGACGATGACCACCTACGCCGTGAACCTGTACCGCTTCACCGACGATCCCGCCGCGATGATCGCGTTCTACCAGGCGCTCGGCCTGTGCATGCGCGTGACTTCCGGCGACGGCCGCTTCGCGCTGCTGCAGGCGGGCGCCGGCTGGGTCGCGGTGCACCCCGCCGAGGGCAGCGACACCGGTGCCACCCCCGGCGAGACCCAGCTCGTCTTCCTCGTCGAGGACGGCGATGCCGCGGCGGCGGCGTCCGACCTGCAGAGCAAGGGACTGCAGACGCGCGTGTGGGACGAGTCCTACGGGCGCCACGCGGTGGTTCGGACGCCGTTGGGCTCGAACGTCTGGATCAACGAGCACCAAGACGATCTCTACGGCTACCGCGCCCACCCCGAGGGCCAACCCGGCCCGATCCAGGTGTGCGCGATCCACTTCTCCGCCGACTTCGCCCGCGACG
Source organism: Propioniciclava sp. (assembly GCF_029977985.1). GTDB lineage: Bacteria > Actinomycetota > Actinomycetes > Propionibacteriales > Propionibacteriaceae > Propioniciclava. The sequence goes on along the minus strand of NZ_JARKOT010000055.1, from coordinate 32,012 downwards.
CCGCCTGGTTCGCCCACCTCGGGCTTCGCCCGGTGGGGGAGGGGGACGCATGGTGGCAGGCGCTGGACGGCGGCCACGGTCGCGTCGGTCTCCACCATGTCGACCCCGGGCACCCCGAATGCACGGCCGAGACCGCCACGGTGGATGCCGGCTTCGAGACGCCCGAGCCGCTCGCCGACGTCGTCGCCCGGCTCTGGGCGGCCGGGTACCCCGCCGAGCTGGTCACGGACGAGTTCCTCACGGCCGTCCATGTGGCCGATCCCGACGGTCGGCTGGTGCAGGTGCACGCGCTCTCCTGAGCACGATTTCGTCGGACGCCGCCCGCGCCGGTAGGATGGTGGGGTTGCTTGGCGAGGGGACGCACGTCCCGTGATCGACTGGCCCTCCCTTGCCGAGCCGTCCACCCGTTGCCAGCAAGGTTGAGGAGAACCACTCATGGCTAACAACGAGATCAAGCTCGCCGCCGAGGCGCGCACCGAGTTCGGCAAGGGCGCCGCCCGCCGGATCCGCCGTGAGCACAAGGTGCCCGCGGTCATCTACGGTCACGGCACCGATCCGGTCCATGTCACGCTGCCGGGCCACGAGACCCTCCTCGCCCTGCGCACCGCGAACGCCCTGCTGGCGATCAAGATCGGCAGCGGCAAGGAGCAGCTCGCGCTGCCGAAGCAGGTCCAGCGCGACCCGATCCGGGGCACCGTCGAGCATGTCGACCTCATCGTCGTCCGCCGCGGTGAGAAGGTGACCGTCGACGTTCCGCTGCACGTGGTCGGCGCCGACAAGGAGGATCGCATCCTCGTGCTCGATCAGCAGTCGATCAGCCTGGAGGTCGAGGCTACCGCGATCCCGTCGCACATCGAGATCGACGTCGCCAGCCTGGAGATCGGCGACCAGATCACCGCCGCCCAGCTCGACCTGCCGGAGGGTGCCGTCTTCCATGGCGCCCCCGAGGATCTCATCTTGTCGATCGCCGCGGCGCCGACGGCCGACGAGATCGCAGCCGAGCTGGACGCCGCGGTCGCGGACGCCGGCGAGGAGGGTGCCGCGGCGGAGCCCAAGGCCGGCGCCGAAACCGACGAGGCTGCCGAGGCCGACGCGGAGTAATCCGTGGCGACCTGGCTCGTGGTCGGGCTCGGGAACCCGGGCCCGACCTACGCGTCCACGCGGCACAACGTCGGCTTCATGGTCGCCGACGAGCTGGCCGCGCGGGCGCGTGCGCCCTTTTCGGCGCCGCGCGGCATGCGCGCGGACGTATGCGAGACGCGCGTGGCGGCGTCCGGGATGGGCGGCGTCGGCGCCGACGCCGAGCGGGTCGTGCTGCTCAAGCCGCGCACGTTCATGAACGAGTCCGGCGCGGCGGTCGCCAAGGCGGCCGCCTTCTTCAAGATCGACCCGGACCACGTCGTCGCGATCCACGACGAGCTCGACCTCGACTTCGGCCAGCTCCGCCTCAAGTCAGGCGGCGGCGACAACGGCCACAACGGGCTGCGGTCGATGCGCGCCCACCTCGGGACGGGCGATTTCTTCCGTGTCCGGTTCGGCATCGGACGCCCCCCGGGCCGCCAAGATCCGGCCGCCTACGTGCTGGCGCCCATCCCGACCGCGCTGCGTGAGGACTACGCCGTCGAGACCGGGCGCGTCGCGGACGCCGTCGAGGCGCTCCTCCTCGACGGCCTCGCCCCGGCACAGAACCGATTCAACTCTTAGCCCCGCTCAGCCCACGAAGGCCCGCGCGTTGCGGAACATCCGCAGCCACGGGCTGGGCTCGCTGGGTCCGCCGGAGGTCCAGCTGAGCTGCACGTTCCGCAGCACCCGCTCGGGGTGCGGCATCATCGCGGTGAACCGGCCATCGGGCGTCGTCACGGCGGTGAGGCCGCCGGGAGACCCGTTGGGGTTGGCGGGGTAGTCCTCGGTCGGACGGCCGTGGTTGTCAACGAACCGCAGGGCGGCGGCGACGGCGTCCATCTCGCCGCGGGCGCGGAAGTCGGCTCGGCCCTCACCGTGCGACACCGCGATCGGCAGGCGCGATCCGGCCATGCCGGTGAAGAACACCGACGGCGACTCCAGCACCTCGACGAGGGAGAGCCGCGCCTCGAACTGCTCCGACGTGTTGCGTTGGAACAGCGGCCAGGCATCGGCTCCGGGGATCAGATCCGCGAGCGCTGCGAACATCTGGCAGCCGTTGCAGATGCCCAGGCCGAACGTGTCCCCCCGTGCGAAGAAGCGTCCGAACGCCTCGGCGAGCGCCGGGTTGAACAGGATCGACCGCGCCCAGCCCTCGCCGGCGCCCAGCGTGTCGCCGTAGCTGAACCCGCCCACCGCAACCAGCCCCGCCACGTCGGCGAGGTCGAACCGGCCGGTCTGGAGGTCGGTCATGTGCACGTCCCACGCCTCGAACCCGGCCCGGTCGAACGCGAAGGCCGTCTCGACGTGGCTGTTCACCCCCTGCTCCCGCAGGATCGCCACCTTCGGCCAGACGCCGCGGCTCAGGAACGGCGCCACAATGTCGTCGGCCACGTCGAACGTCGGGTGCACGTGCAGCCCGGGGTCGTCGTCGGCCGCGAACGCGGCGTGCTCGGCGTCCGCGCACGCCGGGTTGTCGCGCAACGCCGCGATCCGCCAGCTCACGGCGTCCCAGGCCTCGCCGAGGTCGCGCAGCGGCTCGTCCAGCGCGGGACGCCCGTCGATCGTCGCCCGCACCCGCCGGTCGGTCGTCGTGGCGCCCAGCTCGCGGGTCAGGTCGGCCAGGCCGTGCTCGGCGAGCACGGCCAACGCTGCGGCGGTGGACGCCGCCGGCACGGCCAGCAGCGCGCCCAGTTCCTCAGCGAACAGCGCCGCGACGGATTCCACCTCGAGCGAGAGCCCCACGGCCCCCGCGAACCCCATCTCGGACGCCGCCGCCCACAGCCCGCCGTCGGAACGGTCGTGGTAGGCGGCCAGCAGCCCGCGTTCGCGCAGGGCGTTCACGGCGTCCACGAGCGCGACGAGCCGCGCGGGGTCGTCGAGGTCGGGCACGGTCTCGCCGAACGCTCCGCTCACCTGGGCGAGGATCGACCCGCCCAGCCGGTTCGCGCCGGCGCCGAGGTCGACGAGCAGCAGCGCCTGGTCGGGGCCGGCCTGCGGGGTGAGCGTGCCGCGCACGTCTGCCAGCGAGGCGAACGCCGACACGACGAGCGAGACGGGGGAGGTGACCTGCTTCTCCTGCCCGGCGTCGGTCCACTTCGTGCGCATCGACAAGGAGTCCTTGCCGACGGGAATGCTCACGCCGAGGGCGGGGCACAGCTCCAGCGCGACCGCACGCACGGTGTCGTAGAGGGCGGCGTCCTCACCGGGCTCACCGCACGCGGCCATCCAGTTGGCCGACAGCTTCACCCGGTTCAGCGTGATCGGGGCGGCGAGGAGGTTGGTGATCGCCTCGCCCACGGCCATTCGCCCCGACGCCGGCGCGTCGAGCGCCGCCAGCGGCGTCCGTTCGCCGGAGGACATCGCCTGGCCGCTGAACCCGACGTGATCGGTAAGCGTGACCGCCACGTCGGCGACGGGTACCTGCCACGGGCCGACCATCTGGTCACGGTGGGCGAGCCCGCCGACGGTGCGGTCGCCGATCGTGATGAGGAAGCGCTTGGAGGCCACCGACGGGTGGCGCAGCACGGCATACGCGGCCGCGCGCAGAACCTCGGGATCATCGAAGCGGGCGAGGTCGAGGGGGTCGCCCGTGCGTTCGATGCGGGTGACGTCGCGGGTCATCCGCGGCGGCTTGCCGAGCAGGACGTCGAGAGGCATGTCGACGGCCGGGTCCGCGCCGGGACCGGACTCGATCCCGTCGGTGGCCAGCACCAGCTGCCCGTCGTCGAAGGCCACCCCCACCACGGCGAACGGCGCCCGCTCGCGGGTGGCGATGGCGAGGAAGCGCTCCAGCGACTCGGGCGCGATGGCGAGGACGTAGCGCTCCTGGCTCTCGTTCGACCAGATCTCCTTGGCCGCCAGCCCCGACTCCTCCAGCGGCACCGCGGTGAGATCGAACCGGGCCCCCATGCCGGCATCGTTCACCAGTTCGGGGAACGCGTTCGAGAGCCCCCCGGCACCCACGTCGTGGACGGCGAGGATGGGGTTGTCGGCACCGAGAGCCCAGCACGCGTTGATGACCTCCTGCGCCCGCCGCTCCATCTCGGGGTTGCCGCGCTGCACCGAGTCGAAGTCGAGTTCGGCCGCGTTGGCGCCCGCCGCCATGGAGGACGCCGCCCCGCCGCCCATGCCGATGCGCATGCCGGGGCCGCCCAGCTGGATGAGCAGCGAACCCGCGCCGAACCGCACCTTCTGGGTGAGGTCGGCGCTGATCGTGCCGAGGCCGCCGGCGCTCATGATCGGCTTGTGGTAGCCGCGCCGGACGCCGTCGACGGTTTGCTCGTAGACGCGGAAGAACCCGCCGAGCCCGGGGCGTCCGAACTCGTTGTTGAACGCGGCAGCGCCGAGTGGCGCCTCGATCATGATGTCGAGGGGGCTGGCGATGTGGCCGGGGGCGCCGTAGGGATCGGCCTCCCAGGGCTCCTCGGTGCCGGGCAGGTTCAGGTTCGACACGACGAAGCCGGTGAGACCCGCCTTGGGGGCCGAGCCGCGGCCGGTGGCACCCTCGTCGCGGATCTCGCCGCCCGATCCCGTCGCTGCCCCAGGGAAGGGGGAGATGGCGGTGGGGTGGTTGTGCGTCTCGACCTTCATCAACACGTGCACGTCGCCCGGCCGCTCGGCGTAGGGGGCCGGGGCGGCATAGGCGGCGTCCGTGGTCGGGACGAAGCGCGTCGACGGGCCGCCCGCCATGATCGACGAGTTGTCGGCGTAGGCGACGATCGTGCCCGACGCCTCACCGCCGGCCACCGCCTCGGTGTGCCGGATCATGCCGAACAGCGAGTGGGGCTGGGGCTCGCCGTCGATGACGAAGTCGGCGTTGAAGATCTTGTGGCGGCAGTGCTCGGAGTTCGCCTGGGCGAACATCATCAGCTCGACGTCGGTGGGGTTCCGCCTCAGCTGGGTGAACGCGTCCACGAGGTAGTCGATCTCGTCGTCGGACAGCGCCAGGCCGAACTGCGCGTTCGCCGTCTCGAGCGCCGCGCGCCCGTGGCCGAGGACGTCGACGTGAACCATCGGCTCGGCGTCCTTCTCGGCGAACACGTCGGCGGCCGCGTCCCGGTCGGGCAGCACCGATTCGGTCATGCGGTCGTGCAGCAGCGCCGCGCACGCGTGCCAGGCGTTGTGGCTCAGCGCGCCGTCGAGCGTGAGCGTGTACTCGGTCACGCGTTCCACGCGGTGCACGTCGAGCCCGCAGTTGTGGGCGATGTCGGTCGCCTTCGACGCCCAGGGTGAGATCGTGCCCAGCCGCGGCGCCACGACGATGGTCGCCGTCAGGCCCGAGGGTGCCGGGGAGGCCGGGGGGCCGTAATCGAGCAGGCGGGCGAGGGTCGCGCCGGCGTCCTGCGCGTGGGGCGCGTTGGTCGAGACCACGTGCACGTACCGACCCTGCACCGCGGTGACCTGCGGCGCGACCTCCTGCAGGCCGGTCAGGAGCGCTGCCGCGCGGAAGGGCGACAACGCCGAGCCGCCCGGGACAACGAGGACGTCATGGTGATGGGACGTGGTCGACGACACGGTGGGCCCTCCAGCGGCTCGGTTCGGGACGGGATCAGGCTACCGGGCCCCGCCGGCGCCCCGATCAGCCGACCATCCCCGCCTGGCCCTACGCCGACGGGTCGGTCCCGGTGTGGTTGAGGGCAGGTGCCGGCCCCTCGGTGCGGCCAGATTCACACTCACGGGGGGCTCGTCTGCCAGAGTGAGCGTGGACCGCGTCTGGAGGCTGCGTTGAGTGTGAACTTGGCCTCACTTCTGCCCTGTAACCGGTCCTCCGGGGGTGGCCACCCATGTGTGATGCCGGGCCCCCTCCGCCCGGCGCCGGCCCGGGCCGCGCACACTGGACACATGACCCACCGACTGGCCGCAACGATCATCGCCGTCCTGCTCGCGGGGTGCGGCCTGCTGCCCACCCCGGCGCGAGACGCCCTCGATGAGGGGTTCGTCCGCCCGCCGGCCGAGGGCCTCCTCTTGGGGCCGACGGCCCCGGGGCCGCTCACGGGCCGCACGATCGTCGTCGATCCGGGCCACGCGGGCCTCTACGATCGGGCGGTTTCGGCGCACCCGCTCGACATGGGTCCCGCCGGCACGCGCCCCTGCTACACCGACGGTGCCACCGCCCCAGACGGCACGCCGGAACACACGCTCAACTTCGACGTGGCGACTCGGCTCGCCACGCACCTGCGCGATCGCGGTGCCACCGTCGTCCTCACCCGGGGCGACGACGCCTCTCTCGGCCCCTGCAACGACGACCGCGCCCGGCTCGCCAACGCCCACGGGGCCGACCTGCTCGTCTCTCTTCACTTCGACGGGGACTCCGCCGACAAGCACGGCTTCCACCTCATCTACGCCCCCACCATGGTCGGTGGCGAGGCCCTCACCGAGCGGTCCCGCACGGTCGCCCTCGCCCTGGCGAACGCCCTCCGCGCCGGCACGCCACTCCCGACGGCCAACTACAAGGGGACCCCCGATGCGCCCCTAGACCCCCGCACCAACCTCGGCGTCCTCAGCCTCCTCGACACCACCCCCGGCGTTCTCGTCGAGCTCGCCAACCTCGGCAGCCCCGACGATTGGGCCCTCGTCCAGGACCCCGCCACCCTGGACGCCGCCGCCTCAGCCCTCGCCGACGGCGTGGTCACAGCGCTGCCCTGACGTCGGCGATGCGGCCAGGCTGAGGGGTTGCAGTTCTTGGTCTTGGACGAACTCCACACCTACCGCGGACGCCAGGGCGCCGACGCCCCCCTGCTGGTGCTGCGGGTGCGCGAAGCCTGCGCGTCGCCGTCGCTCCCATGCATCGGCACCTCGGTTCCCGTTTGCCTTGAGGCCGCGAGTGCGGCCAGGAGTACGCGGTCGTCAAGGCGGTCACGCGCAACTCAGAGCCACCTACGTGCCCCGCCACTCGGGACGTCTCGGCGGGCCAGGACCTGGACGGCTCCCTGTACGTCTCCGAGCAGTTCCCCTGGCCCGCGGATCCGATCGCCGAGAACCGCCTACCCGACTTTCGGCGGCGTGCGTGCACAGGAGCGCGTGTCCACCCAGCCCTGAGGCTGGGCACGCGTTCCGCCTCGGCCCCGCGCCGTATATATCGCGCGATATAGAGTGGTGCCATGACTGATCTGCGGGCCCGACGCTCTCGCGCGGGTCTCACCCAAGCCGAACTGGCGGCGCGCAGTGGCGTGGCGCAGCCCAACATCGCCGCCTACGAGGCCGGCCGACGCAGGCCGTCCCCTGCCACCGTCGCCCGCTTGAACGCGGCCTTGGCCCCGCTGCCGAGCGCGCAGTTGCGCGAGCATCGCGACGCCGCGGTGCGTGTGCTGGCGGCGCACAAGATGTCCAACCCCCGGGTCTTCGGGTCGGTGGCCCAAGGCCAAGATCGTCCCGGCAGCGACATCGACCTGCTGGTGGACGCCGCAGACGACCTCGACCTGCTCGACATCGTCGACGCCGCGGAGGCCCTCGAGAGCATCCTCGGTTCCCACGTTGACATCGTGACGTCGCGATCGCTGCGTCCGGGCCACGAGATCACGCGGACGGCCCGGGCCCTGTGATGGGGCCCTTGGACGCCGTGACGACAGCCCGGCTCGAAGACGTGGCGCGCCTGTGTCAGCAGGCTCAGGCCCTCGCGGCGCGCGGGCGGGCCTGGTTCGACAGCGACGAGGAACTCCACGTGCCGCAGCTCGCGGCCGACTCGCTCGTCCTGAAGCTGGGCGAGGCCGTGCGCCGTTTGCCCGAGGAGTTCCTGCGCGAGCGGGCGAAGGATCCCGTGTGGCGCCGGGCCATCGCCATGCGGCACCGCATAGCGCACGAGTACGACGCCATCGACTACGAGATCGTGTGGACGGTGATCGCGACCCATGCCGGAGAGCTGGAACGCCGCGTCCACGACGCCATCGCCCTCGGCGCCCCCGCGACGCCGCCTGAGGGTAGATAGGGGCCCTAGCCTCTTGGGGCGAATCGCCACAGGTGGCTGCGGCATAGCCACGACAACCTGTGGGTGTCCGAGGGCGGTTGGCGCGTCCGTCACGCCAGGCGGCCTTCCGTCGGCCGAGACGACACCGGGCCGGGTGGCACGACACGGCCACCTGGACCTGCTGTACGTGACCGTAGGTTCACAGAGCAAGGGCACAGGCCGGGCGATCTGGACTGCCCTTCAGGCGCGGTATCCCGAGGTCGAGGTCTGGCAGACGATCGCGCCCTACTTCGAGAAGCGCAAGCCTCCTCTATGTGTACCCCCCCTCGGTTTCCAGATCGTCGAGTTCTACCACCAGGGCGCCAGGCACCCCAGGCGGCCGGGGACCACCTCGGCGGCATGCCCGCCGACGTGGGTGCGAACTCTTCCGCTTCGAGAAGCGCCGGCCGTACCCAGACGGCGGCGTCCACGCCTTGCCGACGCGCGCGAGGCCGGGAGCGGCCGGTCAGGACGCCTCCGCAAGAAACCCGGCGAGCCGGTCGAACTCCAGGTGCCAGCCTTCGGCGTGGCCGCGGGCATCGGGCGTCCTCGATGAGTTCGACCGTGACGTGCGTGGGGCCGTCCTCATGCGCCCACTGCCACGTGAACGCCAGCAGGGTCGGTTCTTCCACGGCAGTGCACGCCGGTGGTGGTCCACCTGCCATCGAGCGGGAGGTGGGGGTTGGGGTAGCACCAGCGGACGCGATCGGTCAGCCACGCTGCGGCCTCGTCGAGCGCGCGGAGGACAGTGCGCACCAGACCTCGCGGCCCTGCCGGGTGCGGGTGACCGGACGGCCGTCAGGCTGCGAGAATAGGGATCTCTAGCTCCGTATAGTGAATCGCTATACAGTGGGGATACTTCGCTAGAGAGGTACCCATGGACCCGGTGACCAATCCCTACTCGCCGGGGGCAGGCCGCCCTCCGGTCGCCCTGGTGGGCCGCAAGCGGCAGCTGGAAGCCTGGGACATCGCTCTGCGCCGGATCGCATCTGGACGCGACGCTCAATCGATGGTGCTGTACGGCCTCCGCGGCGTGGGGAAAACGGTGCTGCTGTCGCGCATGGCCGACATCGCGCGGGACGCAGGCTGGCTGGTGGCCCAGGTTGAGGCCAAGTCGGCCAAGTCGGCGCGCGACATGGTGGGCGAGGCGTTGCATGACGCCTTGGTCGATCTCGCTCGTCCCGGCGTCGGTGGCCGGATCCTGAAAGCGCTCAAAACCGCACTCAGCTTCAAGGCTTCCTATGACGCCGTCGGCACCTGGAACTTCGGCGTCGACCTGAGTGGGGCCCCTGGCGGTGGCGCGGACACCGGCATCTTCGAAGCCGATTTGGGAAAGCTGCTGCGGGACTTGAGCGGTGCGGCCGCCGAGCAGGGCGTGGGTCTGGCGCTCCTGGTCGACGAAGCGCAGGACTTGCCGCACGAAGAGCTCATCGCTCTGTGTTCCGTCGTTCACGCGGCCAACCAGCGACGGGATCCGATGGTGATCGCCATGGCTGGCCTGCCGAGCCTGCCCCGAAAGGTCGCTGAGGCGAAATCGTATGCCGAACGGCTCTTTGCCTATCACACGGTGGACGCTCTCACGGAGGGGGAAGCCCGCGAGGCCCTCGTCCAGCCGGCCCAGGTCGAGCATGTGACGTGGGCCGCCACGGCGTTGGACGCGGTCGCCGAGGCGTCTGGCGGCTACCCCTACTTCCTCCAGCAGTTCGGCCAGGACACGTGGAACGTGGCCGGTGCACCTCCCATCACGGAGAGTGATGCGAGGCTCGGGATCGCCACCGGCTTCCATGCCCTCGACACGGGCTTCTTCCGGATCCGCTGGGACCGCGCCACCGCTGCCGAGAAGCAGTATCTGCGGGCCATGGCCGTCGACGGCGATCAGCAGAGTAACTCGGGCGTCGTGGCGGCGCGACTTGGGAAGCGGATCAACGGGCTCGGACCCACGCGGGCCAGCCTGATTAACAAGGCCTCATCTACTCCCCCGACCATGGGGTGGTTGCCTACACCGTGCCCGCCATGGCTGCGTTCATCCAGCGTCAGGTGGATCCGTGACCGCGCTGCCGGGGCCCGTGCCGACCCGGCTTGTCGGATCGGCCGGCCAGGATCTCCTACCGATGGTTGGCGCAGATGTGGGGGCGAAATGATGAGCAACGTCGGCGAGCACGCGTAGCTGTCAGCGACGCGTGGGTCGTCGATGTCGCGGAGCTGCCGGCTGGATGATGAAGCGGCGCGAAGGCTGGGCGATCACGAAAGCCGGCCGGCAGACGGCGTCCTAGACTTGCCCGGTGCAACTTTCGGAGCTGATCGAGCTCGTCGCGTCCGAACCCACTGTCTCCGACTTGGTGGACGCCGCGCGCTCCGCCGCCGCACCCACCGGCGACGTCACGTGTCCCGAGCCCGTCCGGCCGCTCGTCGCGGCGGCCCTCGCCGAGCAGGCGGGGCGGCCGTTGCTGCTCGTCACGTCCACCTACCGCGAGGCGGAGGCCGCACGCGACGCCCTCGCCTCGCTGCTCGGCCCGGACGCCGTCGCCTACTACCCCGCTTGGGAGACCCTGCCGCACGAGCGGCTCTCGCCGCGCTCCGACACGGTCGGGCGCCGCCTCGCCGTCCTGCGCCGCTTCGCCGGCACCTCCGAGCTGCCGCCGCCGCGGGTGGTCGTCGCCCCGGTGCGCGCCGTGCTGCAGCCGCAGGTCGCGGGGCTCGGCCAGCTGCGGCCCGTCCGGCTCGCCGCCGGCGAGGACCACGACGTGGACGCCGTCGCCCAGGCCCTCGTGGACGCCGCCTACGTGCGCGTCGATCTCGTCGAGCGCCGCGGCGAGTTCGCCGTCCGCGGCGGCATCGTCGACGTGTTCCCGCCCACGCAGGAGCATCCGGTCCGCATCGACTTCTTCGGTGACACGGTCGAGGAGATCCGGCCCTTCTCGGTCGCCGACCAGCGCAGCCTCGAAACCACCCTCGACGAGGTCGTCGCCTCGCCCTGCCGCGAACTGCTGCTCAGCGACGACGTCCGCCTGCGCGCCCTCGAGCACGCCGCCAACCTCGAGATCCCCCAGCAACTCCGTGAGCTCTTCGAGCGCATCGGCAACGGCCACGCCGTCGACGGCATGGAGGCGCTCGCGCCGGCCCTCGTCGACCGCCTCGAGCTCCTCGTCGACGTCGTCGCCCCCGGCACGCTCGTCCTCGTCAGCGACCCCGAGAAGGTCCGCGCTCGCGCTGCCGAGCTCCACGAGACGTCCCAGGAGTTCCTCGCGGCGAGCTGGTCCGCCGCCGCGGCCGGCGGCAAGGCGCCCATCGACCTCGCGGCGTCCGCCTACCGGCAGCTGGGCGAGGTCCGCACGGACGCCCTCGGCCGCGGCCTGGGCTGGTGGTCGCTGTCGGCGTTCGCCGAGGACCCCGACAGCCGGCAGGTCCCCGGCAGCGTCAACGAGCCGTTCCGCGGCGACGTGGAGGCCGCGGTGGGCGCCATCGCCGAGGCGACGGCGTCCGGACGCCGCGTCGTGCTCGTCGCCGACTCGCCGGGCCGAGCCGCCCGCATGACCGAGATCCTCGCCGGCAACGACCTCGCCGGGAAGGTCGAGGTCGTGGAGGCCGACCTGGGCCGCGGCTTCACCCTGGACGAGCTGGGGCTGTGGGTCGTGACGGCGTCCGATCTGTCGGGGCAAAAAGGCGTGGAGAAGGCGTCCCGGCAGATGCCGGTGCGGCGCAAGAACACGATCGACCCGCTGGAGCTCAAGCCGGGCGACCACGTCGTGCACGACGCGCACGGCGTCGGCCGCTACGTGGAGATGACCCAGCGCACTATCGGCGGGGCGACGCGCGAGTACCTGGTGATCGAGTACGCGGCGTCCAAGCGGGGCCAGCCGGCCGACCGGCTGTTCGTGCCCATGGACGCCCTCGACCAGATCACCCGCTACGTCGGCGGCGAGGCGCCGACGCTCGACCGCATGGGCGGCGCCGACTGGAACAAGCGCAAGTCGCGGGCCCGCAAGGCGGTGCGGGAGATCGCGGCCGAGCTCATCAAGCTGTACGCCGCCCGCCAGGCCACCCAGGGGCACGCGTTCGGGCCGGACAGCCCGTGGCAGCGCGAGCTGGAGGACACGTTCACCTACGTCGAGACGCCCGACCAGCTGGCGGCGATCACCGAGGTGAAGGCCGACATGGAGCGCGTGGTGCCCATGGACCGCCTCGTGTGTGGCGACGTGGGTTACGGCAAGACCGAAATCGCGGTGCGGGCCGCGTTCAAGGCGGTGATGGACGGCAAGCAGGTGGCGATCCTCGTGCCGACGACGCTGCTCGTCCAGCAGCACTACGCGACGTTCGCCGACCGCTACGCCGGCTTTCCCGTGAGCCTCGGGGCGCTGAGCCGGTTCCAGACGGCGTCCGAGGCGAAGAAGGTGACCGACGGGCTGGCCGACGGCTCGGTCGATGTCGTCGTGGGCACGCACCGGCTGTTGTCGGACAGCGTGGCGTTCAAGGATCTCGGCCTCGTCATCGTCGACGAGGAGCAGCGGTTCGGGGTCGAGCACAAGGAGGCGCTCAAGAAGATGCGCCTCAACGTGGACGTGCTGAGCATGTCGGCGACGCCGATCCCGCGGACGCTGGAGATGGCGGTCACGGGCATCCGCGAGATGAGCGTCATCGCGACGCCGCCGGAGGAACGCCACCCGGTGCTCACCTTCGCCGGCCCGTGGGACGCCGCGCAGGTGCGGGCCGCGGTGCGCCGCGAACTCGCGCGCGAGGGGCAGGTGTTCTACATCCACAACCGGGTGAACAGCATCGAGAAGGCGGCGGCGCGCATCCGCGAGCTGGTGCCCGAGGCGCGGGTGGTCGTCGCGCACGGGCAGATGAACGAGAACGCCCTCGAACAGGTGATGGTCAACTTCTGGGAGCGTGAGGCGGACGTGCTCGTCTGCACCACGATCGTCGAAGCGGGGCTCGACATCTCGACCGCCAACACCTTGTTGATCGAGCGGGCCGACCTGCTCGGGCTCTCGCAGTTGCACCAGTTGCGGGGACGCGTCGGGCGCGGCCGCGAGCGCGGCTACGCCTACTTCCTCTACCCGCCCGAGAAGCCGCTCACCGAAACGGCCCACGACCGGCTCGCGACCATGGCCGCGCACACCGACCTCGGGGCGGGCATGGCGATCGCCATGAAGGACCTCGAGATCCGCGGCGCGGGCAACCTGCTGGGGGAGGAGCAGTCGGGGCACATCGCCGACGTCGGCTTCGACCTGTACCTGCGGCTCGTCGGCGAGGCGGTCGCCGAGTACCGCGGCGAGGACACCGAGCCCGAGCCGGAGATGAAGATCGAGCTGCCCGTCGAGGCGCATCTGCCCGTCGACTACGTCGAGTCCGAGCGGCTGCGGCTGGAGATGTACAAGCGGCTCGCGGCGGTGCGGTCGGAGGCCGAACTGGACGCCGTCGCCGACGAGTTGCTCGACCGGTACGGTCCGCTGCCGGAGGCCGCCGCCAACCTTCTCGAGGTGGCCCGCTTCCGGCTGCTGTGCCGCGAGGTGGGGCTCACGGAGGTGCTGACGGCGGGAACGATGGTGCGGTTCGCTCCCGCCGTGCTGGCCGAGAGTCGCGATCTGCGCCGGCAGCGGCTGTACCCCGGCTCGCGGGTCAACAAGCAGACCGGCCAACTGTTCCTGCCGCGGCCCCGGACGGCTCCGGTCGGCGGGGCGGCCGTGGTCGACCGCGAACTCCTCGGCTGGGCGACGGACGCCGTCCGCGCCCTGCTGGCCCCCTGATCCACCGGCAGCCCCCGGCGCAGACCGCGCCGAGCGGGGCCAGGGCAAGCGGTATCGTCTGGCTGTGGCGGATGAGCAGGACAAGGACGCCGGCGCCCCGGCCCGTGGCTGGCTGACGCGCACGCTGTTTCCGGACGGCGCCGAGCCGGATCCGCGGTTCACGCTCGCGAACGAGCGCACCTTCCTCGCCTGGATGCGCACCGCCCTCGCCCTGCTGGGCGGCGGCGTGGCGCTGGAGGCGTTCACCGTCGACGTCTTCCCGAGCCTGTCCCGGCACGTCGCAGCCGTCACCTTGGTCCTCACCGCCCTCCTCGTCTCCCTTACTGCGACGATGCGCTGGTTCCGCGTCGAGACTGCCATGCGGCGCCGGCGTCCGCTGCCCGCCCCAGCGCTGGCTCTCACGGTGGCGCTCGGCCTCGTGATCGGCTCGCTGCTGCTGGTGGGCCTCGTCCTCGGGTGGCTCTGAGGTGGCCGCGGCTACGCGGGACGTCCCGACCCACGACGACCCGGGCCTCCAGCCCGAGCGCACCACCCTCGCCTGGACGCGCACGACCCTGTCCCTCCTCCTCGTCGGCGTCCTGCTGCTCAAGCCCCTCTCCAACGCGGGGGTGCCCGTCACCCCCGCCGTCCTGCTCGTGGCGCTCGTCATCGTGCTCACGCTCCAGCAGGAGACGGCCCGCCACCATCGCGCGGTCGGCGGGATCGTGTCCGATTCGGTACCTGCCGCAACCTCCTCGGTCCTGGTGCTCGGGCTGGGCACGGCGGTGATCGCGGGGCTGGTCCTCGCGGCCATCGTGAGCGTGGCCCACTAGGATGAGCGCGGACAACCCACCAGGAGGTCGGACCACCATGAAGCCACGCGCCCACGGCATCGCCGCCGTCGCCGCCCTCGCGGCGTTCGCCCTTGCCGGTTGCACCCAGCCGGACCAGCCGGCGGCGTCCGTCGAAGGCGTGCCGATCCCGACGAGTGAGGTGCGTGCAGTGGCGACCGCGGTCCAGCCGTTCCTGCAGCAGGGCGCCGACCCGACGAGCCAGGCGGTGCGCGACGCGGTGCTCGCCGAGGCGTCCACGATCATCGCGCAGCGCAACGATGTCGCCCTCGGCGACGATGTGGTCAACCAGGGCATCCAGGCGAGCCAGATCCTGCAGGCGATGGCCGAGTCGGACGCCGCCAGTTACGCCGCGGCCGACGGCACGGCGCGCTCGGGAGGCCGGACAGCGGCCGAGAACATCAGCCGCACGAACATCGTCGTCGAGGCCCTGGGCGAGAGCGTCTACCTCGAGCAGTTGCGTGACCTGGACATCACGCTCAACCCGAAGTTCGGCATCTGGGCGCCGTCGCCGCCGTTCGTCTACGAGTCGAACCTGTCCTACGCGGCGCCGGCCGACCGGCTGCGTGGCTGACGGAGCCGGCCTTGACCGGCTGGTCGAGGTCATGCACGCCCTGCGTGCCGGTTGCTCCTGGGATGCCGGGCAGACGCACGCCTCGCTCGTCACCCACCTCGTCGAGGAGGCGGCCGAGGTCGTCGAGGCCATCGAGACCGGCGGAGACGCCGACCTCCGCGAGGAGCTCGGCGACCTGCTCCTGCAGATCGTCTTCCATGCGGAGATCGCCGCCGAGGAGGGTCGGTTCACGATCGACGACGTCGCCCACGGCATCGCCGACAAGCTCGTCCGTCGCCATCCGTACGTCTTCACCGACGCCGCCGTCCCGGACGATCTCCTGTCCAGCTGGGAGGCGCGCAAGCGTGCCGAGAAGGGCCGCACGTCGGCGCTCGACGGCATCCCGGCGCCGCTCGACACGCTGGCGCGCGCGACCAAGGTCGTCGGCCGCGTGCGGCATCTCGGCGTCGGCGTCCCGCTCCCCGACGAGCCGGTCACGGCGGGCGAGGTGGGCGAGCAGATGGTCGCCCTGGTGGCCCGGGCGCAGGCGTCGGGCGTGGACGCCGACCAGGCGGTCCGCGCCGCCGTCCGCGCGCTGGAGGGCCGGGTGCGGGAGGCCGAGGCGAGCTGAGGCGTCCGGAACATTTCGGGCTCCGGCCCGCCGAATCATCGGTAGGCTGGGCCGCGTCCGACTTCCGTCGAAAGGTAACAACGTGGCAAGCATCGAGATCGTCAACGCCCGGGAGATCCTGGATTCCCGCGGCAACCCCACCGTCGAGGTCGAGGTGCTCCTCGATGATGACTCCCAGGGCCGTGCGGCCGTCCCGTCCGGCGCGTCGACCGGTGCCTTCGAAGCCGTCGAACTCCGCGACGGCGACAAGGGCCGTTTCGGTGGCAAGGGTGTCCTGAAGGCTGTCGAGAACGTGAACGAGGCCATCGCCGAGGAGGTCATCGGCTTCGACGCCACCGACCAGCGTGAGATCGACGCCGCCATGCTCGAGCTGGACGGCTCGCCGAACAAGGGCAAGCTCGGCGCCAACGCCATCCTCGGCGTGTCGCTCGCCGTGGCGCACGCGGCTGCCGAGTCGGCCAACCTGCCGCTGTTCCGCTACCTCGGTGGCCCGAACGCGCACGTGCTGCCCGTCCCGATGATGAACATCCTCAACGGTGGGTCGCACGCCGACTCCAACGTCGACATCCAGGAGTTCATGATCGCCCCGATCGGTGCCGAGACGTTCGCCGGCGCCGTCGAGATGGGTGCGGCGGTGTACCACTCGCTCAAGAAGGTGCTCCACGATCGTGGCCTGGCCACCGGTCTCGGCGACGAGGGCGGCTTCGCGCCGAACCTCGAGTCGAACGCCGCTGCGCTCGACCTGATCGTCGAGGCCATCAAGAACGCCGGCTTCGAGCCCGGCAAGGACGTCGCGCTGGCGCTCGACGTGGCGGCGTCGGAGTTCTACGAGGACGGCGGCTACCTGTTCGAGGGCGAGAAGAAGACCTCCGACTGGATGATCGAGTACTACGAGGGTCTCGTGCAGAAGTACCCGCTCGTCTCCATCGAGGATCCGCTCAACGAGGAGGACTGGGACGGCTGGAAGAAGATCACCGACGAGTTGGGCGACAAGGTGCAGCTCGTGGGCGACGACCTCTTCGTCACCAACCCGGAGCGCCTCCAGAAGGGCATCGACACCGCCACCGCGAACGCGCTGCTGGTGAAGGTGAACCAGATCGGCTCGCTCACCGAGACGCTGGACGCCGTCGAGCTCGCCCACCGCAACGGCTACCGCTGCATGATGTCGCACCGTTCCGGTGAGACCGAGGACGTCACGATCGCCGATCTGGCTGTCGCGACGAACTGCGGCCAGATCAAGTCCGGCGCGCCGGCTCGCTCCGAGCGCGTCGCGAAGTACAACCAGCTCATCCGCATCGAGGAGACGCTCGACGACGCCGCCGTGTACGCCGGCCGGTCCGCGTTCCCGCGTTTCAAGGGCTGAGTTCCGACACCCGCAACGGCCGGTCCCTTCGGGGGCCGGCCGTTCGGCGTCACGGGCGTGTCGGCGGTCTCCCGGACGCCGGCGCCCGCCTACCCTGAAGAGACACCCCAGTCGAAGGAGGACCCGTGGCGCGCGACACCCACAGTGCCCGCAAGCCAGCCGGCCCCGGCCGGAAGTCGCGCCGTCCGCGCACGGGCAAGGGTCTCGCCCAGCAGACGATCGCCCAAGCGGCCGCCCCGGTCGCCCAGGTGGTCACCCGGGCGGCGAGGCGCATGCCGCGCCCGAAGCGGCCGTTCCATGTCACCCGGCGCGCCTTGGTGTTCGCGGCGGTGCTCGTCATCATGGCCCTGTCGTTCGCCGGATCGTTGCGCGTCTACCTCGTCCAGGCGGGCGAGTTGGCTGCGGCACGCGCCGAGATCGAGGCCAACTCGGCGCGCATCGCCGAACTCACCTCCGAGTTGGAACGGTGGAACGACCCGGCCTACGTCCAGGCGCAGGCTCGCCAACGCCTGGGCTGGGTGATGCCCGGCGAGGTGGGCTATCGGGTCATCGGGCGCGACGGCAGGGTGCTCACCGGCGGTGTGGAGATCCGAGGTGTCGGCAGCAGCGTCCCGAACGGGCTCGAGCCCCGTTGGTGGGACCACCTGGCCGGCTCCGTCAACGCCGCCGACGAGCCCGAACCTGCGCGCGGGTGAGCGGCTAGTCTGGTCGGGTGCCCACATTCGAGCCCGCGACCCCCGCTGACGTAGAAATCCTGACCGCCCAGCTCGGACGCCCTCCGCGCGGCATCGCCGGCATCGCGTGGCGCTGCCCGTGCGGCAAGCCCGGCGTCGTCGCCACCGAGCCCCGCCTCGCCGACGGGACCCCTTTCCCCACCATGTACTACCTCACGTGCCCGCGCGCCGTCGCCGGCTGCTCGACCCTCGAAGCGCAAGGCCTGATGGCCGCCATGACGGCCCGGCTCGCCGACGATCCGAGCCTCGCCCGGGCGCATCGTGCCGCCCACGTCGCCTATCTGGCCGATCGGGCCACGCTCGGCGACGTGCCCGAGATCGACGGGGTGAGCGCCGGCGGCATGCCGACGCGTGTCAAGTGCCTGCACGTCCTCGTCGGCCACGCGTTGGCCGCCGGCCCGGGCGTCACCCCGCTCGGCGACGAAGCCCTGGCCGCCCTCGGCGACTTCTGGACCCGACCTTGCCTGGAGGAGAACGCATGACCGCCCCCCACCGCGTGGCCGCCATCGACTGCGGCACGAACTCGGTCCGCCTGCTGGTGGCCGAGGCGTCCGATGCGGGTTTCACCGAGCTGGCCCGCGACCTCCGCATCACCCGCTTGGGGCAGGGCGTGGACGCCGCCGGTGAATTCCACCAGGACGCACTGACCCGCACGTTCGCCGCCTGCGACGAGTACGCCGCCGTGCTGGCCGATCTGGGCGTCGAGCGCGTCCGCTTCGCCGCGACCTCCGCGGCACGGGATGCGCGCAACCGGGAGGCGTTCTACGCCGGCGTCCGCGAGCGGCTGGGCGTCACCCCCGAGATCATCAGCGGCGCCGAGGAGGCGGAGCTGTCGTTCACCGGCGCACTCACCGCCAACCCGGACGCCGACGTCCCCGCCCTCGTCATGGACATCGGCGGCGGCTCGACCGAGTTGGTGCTCGGCCGACCGGGGCGCATCGCCCGCGGCATCAGCCTCGACATGGGCTCGGTGCGGCTGCGGGAGCGATTCCTTGCGGGCGATCCGCCGACGGGCGCCGAGATCACCGAGGCCATGGAATATGTCGACGACCTCCTGGACGCGTCGGCCGTGGACTTCGGGGCGGCCCGCACGTGGTTCGGGGTGGGCGGGACGGCCACCTCGCTGGCGGCGATCGTCCAGGGTCTCGAGACCTACGACCGGGCCCGGGTCCACGGTTCGGTCGTGCGCCGCACGGATCTGTTCGAGCTGGCCAGCCGTCTGCTGGCCATGCCGGTGGCCGAGGTGCTCCGCGTTCCGACCATGCAGCCCGGCCGGGCGGACGTGATCTGCGCGGGCGCGCTCATCGCGGGCCGTGTGGGGGAGCGCCTCGGCGTCGACCTCACCGTCAGCGAGGCGGACATCCTGGACGGTCTCGTCCTCGGTCTCCTGACCCCAGGGCCGGACGCCGTAGGCTGAGGCTCCCGGGCCCCCGTAGCCCAACGGCAGAGGCAGGCGGCTTAAACCCGCCCGAGTGCGGGTTCGAATCCCGCCGGGGGCACCCGCCAGCTCTGTCCACCGAAGGCAGGGGCCGACCGGGGGGCGACCGGGGGTCGGGAATGACGGCCGTCTGCCAGGCGTTGCGTACAATGACGACACGACCTGACCGATGAAAGGCCAGAAAAATGCGCAGTTCCAACCCCGTCTTCGCTCGGAGCGAGCAGTTCGCTCCGCAGCAGCCCACTTCCCAGGGGTACCCGCAGCAGGGCTACGGCTACCCCCAGCAGCCCTCCGGCGACCCGTACGGCCAGCAGCCGTACGGCGTGCCGCAGCCGCAGCAGCCCGCAGGCGGCGTCATGACGATCGACGACGTCATCACCAAGTCGGCCATCACGCTCGGCGTGGTGTTCCTGGTGGCGGCGCTGTCGTTCATGTTCCTGCCCGCCGTTCTGCCGAGCATGATGTCGCTGGGCGTCGTCACGATGGTGGCCGGCCTCATCACCTTCGGCGTCGTCCTCATGATGTCGTTCCGCCGCCAGATCGGCGCCCCGTTCGTGATGCTGTTCTCGGTCGTCGAGGGCGTGTTCGTGGGCGCCTTCAGCCTGCTGTTCGAGATCCTCTACCCAGGCATCGTCGTTCCCGCCGTGCTCGCGACCTTCGTGGCCGCCGCCGCGACGCTCGCCGCCTACAAGGGCCTTCGCATCAAGGTGACCAGCCAGTTCCGCAAGATCGTCACGATCTCGACGTTCGCCTTCGCCGGCCTCGTCCTGCTGAACCTCGGCCTGTCCTTCGCGGGCATCGACCTCGGCATCCGCAACATCGGCTCGGGGGCCGGGTTGCTCGCGGTCGCCATCTCGATCGTGGCCCTGGTCCTGGCCGTGGCGAACCTGATCATGGACTTCGACTACATCGAGCAGGGCATTCGAAACCGGCTGCCGGCGTCCGAGTCGTGGCGTGCCGCGTTCGGCCTGACCGTCACCATGGTGTGGCTCTACACCGAGATCCTCCGCGTCATGAGCTACTTCCGCAACTGACGCCGCCCCTCGGCTCGCGCAGGGCCCCCGCACGTCGGTGCGGGGGCCCTGTTCCGGGTCCGTTACGGGCGGCGCGGCTGGGTGAGCAGCCGGGTCCGCCAGCCGCGCAGGACGCCGCCCGCGTGTTTGCCCAGGAGGGCGCGCGAGCCGTTGATCCAGTCGACTTCCCGCAGCCGGTTGGCGGCCACCCACTGGCTGGAGGCCGTGGTGCCGCCCACGTCGTGCACGACGGGGTCGACAGGGTGCGTGCAGTGCGCGGCATAGATGAGCCGGACGGCGTGGAAGTCCTCGACGACGCCTGCCGGCGAGTGGCCGATCCAGTGATCGGACTGAATGTCGAGGAACTGCACGACGTCGATGGTCTGCCCGGTCTCCTCGAACACCTCGCGCTGCACGGTGGTGGCCGGGTTCTCGCCCGGATCGATGCCACCGCCCGGCAGCCCCCACATGCCGGGGACGGCGGTGCGCGGCGAGAACTCGGTCGCGAGGATGCCCCGATCGGACACGACGATGCCGTAGGCCGCCAGCCGTTGCCGGATCACGGGCGGCGCGGTCTGCTCGTCGGCGCGCAAGGTGGTGCGGGTCCGCTGCGGACCGCGGGGCGTGATGGGGCGGTGGTGGGCGGCGACCTGGAGGGTCACGGTGAGGTCGTGGACGGTGCCGGTGGCGCTCAGCGGCCGGACGACCCGGTAGCCTCCCTCCCACACCAGCTGGTGGGGGTCCTGGCCGTGGCCGAGCGTGGCGGTGAGCACGGGGCTGCCGCCCGGCACCTCAACCCCCACGATCTGCACCTGTCCCATCTTGGCGCGCGCAGTGGCCGCAACCAAACGAATCGACAGCGCGCCGTGAACCTCGATCCCTCGTGTTGGTGGGCACTACGGACTATGCTCCGCTCGACGGCACTGTCGCTTCAGAGGGGGAACGTCGTGGAGTTCAACAGAAGCGCTCGTCTCGACCCGTCGCAGATGCGGGGCGGCGGTGGTGGCGGTCGTGGCGGCCCCATCGCGGTGGGCGGCGGCGCCGGTCTCATCATCCTCATCCTCGCGCTCCTGTTCGGGTTCGACCCCGGGGCGCTGCTCGGCGGCGGCACGACGGCGCCCACCGACACGAGCACGAACCAGTACGCGCACTGCCAGACGGGTGCCGACCTCGAGAACGATCCCGAATGCCGTTGGGTGGCGTACACGAACTCCATCCAGTCCTACTGGTCGGGAGCGGTGAACGGCTACCAGGAGGCGTCCACCACGACCTTCACCGGCTCGGTTAACACGGCCTGCGGCCAGGCGACGTCTCAGGTCGGACCGTTCTACTGCCCGGCCGACCAGATCGTCTACCTCGACACCACCTTCTTCGAGGGGCTGCTCACCCAGCTCGGTGCGCAGCACACGTACGCGGCCGAGGCCTACGTGCTCGCCCACGAGTACGGACACCACATCTCGAACCTCACCGGCGTGATGTCGCAGGTGCAGGCCCAGGGTCAGACGACCGGCCCGACATCGCCCGGCGTCCGCCTCGAGCTCCAGGCCGACTGCTATGCCGGCGTCTGGTTCCGGCATGCCGACTCCGATCCGAACAGCCCCATCAGCAACATCACCCAAGAGGACCTCAACTCCGCGCAGGAGGCGGCGTCCGCGGTGGGCGACGACCGGATCCAGGCCAAGACGCAGGGCCAGGTGACCCCCGAGACCTGGTCGCACGGCAGCTCGCAGATGCGTCAGTACTGGCTCGCCCGCGGCTTCGAGTCCGGTGACCCGAACCAGTGCGACACCTTCTCCACCGACAACCTGGGCGCCTGAGCGCTGGGCTCAGCCGACGAGCCGACGGCCGCTCAGGTCGGTCGTGAACGACGTGGACCCCACCTGGAAGTAGAGCCGCGGGGTCCCCGTCCCCGCGCGGTCGTCGGCGACACAGCTCCACGGCTGGTCGTAGGTGAACTCGCCGGCGACCCAGGCATCCCGCACAACCTTCCACACGACGGCCGGCTCGATCTGCTGGGGATTGAACGTGGCCAGCGTGGCCGACTCGTTGCGCGTCGTGACGATCACCGGTGTGCGCGCTGCCCGCTGGCGCCGCGTCGTGGTGCCGACGCCTGCACCCGCGGCGTCCAGATAGACCCCGAGGTCGGTGCCGAAGCCGAGTTGCAGGGCGAGCGCCCGGTCGCCGACCACCTCGCGATAGCCCTGCGCCAGTCCCTCGGCCGAGCCGAACTCGAGGGTGGGCAGCAGCGTGCCGTCGGGGTTGAAGAAGACCGTCCGCGACTCGGGGTTCGTCGTCACTGTCATGGCCACATAGCCACCCGAGTAGTCGACGATCGACAGTTCCTGGCCGGCGTCCGAGCCCGAGACCGCCATGCCTGCCCGAAACAGCGCGCCCACGTCGTCGAGGGCGAAGTCGTCGGGGCTGAAGAAGGCCTGTGCCACGTAGTTCACATCGGAGCGGACGGGCGCGATCGTGCCCCCGCGGTAGCCCCACGCCTCGGCCGCCCCGTTCTTCACGACGGCCACCGTCGCCTCACGCTGCGTCACGGACACCAGGACCGCCCGGTCGGCACCGGCGGCCTCCATGAGGTCGTCGACGACGGCCCTGGCCACCCCCGGGGCGGTGAGGTCGAGCTCGGCAGCCGGGCTCGACACGGTGCCGGACGCCGTCGGCGTGGGTGTGGCCGTGGTGGGGACAGGGGTGGGCGTCGGGGCAGGACCGCAGGCGGCGAGCGGGACGAACGCCGCGACGACGGGCGCCATCATCAGCGCCGACACCCGCCGCGTCCCCGTCACGCGCAGAAGCCTACTCGGCGGGGTCGCTCGCTCCCACCGGCAGATGCCGCTGCCACCAGTCGAGGATCTTCTCGAAACGACGGACCCGGTGCCAGGGCGTGCCCGAGCGGGACAACTCGTGGTTCTCGCCCGGGAACACGAGCAGCTCGGTCTCGACGCCCGCCTGCTTGAGTTCGGCGTAGTAGCGCAGCGCCTGGGCGAGCGGGCAGCGCAGGTCGAGCTCGGAGTGCACGACGAAGGTCGGGGTCGTCACCTGGTGCGCGAGCAGAGTGGGGGATTGCCGATCCTGGTCGGCGCGGTCGGTGCCGTTGTACTCGGGCATGAAGAACCAGCCGATGTCGGAGCTGCCGAGGAAGGAGGCCGGGTCGAGGAAGCCCCGCTCGACGATCGCTCCCGCCCAGCGGTGGTCGTGGGCGATGATCCACGCGGTCAGGTAGCCCCCGTAGCTGCCGCCCATGACGCCGACGCGGGCTGCGTCCAGGCCGGGCACGGTGGCCGTCGCATGGTCCAGGAAGCCGAGGACATCGATCGTGTCGAGGTTGCCGAAGTCGTGGCGGATCGCGGCGCCGTGGTCGGGGCCGTAGCCGCCCGATCCGCGCGGGTTGCAGGCCACGACCGCATACCCGGCCTCGGTGTACACCTGGAACTCGTCGAAGAACGTCGCCGGGTAGCTCGCGTACGGGCCGCCGTGGATGGACAGCAACACCGGGTGGGGGCCGTCTCCCTCGGGCAGCAGCGCCCAACCGTGCACCTCGTGGCCGTCCGGCGAGGTCGAGACCAGCTCGATCGGCTGCGCGATACGGGTTTCGGCGCGCAGCCGTGCTGCGAAATCGGTGAGCAGCCGGACGCCGTCGCGGTCGACCACGGCCACCTCACCCGGCGAGTCGGTTCCGGTGACGACGGCGAGGACGGCTTCCGAGCCCGGGACCGCGACCGCCTCCAGGATGGTCGGCAGCCCCGCGTGGACGGTCGTGACCACGCCGTGGGCCGTCAC
Source organism: Propioniciclava sp. (assembly GCF_029977985.1). Classification (GTDB taxonomy): domain Bacteria; phylum Actinomycetota; class Actinomycetes; order Propionibacteriales; family Propionibacteriaceae; genus Propioniciclava. The sequence goes on along the minus strand of NZ_JARKOT010000055.1, from coordinate 7,849 downwards.
CCGAAGGAGATCGGCGGAGCCACGGGTGGAGTGCAGGACGAGGACGGCGTCCGCGCCGCTCGGCTCCGGGGAGCTGACCAGCTCGAATGCGGTCGGATCGGTGAGCCGGCGGGGCGCCCCACCGGCCGCGGGTGCGACGAACAAGGCCTCGTTGGTGGCCACGAAGTCGGTGCCCGTGTCGCCCAGGTCGGCCCCCATGAAGAAGAGCCATTGCCCATCGGTGGAGAAAGCCGGTTGGTCGTACGACCAGCGCCCATCCGCCGCCACGGGTTCGGCCTCCCCGCCCTCGACGGGCACGCGATAGAGCTCGGTGCGGAGCGTCAGGTCGGCGTCACCGGCACGGGCAGCGGCGAAGACGATGGCGTCGCCGTCCGGGGTGAACACGGGCCCGTGGACGTCGTAGGTGCCGTCGGTGAGCTCGGTCGCCTGCGGGGCCGGCGAGAAGGGCTCGGCGGTGTCGGTGTGCTTGGCGGCACGGCCGACGGGCTTGACGGGAGGCTCGGCGTCCGGGTCGGGCACGGCGACGACGAAGAGGCGGGGTCGGCGGTCGTTGGTCCAGCCGAGGCCGTTGGCCTGGAACTTGTTGGTGGTGATGTGGCGCGGGTCCTCGGCACCGGCAGCGACGCCCTCGGTGGAGCCGTACCGGCCGTCCTCGGCGACGCGTGCGGTGAAGGCGATGCGCGCCGAGTCGGGCGACCAGCGGAACGCGCCGACGCCGAGCTTGGCGGCGGTGATCACGAACGGCTCGCCACCATCGGTACGTACGACGTGCACCTGAGGCTTGCCATCCGCGTCGCCGCGGGTGAAGGCGAGGAGACGGCCGTCCGGGCTGAGCTGGGGGCCCGAGTCGTGGACGCCGCGTGTCAGCCGGCGCGGGGCCGCGTCTCCGGCCAGGTCGAGCCGCCACAGCTGGCCGACGTAACAGTCGGCGTCCAGGCTGGGCCGGCTGACGGCCACAACGGCCCACGAGCCGTCCGGATGCACGGTGGGGGAGCTGGGGAGCTGGAGCAGTTCGATGTGTTCAGGACGCACGGAGCCGAGCCTATCCGCCGCGCCCCTCGTGCTCTCACCGCAGAGAGCGCTAACTTTTCCATGACCCCAACGACGGGGTCGCGGGGAAAGGGGGTCCCATGGCCGGCAAGTTCGAGGTGTACCAGGACAAGGCGGGGAAGTACCGCTTCCGCCTCAAGGCCAGCAACGGGCAGGTCATCGCCACAGGTGAGGCCTACGAGTCGAAGGCCGCCTGCCTCAAGGGCGTCGCCTCGGTGCAGAAGAACGCTCCGGACGCCGCCGTCGTCGAGATCGAAGCCTGACGAGACCGGCGGGGCTGGGCCGGCGTCACACGACGCCCAGCTCGCCCCGCTCGGTGAGGTCGGCGACGATGCGGGCGTGGAACGCCTCGTCGATGCGGTACCAGCGCAGGTAGACGAGGTAGGCGAGCACGATCAGGATCATGGGGAAGCCCATCATCATGAGGCGCATGCCGAGGAGCCCCCCCTCGGTGACGTCCGCGGGAGTGGCGGCGGCGTTGATGCCCGTGAGGATCAGCGTCGCGCCCACGATGGCCGTGGCCAACGCGCCCGCGACCTTGTTGATGAACGGCTGCAGGGCGAACGTGACCGCTGTGTTGCGGCGGCCGGTGCGCCACTGGCCGTACTCGATGCAGTCGGTGATCGCCATCATGATGAGCACCACGATGATCGCGTTGGCGATGAACACGAGCAACCCCGCGATGCCGATCGGGATCATGTTCATCGGCGCGAAGAAGAAGACCACGTAGCCCAGCACGCACATGGCGATGGCGGTGGTGAACAGCTGGCGGCGTGTGAGGGCCTTCCGCATGAGCGGGAACAGGGCGAAGCCGAGCAGCTGCGCCACCCCGAGGACGATCGCGAACGGCGTGTACATGCCCTCGTCGCGGTAGGCGTACTTGAAGAAGTAGACGCCGAACGTCGTCGTCGTGACGTACCCGGTTGTGAACAGGATCATGGACGCCGACGTGACGACGAGTTGGTCGTTGCGCAGCACGATCGCCGCCAGTTCGCGGAGCGACGTGCGCTCCTGTGTCCGCGCCAGGTGCGGCTCCTTGACGCCGAACAGCGTGATGGACTGGAACGCGATGGTGGCCAGCACGGCGACGAGCATGAACGTGGTCCACGCCGGCGGCGTCCCGCCGAGCGCAGCCGTCACCGGGATCACACTCGCGACGGCAGCGAACAGCCCGATCGTGGCGAACACCTTCGTGATGGACCCGATCTTCTCCCGCTCCACCGGGTCGAGGGTGAGCGCGGGCAGCATCGACCAGTAGGGGATGTCGTTCGTCGTCCAGGACAGACCCCAGCACAGGTAGACGACCGCGAAGAACGCGATGAACGCCGGCCCGCGCAGGCCGAAGTCGGTGAACAGCAGCACCGCGAAGACGGACGCCGCCACGATGCCGAACGCGATCCACGGCTTGTAGGCGCCCCAGCGCGAGCGCGTGTTGTCGACGATGCCGCCCATGACGATGTCGGTGAACGCGTCGAACAGGCGGGCGGCCAGCAGGATGCCGTTGATCCACCACATCGTCGCATCGTCGAGGTCGAGCACCTCGGTCAGGAACACGATGAGGAACATCGTCACCATCGTGTAGACGAAGTCGCGACCCAGGGTGCCCACGGCGAACGTCCACGTGTTGCGGCGGGCGAGGGCACGCTCGGCCGCGGTCGCCGAGGGAGAAGTCATGGGCAGCAACGTACCCCCCGCTCACGTCAGTGCGAAGGCACCCACCAGGGCGACACACAGGGCGATCTCGCCGAAACCCACCTGTTTCGGGGTAGGCAGGGACCGCAGGTGCGGCACGACCCACGCCCGCACGGTGGTCGCGGCGAAGAACAGCGCCCACCACGGGCGCGCCACGCCCGTCGACGCGCCTGCGGCGGCGACCAGGGTCGCGACCGCGTGCCAGCCCACGGAGGCCACGAGGTACGCGCGATTGCCGCGCTCGCGGATGAGGGTCTTCACGTAGAGGACCGTCCCGAAGAAGTAGGCGAACGCGCCCACCGCGGCGCCGGCGGCCGCGGCGTCCGGGTGGGCCAGAAGCTGCCCGGCGTCGGGGTGGCGCGCCACGAGGGTCATGAGGGACGCCGCGGCCACGGTCAGCGCGCCGCCCAGGACGGCGCGCTCGCGGCGACGTGAGGCCAGGACCAGTGCCGGGACGAGGAGGGGCAGGAATGCCGGCACCCACGCGAGCAGCCCGGACCCGACGAGCGCGAGGGCGAGGACACCGAAAGCGGCCGATGCCCCGGCGGCAGCGATGAGTGAAGGCAGCCAGGCGGGTCGGCGTCCGTGGGGAGCCTTCAACCAGCCGGAGGTGGCGTAGAAGGCGACGTATCCCGCCATCCAGCAGCCGAAGAGCGGCACGAGGGCCACCAGCGACTCGCCCGCCCGGGCGCGCAGGACCGAACCGAGGACGAAGGGGACGATGAGCATCGCCCAGGCCCCGTGCTGGTTCGGGACCCACCGGGGCAGCGAGCGGCGAGGTTGCCGGGCGCGATGCATCACGCCCCCATCGTGGCACGAGGCGTTGGAACGACCGGCGGCGTCCGGCCCCGCGCTCAGACCTCGCTCAGGGCTTCGGGCTGCTTGAGGGAGCGGGTGACGATGTAGTTGCGGTCGCGCGCCTCGATCGTGGTGACGCCGACGTGGCGGCGCAGTTCGGGCAGGTAGGGCAGGTGGCTGTTGTAGACGAGCCACAGTTCGCCACCCGGCCGCAGGACGGCGCCGGCGCGGCGGATCATCTCGATCGTCGGGGTGGAGTCTTTGGCCGCGCCCCGATGATATGGCGGGTTGCTGACGATGAGGTCGGCCGAGGCGTCCGGGGTCCTTCCGAAGCCGTCGGAGCGGCGCGTCCCGACCTGCACCTGGTTCGCGTTCGCCGTGAGCCGTGTGGACTGCAGCGCATGCTGGCTGACGTCGATCGCGGTGACCGTGTAGCCGCGCACCCCCAGCCAGCTGGCGATGATGCCGGAGCCGCTGCCGAGGTCGATGGCCACACCCGCGGTCGGGAGGGACGAGGGCTGCCGGCGCGGTTGCGACGTGATGCGGCTCAGGGTGCGCAGCAACAGGCGGGTGCCGTCGTCGAGGCGGTTCGTGGCGAACACGGTGCCGCGGGCGATGACGGTGAGGTCGAGTTCGGTGAGGTAGCGGCGCATCGGCCAGCGCGCGAGGGAGGGACGCGCGCCGGTGGCGTGCAGCACCCGGGAGCGCTGGCGTCCGCGACTGGCCGTGACGTGGGCGAACGAGCGCTCGAGGGCGGCGTTCTGGGCGATCGTCATGTGCTTCACGCGGGCGCCGGCGATCACGCGCGCCGACGGCGTCAGCCACGTGCTGAGGGACTCGGCGAGATCCTCGACGCCGGAGACGGCGCGCGGGAGCCGCCAGAGGACGGTGTCGGGAACCCAGTCGGCGGTGAGCGGGCCGTCGAAGACGTGGGCGCGGGGGAGCTTGGACTGCTCGCGGACGTCGTCGCTCCAGGCGCGGACGTCCGCGCCCTGGCGGATGGCCTCGCGGGTGATCGAGCCGTCGACGTCGTCCAGCACGAAGACCCGACCGGAGAGGGGGCCGGCCTCGTCGATCATCAACGATCCCACGGGATCCAACGTCATACGACGAATCGTAGTAACGCTTCGTGTACGAGCGTACGTGTTGCCTGTGGTTGCCACGGTCTTGAGGGCTGCAGGACTGTGGTTCTGTGTTTATTCATGTGGTTCCTGCAGGGCGTCCAGCTGGTGGACGGAGTCCGCCCCGCAGCGCGTTCGCGGCCCGTTCGACTACGGTTGACCCCGGGTCGCCCCCGCGGGTTGCTCCACTGCGGGGAGACGGCGAGCCACTGCACACCGACGTGTCGGAGCACCGAAGGAGAGAAGCAGTCCATGACCGAGACGAAGTACGTCTACGACCTCAGTGAAGGTGACATCTCACTGAAGCCCCTGCTGGGTGGCAAGGGTGCCAACCTGGCCGAGATGAACCGCATCGGGGTCCCGGTCCCGGATGCCTTCACCGTCACCACGCAGGCGTGCGTGGACGCGATGAACAACAACAGCGAATGGCCCGACGGCCTCGCCGATCAGGTGGCCGCCGGCCTCGCCCGCCTCGAGGAGCGCACCGGCAAGAAGCTCGGCTCGGCCGAGAACCCCCTGTTGGTCTCGGTGCGGTCGGGCGCCGTGTTCTCGATGCCCGGCATGATGGACACGATCCTCAACCTCGGCATCTCCGACGAGACGGTGGACGCCGTCGCCGCGCTCGCCGACAACGAGCGCTTCGCCTGGGACTGCTACCGCCGCTTCATCTCCATGTACGGCGAGGTCGTCGAGGGCATCGAGCCGCACGTCTTCGAGGATGCGCTCACGCAGATGAAGGAGCGCAAGGGCGCCGCCCAGGACACCGACCTCACGGCCGAGGACCTCAAGGAGCTGACGGCCGAGTTCAAGGAGCTCGCCAACGAGGCGCTCGGCGGCCACTGGACCACGGACCCGCGCGAGCAGCTGAACCGGGCCGTCAACGCCGTGTTCTCCAGCTGGCTCAACCCGCGCGCCGAGGTGTACCGCCGCGCCAACGGCATCTCGCGCGATCTCGGCACCGCCGTGAACGTGCAGCAGATGGTCTTCGGCAACCGCGGCGAAACCTCCGCCACCGGCGTCTGCTTCAGCCGCAACCCCTCCACGGGCGTCAAGGAGCTCTACGGCGAGTTCCTCACCAACGCCCAGGGCGAGGACGTGGTGGCGGGCATCCGCACGCCGCGCAACCTGGAGGAGATGGAGGGCGTGCTGCCCGAGGCGTTCCGCGAACTGCTGGACACCATGGAGAAGCTCGAGCTCCACAACAAGGACATGCAGGACATGGAGTTCACGATCGAGGATCGCAAGCTCTACATGCTCCAGACCCGCAACGGCAAGCGCACCGCCGCAGCCGCCGTGAAGACGGCCGTCGACATGGTGGAGGAGGGCCTCATCACCAAGGAGGAGGCCATCCTGCGCGTCGAGCCCGACCAGCTGGACGCCCTCCTGCACCCCGCCATCGACCCGAACAACACCGCCAAGGCGATCGTCAAGGGCCTGCCCGCGTCGCCGGGGGCGGCTGTCGGTGCGCTGAGCTTCGACGCCGACGACGCCGCGGAGCGCGGCAAGGCCGGCGAGAAGATCATCCTCGTCCGCTACGAGACGACGCCGGACGACATCCACGGCGTCATGGTGAGCCAGGGCGTCCTGACCGCCCACGGCGGCATGACGTCGCACGCCGCCGTGGTCGCCCGCGGCATGGGCATCACCTGTGTCGCCGGCGCACCCGGCATCAAGATCGACCCGCTCGGCAAGACGGTGACGATCGACGGCGTGGCCTACGGCACGTCCGACGTGCTGACCCTCAACGGGTCCACCGGGGAGGTCTTCGCGGGGGCGCTCGAGCTCGTGCCGCCGTCCATCAACGAGGACTTCCAGCAGGTGGGGGCGTGGGCCGACGAGATCCGTCGCCTCGGCGTCCGGGCCAACGCGGAGAACTTCGAGGACGCCTCCAAGGCCCGCGAGCTGGGGGCCGAGGGCATCGGCCTGGCGCGCACCGAGCACATGTTCATGGCGGCCGACCGCCTGCCCGCCGTCCGCAAGATGATCCTCGCCGAGAACGAGGAGCAGCGCGCGGCCGCCCTGGCGGAGATCCTGCCCATGCAGCAGAAGGACTTCGAGGCCATCTTCACGGCGATGAAGGGCTTGCCGGTCACGGTGCGCCTGCTCGACCCGCCGCTGCACGAGTTCCTGCCGAACCTGGTGGAGCAGAGCCTGCTCGTCCAGAAGCTCGAGCTGACCGGGGCCGATGAGGCCGAGGTGGCCGCCGAACGCGCCACGCTCGCCCAGGTCAAGCGCCTGCACGAGCAGAACCCGATGCTGGGCACGCGCGGCTGCCGCCTCGCGATGCTCTACCCGTCGATCCCCGACATGCAGGCCCGCGCGATCATCAAGGCCGCTCTGGCCGTGCTCGAGCGCGAGGGCGAGACGGTGGGCGTCGAGATCATGATCCCGCTGGTGGCGTTCGAGTCCGAGCTCAAGACGCAGCGCGAGATCGTTGTCGCCGCCGTCGAGGACGAGTTCGAGAAGGCCGGAAAGAAGCTCGACTACACGGTGGGCACCATGATCGAGATCCCGCGCGCCGCGCTCGTGGCAAACGAGATCGCGAACCAGGCCGACTTCTTCAGCTTCGGCACGAACGACCTCACCCAGACCGGCATCGGCATTTCGCGCGACGATGCGGAGGCCGGCTTCCTGGGGGCGTACGTCGACAACGAGGTGATCAAGGCGAACCCGTTCGCGTCGCTCGATGCGACCGGTGTCGGGCAGCTCGTCCAGATCGGCGTCGAGAAGGGGCGGTCCACGAAGCCGAACCTGAAGACGGGTGTCTGCGGTGAGCACGGTGGCGATCCGGCCTCCATCGAGTTCTTCAACTCGGTCGGGTTGAACTACGTGTCCTGCTCGCCGTTCCGCGTGCCGATCGCCCGCCTCGCGGCGGCCCAGGCGGCCCTGAAGCAGAAGTGAGGGGCGGCGTCCACCCTCACGGGTGGGCGCCCCCTACCTCACGTTTCTGACCTAGTACCGCGGCTGTGAACCTTTGCCCGTGTTGACGGCGTGCCGGATGTTGGTGACTGGCCCGGTGCCGGGACGCTTGGGGGGTCGGATTCCTGTTCTTCCCCTCAGGAGTAGTCATGGCGGAGCGTGTCCATGTCCGGGAGATCAGCAACGTTGAGGGCAACCGGTTGTTGCAGATCGTGCGTCGTAGTTCGGGGTCGGTGGTGACGTGGCGTCGGGCGCAGATGGTTCTGCTG